>JBGUQD010000028.1:0-39642 GCA_045130755.1 Candidatus Limivicinus sp. | reverse complement strand
CCCATGAAGGCCGACGTGATTCATGCGCTCACCGGGCTATCTGTGCTGGCTGTCCCCGGCGTGAACGGGCTCAGCCAGCTCTCGGAGACGCTTTCGGATTTGCAGCGTAATCACGGTCTGGAGGGCATCAAGACCGCCTTCGATATGGACTACACATCAAACTACCATGTGCAGACCGGGTACGCGGCACTGTACGCTCTGCTGGATAAGCTGGATCTCACATACAGCACGTATCTCTGGGACCCGCGCTACAAGGGTCTCGACGACTACATCTGGGAGAGTCTTCTCCACAAGCAACGCGCAAACTAAGCGACAGCGGCAGGGGGTCAACTCCTGCCGCTGTTTCTCGATATGTGACTTTACAAGTCACTCTCCTTCTTTATCTGTCGCACAACATGGTACAGAAGCCCAGGTCATACGCGACAATGCTTTGCCCGTGCAGCTCTTCCGGCTCTCCCTGTATGTTTCCTGCCAGGATTTCCTTTGCCCCGTCATGGAGCTTTTGGATTGTATCCGGAGGGATCGGGAGGTCCGCATGGGACGGCCAGATCTCATCAAAATGCGGTATATACATCTCCAAATGCTCCAGACTCCGAATATACTGATCCATATTCCGGTGTGTTCCGAACATATATATTCTTCCGTGCTGCTGTATCGGATCGCCGCTTATAAGTACCCGGTTCTCCGTATCGAGCACTGCGATGCTGCCGGGTGTGTGCCCGGGCAGCTCTATAATAAGCAGCTTTCGCTGTCCGAGATCAATGGTATCACCCTCTTGGACGGGGATGATGCTCCCCCGCTTTCCAGAGCGCAGATAGACCGGCTCCTCCGCCGAATGCATATAAAAAGATTCAAACTGTTCGTTGCTGCCGATATGATCTCTGTCCGCATGGGTATTGAGAAGGCTGGTCGGAAGATCAGTCAGGCCCGCCGCAATCTCTTTGGCGTTGTTTACGGTCATTCCGGAATCGATCAGCAGCGCCCTGTCCGTACCTGTGAGCAGGAAAAAGCGGACGCCCATATCCTCGATTCTCCAGGTATTCTGATTCATTTGGATTATTTCATAATTCATATCATTTGTCCAAAAATCATCTTCGAACTCTGCAACACTATATCTCAGTTGTCGCAAACTGTCACAGCAGCCCTTTTACCGATCAATATTTCACATACTGTTTCAAATGATAGGGAGTTTGTATGTGCCAAATCGTTTCTGGCGTCTTTAAAAACTCTTATGTGTCCGTACTCATTGTTATCCCTCATTTGTATTGCTCCACTATAGGTCAAGTAATACAGGAGGCCAATTTCAACGTCTTCCGGGCTTTCAATCCTTTCACCGAAGGCCGTTTCTTTCGGCAGTTCTCTAAGGATCTCTAACCTATGGTCAGAGATAAACTGCATTCGGAAGCGTTCGATCAGCGGGAAGATCATTCTTATCTGGCTTTCCCATATCCGATATCGTAACTCGTCCGGCGTCATGTCGATCGCGAAATGTGTTCCATCGCTTCTTAGCTTGCTATCCGAGACATGCTCCAGGTATGCAACCGGATCCCTTGCGAATTCTGTCCCTCCGGCGAAGCATTGGGCGCACAGCTCTACATCATCCGAGCAGACTGAGGATACCAGCTCTGCCAAATACTGCCGAACTCGGTTATCTACTCTCGCCGTCGTACTGACCAGCGTACAGAAGGTATACTTGTCATAAGCGGATATCTCAGACGAGAAGCTGATGCACTGGATCCGTTTTCCGCCTGTTACCGACTCTTCTCCGCGGATTTCAAGGATAAACAGTCCGCCTTCCCGCGAGGCTGGGAGCCTGCGGTTATATTCATGGATGAAAGAAACCCAGGCTCCAAGACTTTTTGCGTCAAGATTCTCAACCCACACGATGGTAGAATTCAAGGTGATTGATTCCTGTTCTGCAAGGAAAGCGGCGTAGGACTTCCCTACCCTATATTGAAGCCGTGTTTCCTTCTTACAATAGTTGTCCAGAAGATATTTTCCGGGATCGTTAGTGCCATCAACATAGTCTACGCTCCTCGGAATACCATGTTCTATGATACCCTCTGTGATGATATCTGTAAGCGTAGCATACCAGGGGACGTGGCGGGGTAAGCTCAGTATGACACTATCCCCCGCCACCAAGGCCTCTATCACCTTGCTGGTAAATACAGAGGCCTTTGTAATCTGTTTCCACCAAATCCGATCCATAATCATGCCTCCGTCGCAAAGGCCATGATCTTATCGTCGATCTCGTTCGGGAGTCCCATCATCTCACAGAAGCTCAAGCGGGTGAAGCGATAGTTCCCGTTACCGACCATCTGGAGGACGTTCAGCTCACGAAGTTCCTCCATTAAGGCTCTAACTTCTTCTTCGGTGAGAGCAGAAATCTTCGGAAGGCCATAATCTTTTGCGATATTCAGCAGGCTCTCAGGGCTACAGCCGTTGGCTCCATTGGTCATATGGCTTTTCAAGCAAATGCTCGTGTTCGCGTTGACTATGATAAATATATTTCCGGCGAGGAAGATTATTTGTTCAAGAGTTGATAAATTGAACAGGCCGGGCGTTGATTCTTCAATCGCCCGGCCTGTTCATAGCTTCTTATATACTTTTATCGTTGAGCAGTTTGGAAATGCCTCTGGCAAGCATTCTACTACAGCCAGCACCTCCATGGCCACCGGCGGATATTCTGGGATGATATAATCCCCTACTTTGGGGGAATCTCTCAATTAATAAAACGCAGAAGATTCCCGTTTATCGGATACGTCTATAGAAATTATTCGGAAAGAGAACTCAATTCAGCCTCAAGCCCCTCAATGTTGGAGAGCATTTTCTTTGTCTCCGGATTATTTTGAAAAACCGCAACCAACGCCAGGCAGGTTGTCCAGGTCATCTCTTTCTTTCCGGTTTCGATGTTGTTGTATGTCTGCCTGGACACGCCTATCCGCTCGGCAAGCTCTGCTTGAGATATTCCAAGTCGAGCTCTCAGTACCGGCAGATCATAAGTCAAGCTTGAAATCAGCCTTTTTTTGCTGCTGTTGCTGGCTTTTTCCATGTTTTCCATGTTTTCCATGCTATTCATGTTCATCAATCCTGTTCAGTCTTCTGGAGTCGTTAAATAGGCAATAAACGCTTTCTCTGATTGTACACATTGTCAGCTATTTTGTCAATCTGTCCAGTTTTTATGTCTGATATTTTTTATCACTCCTTGGTCAACGCCCTAAAAGGCGCAAAAGAGGAAAGCCTGCATTGTTCACAGGTTTTCCTCTTTTTTCTCTTTAGTGCAAACTAAGGCCATCACTCATCGCTGATGTCCAGCTCGCCATTGTGGATGCCCTTCTTCCACTTTTTGTTGAAGGCAGATTCTATCTTTTCTAACTCCTCTTTAGCGCTATTCAACGCTTTATCCACCTGAGAAGACGCTTTCTTAGAATCGATCGCAGCCATCATGTCTGCCATAATTGTTGAATCGGCCAGGGCAAGATGCTTCTGCTCAAAGGCATCTGGGAACAGGAAGCCCTTCAGTTCCTCTCCGAATCTGACTCTGAGGATGGTATTGGTCTTTTCCGTGATAATCCCTTGACCAAATTTCTTATGTTCTACTGCGCATCCGATGAGTTCCGGAGGGAGTTTCTGCAGGGTAGCAGACGTCTTGGCTTGTGCTTCCAACTCTGCGACCGTCTGCTTTATTTTTTCTATTTCAGTCCTGTCTTTCGATCTCTGGATCCGTTCCCCAACATTGGCTCCGTAGTTTGGGATATCTGTGTATAGGTGATAGCAGGTGGCACAGTAGATGATATCGTAAACCATGATATGGTAATCATCGTCTGTCAGGACGCCTGCAGCCCTCATTCGTTCTTCATTGCATTTCTTAAGCAGCTCGGACTTCAGGATCTCATCTCGAAGTTCATCACACATCCGATAGAACTTTGCCAATGAGAAACTGGCTCCTGAGCCAAAGTCGTCTGCAAACTCGACGAAGGTTGCCCAGTTTGCGGCACGGGACCAGAACAGGATGTAATTGTCCGCGGGGTAACGCATGGAGAGGAAGAGAACAGCGCTGCGAAGGCTCTGACGATAGAGATGAGAACCAGGCCAGTAGTAGTCGATCCTCTCATTCACCGTCTCCACGAACCGCTCCGCCCGGATCTGTAGCTGGTCAATATTCCCGGCGTCCTCTGCAAACAATTCTCTGAATGCCGCACGGATGATTTCATCCTCACCCGGCTGCTTCAATAGCGTTTTCAGACCCCCGACCGGAGCAGCATAGTTGGTGTCGATTATGACGCTGAATTCCTTAACGGCATCGGAGAACATCTGTGCGAAATCGGCAGCTTCAAGATTCCAGTTTTTCTGGAAGCAGGCTACAGCATTCCATTTGAAGTACTCCTCACTCGGCTTGCTGTTGGTAACTTCGAATTTGTCCAGGAATCGCGTGATAATAGCATTGAAGTTCTCTCTGTCCATATTGCTCTCCCTTATCGTGTCATGCATTTGACTTTATCATACATGACAGGATACCATGTGTCCAGATGTTTTTCGCGCTTAGGTGGCCGGAGGGGCTGGCAGTGCTTTGGGGCTTCCTTTCGCAGGCTGTTCGTTCAGTACGCTCTTTCTGAGGGCATCGCTGGTGTTTTTCAGATATTTTATGCTCTTTTTTACGATCTTCGTCTTATCTTTTTCTTTAATCTTGCTCTCGCCTTCGGTCTTTTCGTCCTTGCTCTTGGATTTCACTTCTTTGGGGCATTGCTCCGGCTTTTTCTCGATTTCTTCTCGAAGAGCCGCGATCTGCTTATCGATATTCGCTTGAATTGTTCCAACGGATGCAGCATCGTGGAATCGGTCGATCAGGACAGTGCGGCAGAAGGTAAGCAGCTTGCAGCACTCGGCCAGCACATAGCTATCGTCTGAGAGCAGATTCAAGGTCGTTGCCGCTGATACGCCAGTGCCTCCGAGCATGCCAATTAGCGCCCCGCCGCCTGTGATAATAGCGGTCCCACCAGCCATGCCCAAGCCTCCGGCCGCCAGGGATCCGCCTCCTATTGCAGCCAAACTGTAGCTTACAAGCGCTGCGCCCGACAATCCGGCAGCCGCTTCTCCGACAAGAGTAGCAGCTATCGCAGGTGCAAAGGCAAACGCCAGCCCGCCGGATGCCACAACTACTGCTGTTGTGCCGACAGCGCCAATGACCAGGTTCTTCGTGCTGCCGGTAATGACTGCTCCAGCCCTCTTGTGCGCTTTTTCCAGCTCGGCTAAAGCCTCTTTTGTGACTATGCTCTGGATCTTGGGGAAGCGTTCGGTCAGATATTCACTCTGCAGCTTGAGCTTTTTGAGTTTCTTGTCCTCGTCATTGCCGAAGATGGGCGTATACGGTTTAAACAGCATAGCTTCCATGGCGAGAAGATACTGCCACGGGCTTTCCTGCTGTGCCTCCATATACTTTTTGATCTCAGGCTCCTGCAGGAAGAAATCACCAGGACGGGCGTTCACAATAGGCAGGCTTTCCAAGAGGTTTTTCTGCCAGCGCTGTTTCCACGCTGCCTTTACCGCCTTGTCTTCCAGCTTCTTTGTGACGTTGACGTCGTCCTTCAGGATAAGGTATTCCAGAGAATACAGGACGCGAAGCTGCTCATAGTCAAGGGTCAGGCATTTCAGATCGGCGATCTGTTTTTCAAATTCTTTTGCGGACTTATTCCGTTTCTCTCGCGCTTCCTGTATGTCTTCAGAGATAAAAGCGGCATCCGTCTTGCAGGCGATAACAAAGCGTCCAATGCCGACCACATTGATACGTAGCGCGAAGTCCACAACGAATCCGGAGCCAAAGCCACCGTTCTTGATTGCCGCTCTGACCGCAGCATCCGTCACATCGACCGCAGTGAAGACGCCGCTCGCCACGGTGATCATCCGCTTGATCACGCGGTTGTTAAAGGGCAAGAGCTCGGATGCATCTATCTGCTTCAGATCCGCAACGGAGTGGATCTCAGCAGCTTTGACGGCATTATAGAGCCTGCGCAGGAAATACAGTCCTCGCACCAGGCATTCGTTGATAATGACTGGGACAAACTGCTTTCCGACCTCATGCAGGATGCCGATCTCCATACGCAGGTCGAACTTCACCGGCTCCAGGATTTTGCCGTTCTCGTCCCTCTTTGCAAGAAGTGTGCCGTTGAAGAGTTTCGAGACCCATGTGTGGAACTCGACTTCGTTGATTTTCTTTTCTCTGAAGCACGGGACAGCCGACAGCTCTTTGATCAGAGAGACGATCGGCCCGGGTATACCTGTCCCCTTTCCCGGAGTTGATTTAGAGCCGGCCATGTCACTGACCATGTGGAAGAACCAGTTGACCGTACCGAACAGGATCTTCTCCTCAAAGTTACGTCCAATGGCCGTGGTTTTGGATACAGGAACAATCAGAATCACGCCGCTTGTGTCCGTACCGATCACCTTTCCGGAAAATTGCGTGAACAGAGAGCACATGAGACCGCCCAGACTGAAATGATGGGAAAAGTCCCGGAGATGGTGCTGCAATCCTCCGCCAAAGTCTGGCGTTTTCTCGTCAGCGGCCAAAGGAAAGTGCTTCTCCATATGCTCGATCGCCTTCTGAAGATCGTCTCCCTTATACCCGTTCATCTGTGCGACCTTCTTGACGAACTTGTTGGTCTGCTCAGAACCCCAATTTCTCGCATTGTCCAGGGAGAAATCGCCGACATAGAAGATGTCGATCAGTCCTGCAATCGCGCCACAGGCAACCGCCGTCGCATAGTCAAGGCGATCCGCTTTAGAAACGGATTCCTCCCAGGAGACCGCCTCGACTTCACGGATGTTGTCAGGAAAGGGATAGATGATGGCCGGGAAATTTGCCGTTATCCCATCGTTTGCGGCAAGAAGCAGGCTGTTTTTCGCAATCCCGGCATCATACATGATCTGAATATCTTCAGTTTTGCCGATCCACTCAACCAAGGTATTCATAACTGGTCCATCCTTATTATTGTAATCAGCTTCTCTGCTCCAGCCATTGCTGGAAATCGTTGTACACGCTCAGCAGTCGGGGATCCAGCATTGTCTTCGCTTTCTCCGCATATTCCTCCGGAACGCCGAAGAACGCTTCGGCAATCCCGCCCCCTATGGCTGCGATCGTATCACTGTCTCCCCCGATAGAGATGCAGTTGCGGATGACATCCTCGTAATCGTCTCCCTCCAGGAAGCATACAAGCGCCTGAGGAACGGCAATCTGGCAAATCTCGCGTCCATGTCCCTTCCATGAGGTACGGTACTCGTCCACACTCATTGAGAGGTCGTAATATTCTTCCATTGCAGTTTTGATCTGTTTCTTAGTCTTCCCCTGCCGTGCCATCACGATGGCGACAGCAGTCGCCTCAGCACCTTTCAAGCCCTCCGGATGGTTATGGGATACGCCTGTCACGGTGGCAGAGAGCTTCTTTGCCTCTTCAACAGACCTGGCGGTGAAGCCTACCGGGCTTATACGCATGGCAGAGCCGTTTCCATAGCTGTTATAGGGCTGTGGGTCATCAGAGAATATCCAGTGGATGAAGCGCGCACCATAACCGCAGTGTGGGAACTGACGTCCGATCCGCTGCATAGCACTGACCGTCTTTTCCTCAAGATCAGAGAAATCTTCTTTGCTGTCCATGAGTGCCTGCGCGACTGCGCAGGTCATAACAGTATCATCGGTAAAGCTACAGCCTCTGGCGATGAACTCAAAGTCCTTGCTCAGATGGTTGTGGAACTCAAAACGGGAGCCGGCAATATCACCCAAAATCGCTCCAAGCATAATTGACCTCCTAACAGGCACCCAAAAGAGGCAGGTCCTGTTCAAACAGTTTTTCGTTAATCTCGAAAATATCGTAGTTTCCTTTGCGAATGTAACTCTCTACGAGACGATCCAGCGCATAGTAGCGTGACAGAGTCATGCCAGCCCTCATAAGGAGATCCTGGGTCTGATCATAATCCAGCTGAAGACCGATCGCACAGGCCAGTGCATTCGTCTTTTTGGGGATCTGATCCGGGTGGTGCTTCATGTTCCAGAACATAGACTTATTGATGTTCGCAGATACGTAAAATACCTTCTTGGAGATATTTTTCTCCTCGCACCACCACTCACACATTTCAGCAAAAGACAAATCCTGTGCTGCGTAATCGTCTTCAGCTGGCATCGCCTGCATGGCCATGGCGTGGTCTTCCCGAAGCGTCGATCCTGCGAAGATACTGCCTGCCGCTTGAGGAGGCAGTATATTGTTCGTCCGTTGTAGTTTGAATTTGAGGCCAAGGCCTTTTTTCTTATTTCCCGGATATGCTGGAGAAATGTACTCCTTAACATCTCCGTCGATTTTGTTTCCATATTCCACAGACTGCTGATCGAATAAGACCAGATAGATCATCATGTCCTCATCTTCATCAAGAGAGAACAAAAATTGACGGATACAGGACGTGGCAATCTTATAGGCGTCTCCCTTTGGGAACGCATACGCCCCTGAGGAGATAGACGGGATGGCAAGTGAGCGGCAGCACTTTTTATAAGCCAGATTTAAGATACGTTCATAGCAGTTCCAAAGAGCTTCTGCCTCTCCGTGCTTGCCATCAATGTATCGCGGCCCGACAACATGAATGATATGCGAGCAGGTTTTGATGTTGTGCGATCCCGTGATGACCATGCTTTCAGGGCTGCAGTAGCCGATCTGATCCAGTTCTTTCTGCAGTCCGGGACCGGCTGCCGCATGGATCGCTGCATCAACGCCATGTCCGCCGGGGTGCAGATACTCATTGGTTGAGTTCACGATCGCGTCAACCTTCATCTTCACGATATCATTGCGAACGATTGTCAAAGCCATCCGTCTCTCCCCTTTCGTGTTGATTTAGCTGAATTATATCTTATCTGCCACGCTTTTTAAAGTCCTTGTCCGCCGCTTCACGCCAGACGCGCTTTTCCTTCAGGTGAACACCGTTACGTGCCTGGCCGATCGCCATATTCATCGTAGCATATGCCATTTGTGTTCCACCGGCATCCGGGACATAATTGACAGCCATCTCAGCATCAATCCCATAGTCGGCTGCGGACTCAACCGCATCGATATTGGCTGCAAGGAAGATAAACTCCCAGCCGTATTTCTCCTTCTCATGCCGGATCATCTGCTTGACCTCATCTGACGTATAGCGATGGCTCGCGTTCTCCATCCCGTCAGTCGTGATGACGAAAACCGTGTGTTCCGGCACATCCTCCTTACGGGCATAACGATGAATCCCTGCGATGTGATGGATCGCGCAACCAAGCGCGTCTACCAGTGCCGTACAGCCGCTTGCCTGATACTCGTTCTTCGTCATCGGCGCAACGTTGGCGATCGGCAGGCGGTCATGGATCATGTGGCTGCTGTTGTTGAACAGATAGGTGGTAACCATGACCTCCCCTTCTTTTGCGGCCTGCTCCTTCAAAATGCTGTTGAAGCCTCCAATCGTGTCATCCGTCAAATGCTCCATTGATCCGCTCATATCCAAGATAAAAACCAGTTCTGTCTTGTTGTTCATGTTCGTGCTCCCTTCGTAATTATTCTTTGTGATCACAGTTTTATTATATTTACCAAGGAGCTTTTTGGGGTCAAGCAGCACTTGACTATTTTTCTCTTGCAAAAGAAAGTGCCGATTCCTTATTGGAAGCAGCACTTTAGAGATGGTGAGTCTGGTTTGGGGATTATCGGCTTGTCAATTTGTTTGAATCCAGCATTTCTCATACGATTTGCACTGCAGCTTCATGTTCATGCCCATCCTTTGCCTCATATCCGTATCAATCTGATGTGACGATGTTGTTAAAGGTATAGGTTACATACAGATTTCCTGCTGTGCCAAAGAACTGGACTGTACAAGTCCTCTCCTCATTTATCTCTACTTTCATTGTATATTTCCCTTGAAGATCCTTGAATGATTTCGCATTCTCCTGCATTCCCTTCAGGCGTTCCTGGTTTATTTGGGTTCCCGGATGTGCTTCAATGTACTGTTCTATAGCCTGCATTATTTCTTCCGGCATTCTTGTTTCCTCCGACTGTTGTGTTGGTTTGTAGTTATGCCTGATCTCCCGTGAATACCGCTACAGCGGCCACGGTTCCGTCCTCGTGCTGTGCTGCGAGATACAGGGCGTTTTCCTCCTGTCGGCTTTTCACGTTGAGTATCTCGCCTTCCATGCACTGGGAGAGAAAACAGATTTCCATCTCCCTTGGCTGAAAGCGATTCCAGAAGGCGCTGTCGTAAGCGTCCTGGAACATTTCAATGTAACGGAGGTTCGTCATGTGGCGGCTCTTGTCCAGGTCGGAGACCCGCACAGTTTTCTGATAGCGCAGCTCCATCCTATCTGTATCTTTTCCCAGTTTCCTAAAAGCCGGGATCTCATGCGGGAGATCCTCCGCCAAGTTTTCCGGAAACTCCACCGCGCTCAGCCGAAGCGGCCTGCGCTGGGTCAGACTGTAGATACAGCTCTCCAGACGGCCTTCGGCGGTGAGATCGCCGCCCTGCCGGATCGTCACATCGAGTGTCACCCGCGCCTGCTGCCGTCCCGGCTCGATCCAAGTGCTGAGCGTCATGGGGCCGGAGTAATCCATTTTTCTGTGCAGCCGGATCTGATAGCGGGTATAAATCCAGGCAGCGCCGTACTGCTCCGGCAGCACGTCGTTTCCTTTGTCCATCGAGTGCATATACCAGGTGTGGATATCCTGAAAACAGCGCATACAGCCGCGGATCCCGATCAGTCCATCCTCGTCAGCGTCTCGAAACTGCGGCATGACTGCCTGTGTGAATGGCATGGCGTGTTCCTCCGTTCAAACAAACTGACGGTATTATAGCACGGCTGCTCCGGGAATTCCATTTCATCCGTCTCGATTTTCTTTATTGATGCGCACAAGACAGTGTTTAATGCTGCACTTTGCTTGATAAAGTGTATCTCACATACAGTGCCTATTTCTGGGAGTTCCGCCTCGAAGGCCTCGAGGACTATATCTGGGAAAGTCTTCTCGGCAAGCAATGTGTAAATGAAGCGGCAGGGGTTCAGTTCAGCTCTGCAGTTCAGCTCCTGTCGCTGTTTTTCTATCCACGAATATAGAAATGTTAGATTTGGACTTTGGGAAGATCTATGAGATGATTCTTTTTATTTGATCTCTGTGTATCTTCTGTGACATTTTCTATGCTATTATTAGCCCGTACTTGAGAGGTACAGAAAAAGAGAAAATCAAAGCTGACATATAAAGGAGATAATAAAAATGTTCAGAGCTATTCTTACATACTTTGCAGTAAAAAAGATCGTCACCTTCGTGGTGCTGGCTGCCATGATGATCGGCCTCCTGGCTGTTGTGTGCGTTGTGGCGGTATTTGCGCCCAAGGCTGACACCAATGAAAATACCCATGTCAATGCTATGCTCAACGACAACAATCGCGTTACACGGGAGTACACGCACTTTGATTCCCGGGAATGGGAAAACCTCAGAACGCTCGATGTTTTAGGTGCCTGAAACCATAGCAAGCACATAGCATTCACCGGATAAAATACTCATCATAAAACCAGCTGCATACAGCTCTTCCCGCACGGGAGTTTGAGATGTATGCAGCTGGTTTTTCTTTGCTGACAGGAAACTGGTGCGCCGCAGAAGACCAGGTTGAAAAAACACATCCTGTCTCAGATTGTTGGTGCTTTTTCCGCAAGCGGGATGGCATTGCAGCCGTGCAGACAATCCAATCTTTTTTCTTATTATTTCTTACCGACCACTTGGTACATTCTCTCGTCAGAGATCACCGTGGTAACAGTAAGATGCTTTCCGAAGATTACCGCCAGATCGTCCGCCGGCATGAGCCCGTTGGAGACATGGCTTGCCGTTCCGTGGTGGTGGGCGTCGATCTTCTCACGGCTCATGCCGTGGGCCACCGTCAGGGTGCCGCCTAGCTTGAGCAGGTCGGAAAGTGTCCGAATCAAACGCTCGGGATCGGGGAAATGCGGAAACGCATTGTAGACCACGATGCAGTCAAACTGTCTGTCAAAGACCGTTGACTCCACATCACCACAGCAAATCGTTACACACTTCTGAGGGAACTTCTCCTTTGCGATCTCGGCCATTTTCGGGGAGATGTCGACGCCGGTGACGGACGTCACGTTCCTTTTTAGATAGTCCGGGATCAGTACGCCCGTGCCGCAGGCCACGTCCAGAACATCCTTCCCTTCCGTGACTTCGGCATTATTCAGAATGGTGTTGATGATCTCATCACTGCGGATCATCTCCGCATCCCAACCGGGGGCCAGGCGATCAAAGAATTCGATGACTTCTTTCGTTTCGATCATGGGCTTATCCAAAGAAGGTCGCCGTGTCGATCTGCTGGTAGCCGCCGAAGCTGGAGGGGGCTGCCGCGATCTGCTCGGCCAGGTCCATGCCATAGAAGGCCTGCGTGACCTCGTTGGTCTTGGCGGTCATGTCGATATCCGCAAAGAGCTCGGGGTACACGGTCTTGGCGATGAACCAGGTGTTGATGAGGGCGATTTCGTAGTTGGTGTAGTAGGCGTTGTAAGCCATCTCCAGGTAAACCTGTCCATTCTGCCAGGCCTTGCAGGTGTCGAACATGTCGGGAGTCTCGGCGTAGAGGGGCTTGATGTTCTTGACCGCGGCGGCGTCCATGACGATGATGTCCATATCCTCGCCCAGGGCCACGAACTTCTCCTCCTCAATGGCCTGGATTCCGGGAGCCGCCAGATCGGTGACGGCATTCTTGACATTGGCGACATTGAAGGAGATGTAGTTCTGCGCGGTCATGAGGTGGTTGGTGGTACCCCAATTGCCGAGGCCGCAGATGTACACGGAGGGCTTGTCCGCGTCGGCAACATCGGCGGTGCGGCGGGAGATTTCCGTGCGCTCTGCTTCGATGAAGGTGCAGAGCGCCTCGGCCTTCTCTTCGTTCTGGAAGATGGTGCCGAGCATACGCATAGTGCCGAAGAAGTTCTCGTCAAACACGCCGCCGGGACCTGCCTTCAGGGTGATGACGGGCACGCCGAGCTGCTCCTGCAGGGCGTCCTCCTTCTCCACATCCTCATACTCGGAGATGACGATATCGGGATTGCAGGCGAGGATCTTCTCCGCCTCGGCAGTCTGGGCCTGGGGGCCGCCGACGCCGCAGGAGGGCAAAGCCGTAAAGCGCTCGCCGTAGGCCAGCATATAGGGGCGGGCCACGGAGTCGAACATCTTGGGCCGCTCTGCAAGGGAAGTGTTGTCAATGTCCTCCACGCCGCACAGCAGGCTCACATCGCCGATGTAGCTGTACATGCGCAGGGCGCCCGCGCCGATGCAGACCACGCGCCTGTAGCTCCCGGGCGTAACCGTGACCTCGCGGCCGATCATATCCGTGATGGTGATTTCATCCGCCGCATACGCCGTGCCGCCAAAGGCGCACAGACTCAGCAACAGTGTCAGCGTCAGGATCAGGGTGATTGCTCTTTTCATGTCTTGGTACCTCCGTTTATGATGATTTTTTTGCCTTCTATCTGTGCGATGCGGACCTGGGCATCAAAGGTCTCCCGGATGACCTCCTCCGTGACAATCTCCGCTCCCCCGGCATGAGCGATTTTGCCGTTTTTCATGAAGAAGAAGCGGTCGCCCAGATCGAGCGCCTGATTGAGATCGTGCAGAGATGTGAGGATGGCGATGCCCTTCTCCCTTGCCACGCGGCGGGCCTCGTCGATAATTAACTGTTCGTTGGCGATATCCAGATTGCCCGTGGGCTCGTCGAAGATAAGTAAGCGCGGCTCCTGTGCAAGTGCCCTGGCAATGGCGATCTTCTGCCGCTCGCCGCCGGAGAGCTGTTCCACGTTCCGCGCAGCGTAAGTCTCCAGCTTCATGTCGCGGAGGATGGCTTCCACAGCGGCCTCGTCCTCCTTCCCGGCCTTGTAGCCGAAGTAGGAGACTCTGCCCATGAGGACCGTATCAAAGACGCTCAGCGCGCCGAAATGGATACTCTGCGGCACATAGGCGATTCGCCGCGCCCGCTCGCGGCGGCTGAGCTTCAAAAGCTCCTCCCCGTCAAAGCGGATGCTGCCGCTCTCCGGCTTCTGGATGCCGAGGATGTTTTTGAATAGCGTAGTCTTGCCGGAGCCGTTCTTGCCCAGCAGGATGCCGATCTCCCCGTCGCGGAGGGTCAGGTTCACCCCGTCCAGCACCATCGGTGAGCGGCGGGAGTAGCGAAAGCGCAGGTTTTGGATTTCCAGCATCAGTCGTGCTCCCCCTTCCTTGAAAAGATGATGGCGAGGAAGAAGGGCGCGCCGAGCAGCGACGTGATCGCGCCCACCGGCAGGGCCGAGCCGTTGCCCATGCTGCGGGAGAGCGTGTCGGCCAGCAGAAGCAGCACGCTCCCGCTCAGGGCCGAGGCAGGAACAGAAACCCGGTGATCCTGCCCCAGAAGGCGTTTTGTCACATGTGGACAGATGATGCCCACAAAGCCGATGATGCCGAGGAAGGACACGCACACCGCCGTGATAACGGAGGCCAGCAGCATGGAAACAAAGCGAAGTTTGTCCACCGCGACGCCCATGCTCTTGGCAGCCGCATCTCCGCTCAAAAGGGCGTTGAACTGCCAGCTCATAAGCGTGAAGAACAATAGTCCCGCCAGCACTGTGACCGCCATGATGCAGTCCGTGCGGTAGGTGGCGCGGCCCAGATCGCCGAAGGTCCAGATCACCGCAGCGGATAGGCCCACATCGGTGGCATAGAACTGGAGAATGGTTGTCGCCGCCGTCCATACAGATCCGATGGCGATGCCGGCCAGTACCACCACCCCCGGCTGAAAGGCCCGCAGACGACAGAGACCGAGGATCAGCAGGATCGAGACGGTAGAAAACAGAAATGCCATCAGGGATGTTGCATAGGGATTGGCACCCACGGTATAGCTCGACAGATGGTTCCCGGTATCCAGAAAGCCGCCTGCAAAGGCGATGATGGATAGATTCGCGCCAAACACCGCCGCGTTGGACACGCCCAGCGTTGAGGGCGATGCCATGGGGTTATTGAGGTCGGTCTGCATGATGAGGCCGGAGATTGAGAGTCCCGCCCCGGCGATGATCGCCGCGAGCACGCGCGGAATACGGATGTTCCAGATAATGCGCACCTGAGCAGCGCTCCCCTTTTTGGCAAGGGCCGCAAGACACTCCGCAAAGCTCATATGAGAAGAACCCACGAACAGGCATACAAAGGCCAGCACGATCACCGCCACAGTGAGCAAGATCAGTGCCGTTCGGTTTCGTCTTCTGTTTTTGGTCAGATCAGATTGCACTCTCATAGGAACATGATATCCCCTCGGGACCGGCTCCACAAGCCCCCCGGGGGGATATAACTTAAAGAAAAATTATTATAACGCCCTCCGTGTGACCGGCACGGAGGGCTCAGCAAGAGAGATCTTTGATTGCCGTTACGCGCAGAGAGGTGTAAAAGCACGTTAGGATGAGGAATCCTCCGGCAACCATCAAGCATCTGATCTGATGAAAGCATAGCAGAAAAGTACTCACCGCGGAAGCCCCCCGGGGGGATGTTTTTTGCAGTTTATCGCAAAACAGCGGCAGGAGGAGTCCACGATGAACTCTTCTGCCGCTGTATTCAATATTCTCTATTACCAGAGATCAACGCTTCCGGTTTCGTCGCCCTTGACCCAGTAGGCTTTGTTCTGATCCACACGGATATACACCGCGTCGGCTTCCCCGATTCTCGCTCGGATCTCTTCCGGGGTGATTTCACCGCCGAAGGGAGACTGGATCACAAAGGTCATTTCAGTTTTCCGTGTGCGCTTTCTTGTTTTCTTTTCCTTGACTGCCTCGACCGGCGCTGCAACAGCTTCGGCCACAGCCTCAACTGCGGGCTTGTCCGCCTTCACTTTGGCCCTGGCCTTCCGCTTTTTCTTGTCGATTTTCTCTTCGGTATCCAGAACTGCCTGCGCTGCATCCGTGGCAGCCTTGTCGATTTTCTTCTCGGCCTTAGCCGCACGCGTTCTCGCTTTTCGTTCGGCCGGCTCAATCACTTCGCCGTATACTTCCGCTATTTTTGCCGAGAGCTTTTTGCTTAGCTTCATTCTTCCTGATTCAATCAGATAAATGGACTTGCCAGATACGCCGAGAGGCGCTGCGAAAGCCGCCTGGGTAAGCTTATTCTTTTCACGCAGTTCTTTGAGATTCATCGGTGAAAGCTCCTTCCATTTTTATGCTTTCATAATACAAATAAAAAGAATAAATGTCAAATATAGGACACAACTTTCTCTCAAATTTTATTCTTGTCCTATGTTGCACTTCCGTTATCGCCCTCGTGTAATAAGGTGAATCACAAAAACGGAGGTGCTGCTGATGTTAATTGCAGTCGATCATGGAAATTATTCCATCAAAACGCCAAACTTCTCTTTTGTTGCAGGGCTTGCGGAGCATACGGTTCCGCCGCCTATTCTCGACGATTGTATCGAATATGACGGCCGGTACTGGACGCTTTCCGAATCCCGCATCTTTTACATGAGAGACAAGACACAGGACGACCGCTACTTCATCCTGACTCTCTTTGCCATTGCAAAGGAGCTTGAGAAGAAACGCTATACCTCCCCTGTTGTGTCTGTTGATCTCGCAGTCGGACTCCCGCCTGAACACTACGGTGTCCTGAAGGAATGCTTCGCTGCATACTTCAAGCGAGAAAAGCCGGTTCGCTTTTCCTACAAAGGTAGGCAGATCATGCTGTCGATCAATCGGGTTCTGGTGTTTCCCCAGGCATACGCCGCGGTAGCCCTGGACAGCAGCAGCACCATCGGATACTCCCGTCTCTTTCTGATTGATATCGGGGGCTACACGACTGATGTTCTCCTCCTGCGAAACGGGAAACCCGACCTACAATACTGCCGTTCACTGGAATGCGGGATCATCACGATGAACAATGAAATAATCCGAAAGATCAATACGCTTCATGACCTGCACATCGATGATGAGCATATCAGCGCTGTCCTGTTAGGAGAAGACACCATTCTGCCTATGGATGCACAGGATACGATCAGATCTGCTACGAAAGTACATGCAGGAAATATTTTGAATCAACTCCGGGAGCTCCAATTTGATCTCCGCTCGACTCCTGCGATGTTTATAGGTGGAGGCAGTCTCCTTCTGCGATCCTACATTGAAAGTTCGCCTCTGGTAGCCAAAGCTGAATTTGTTTCTTCCCCATCCGCCAATGTCTGCGGGTACGAAAAGCTGGCAGGTTCGATTCTGAATCAGGGTGGTCATACGTCATGAAAAAGGCTAACACGTACCGTTTCAATATCCAGTTTCGGGCCGTTACAGGGGATCAGATTCAGGTCGGAGAGTTTCTTTCAGGTCTGGGGCGATTGAAGAGTACCTGCATTATAGAAGCAGTGAAGCAATACATGATGGCACACCCAGAAATTGCAGCCGCTGCTCTCGTTAAGGTTGGATCGCCTGCTTCTTCAGGTGTTTCGCCTCTGAATGCTGCTCCCCCCTCTCCCCCTAAGGCTGTCGAAGACTCTAACAGCGGTTTTCACTCGGTGGCCCCTGCATCTTCTGAAGATGAAAGCTTGGATATCATGATAAAAAACCTGGAGCTTTTCAAGTAGTGCATTTGCCTTCTATGTATTTCAAAATTTTACAAGAATATTTATTCTCTTCAATTTGTATGTTCAGTTCATTTATGTCCCAAATATGGATTCTATGTTATGGAGCGTCCATATTTTCCTAATTTTATAAAACAGCAGACAGTATCGCCGCTTCGACGAGCTGTCTGCTTGTTTTTTAGCTTCGGATTTCGACAGCGTTTGCAGTTGAATAGATGTATTATCTGTCACGCATTGCAAAACAATCTATTTTTCTGTATTTGCAACCGATTTTCCGGAAAATGAGTAACATGCCTTTTGTGGTTACGAAAAATCTGAATAGAGGCGATGATTAGCTTTTTTTATCATTGAAAGTAAGCATTGGCTAATGTATAGCCCTTGTATTTTTACACTTTGGGACAAAATACATCATGGAGGAAACACATGCAAACGAGCAGGAATGAAGACGAAGAGCTGCGAGGTCGATTCACTATTTGGCTGGAGAAGACCTTGCTGCGCAAACGAAACAAATATCTGGCAAGGATGCAGGCACCGTATATCGTTGTATCTCTTGACGTTCTTCCCGAGACCTCTCTGCCATTCTTTCCGGAACCTGAAATCCGTGAAACTGATTTCTGTTTTGAGAACGAAGATTTATGCTTTGCCTATCATCAATTGTATCCTCAGTATCGAAAGCTCCTGATTATGCTTTACGTGCATCAGTTGAAACCCTCAGAAATCTCTAAGCTGGGATACTGTAAAGGCACGCACCAGCTCTATAGCATCAAATATCGGATCCTTCAGGAGCTTCGGGCAGCGCTTTCTTCACATGAAAGCAACTGAGCAGGATAATGGAGCATTCAGTGTAATCCTTTCAGCCGCAATCTCAGGGAACAATGATGCTCTTGTTCAGCTGATTCTTATGTATCGGCCACTGATTGATGGCTTAAGCGTAACAGACGGAGGTATCAACGAAGATCTCCGTCAGGAGCTTCTTATACACTTAATAAAGAAAATCAAAACTTTTTCTATCTAAAACATAATTCTACAAAAAATACCGAGAGATTTTCAGTTTTCAAAGGCTTCTTATAAGTGAAGGCTTCCTTATGCAGATGCACCTTGAAAACTGAACACTCGCTCACCTCTACAGTCCCGAAGCCAACAGCGGTCGCCCATTCGTCCGGCAAACGATAAGCGGCAGAAAAAGACAGGCGGCACCTGCCTCTCGCCATGACAACTTCGGGGATAATGAGACTTCCGTAACTCGCGGCCCGGCCATGAAGAAGGCGGGGAGATAAAAATCTATGGACCTGTCAGCCACAGGCAGAGGTGAGTCTGGTATATAAAGAAAGGCATTAATCATGACAACACCCTATGTTCCGGCACAATATGAAGAGTATGTTTTTTTATCACCGAAACAATTGCAGGTGATTCTGAATATCAGCAGGTCAAAATGTTATTCTTTTCTGCACAATGTTTCTGAGAGTCCTCATCCGATGTTCAAAGTCGAATATATAGGCTGCTCAATTCGTGTTCAGGCTCGAAGCTTTTGGCGCTGGTACTCTAAAGGCGATCCTACTTTATCCGAAGGTTTCTAATCTCTAATCGAAAAGCGGGGACATTTACGTCCCCGCTTTTCTTTTAAAGCTCATCGCTTCTCAAATTTAATCTATTCGTAATAGTATTTGGCCGCTTATATATGTCTTGATCCGGTGTTTTGATATCGATCTTCAACTTTTCATTCCAATAGTCCAGAATGTCTTCCCGCTTATCGTCATCGTGCCAGTAGACTCTCGTTGTAGTAATTCTCTGAAGCTCAGGAAAAACATGTCCTGAATTTGCTGCTACCGAAACAATAGACACCCCATCATTAAGCAGGGCTGAAATATTACTATGCCGCAAATCATGCAGCCTGAGTCTAGGCAACGGTGCCTTGCACTGTTTCATTCTGACTTTGTTCATCCGTACTTGAAGCTGTTCAAATGCAGAATCTATTTTTCTTGGATTATCCAGATATCCGTTTATCATGGCCGGTCTTATGTGATATACAAAGTCTGTGGCAGTTGGCTTTCTCCCCATATAGTAGCTCTGCTGACGATATACAAGCCGAAGAATATCAGCAAGTTTGTCCGGTAATGCGGCATACCGCTGTTTACGATCGGCTCTCGTAACGCCTTCCGGGTCCCCCTTCTTCAGCCATTGAAAGATTTCATAACCTTGGTTTCTTTGCGTTCTTTGCCTCTGTACATCAATCAAATGCTTGTCCCAAAGGATGTCTCCCCATTGAAGGCCTGCGATCTCACCTCTTCGCAATCCGCCGAGACCCGCTAAGCCGAGAAGGCAGATTCTTGAGTAGTCGTCTTCATTCTTCAGTGTATAATCAATAGCTTCAATGATTTCTTCAACTTTCCACGTATTCGGGACAAATTTCTTTATTTTACCGTGATCTGCATCACGAATGATCTGTGGACTTATCTCACCATACCGATTACTGTCGAGCTTCCACCAACGCCACATTTGAATCATGTAGCCTTTGATTTTCTGAATAGTCTTATTTGACAACGGTTGCGGGAACAGCTCATGTGGTTCTCTGCACCATTCAAAGAACTCCATCACGTCCAGTGTAGTTATCTTACGAGGATCTTTGGTGGTAAAATAGGCCAGAAGCCGTTTCCCATACGAATTGTTTCGTTCTGTATTCTGAGCGCTCCATACGTTCAGATGGAAATCATAGAAATCCTGATAGCATTCGTCAAAGCGCAGTTTCTTACTGACATTGACAGTCTTCTGTACCTTACCACGTCCTTTTTGTATGAGTCCCTGATATCCCTCTGCTTCTTTTAATGTTTGGAAGATTTTCTGCGAACGGTTTTCCTTCTTTCGCATCTTTCCGGTCTTCTCGTTATACTCCTCTGTATACCCGAATGAGATCACACAAAGGTACTCATATTTTGACGGATCGCTTTTTCTCTTACGTCTGTAGATTCCATGTTTTCCTTCTATTTTTTCCCAGTCTTTGCTTGGCATCTTTGGCTACCCTCCTCCCATCAAAAACAGGGTCAAAAACTCGCACTTTTTCCGAATGCGAGTTTTTTTGCGAGTTTTTGCGAGTTTTCTAGCCAAGTATATCAAAAAAAGCTAGGAAAATCAAGGGGTTTCAGCCTTCAAGGAGTTCGAACTTGTACCCCACGCCCCAGACGGTTTTGAGGCACCACTTGTCGGACACGCCCTCCAGCTTTTCGCGCAGACGCTTGATGTGCACGTCCACGGTTCTCGAGTCGCCGAAGTAGTCAAAGCCCCAGACCTCATCCAAAAGCTGGTTGCGGGTGAAGACCCGGTTGGGCGAGGCCGCCAGGTGATACAGAAGCTCCATCTCTTTCGGCGGGGTATCGATCTTCTTGCCGTCCACAATGAGCTCATAGGATTCAAGATTGATGATGAGCTTATCGTAGCTCAGCTTTTTCTCCACCGGGGCGTCGGCGTCGGTGCGGCGCATGACAGCGTGGATGCGGGCCAGCAGCTCCTTGACGTCGAAGGGCTTGGTGACATAGTCGTCCGCCCCCATCTCAAGGCCGCTGATCTTGTCACCGGTCTCGCCCTTGGCGGTGAGCATGATGATCGGCGTGGAGGACTTGCGGCGGATATCGCGGCAGACCTCCCACCCGTCCTTGACGGGCAGCATGATGTCCAGCAGAACCACGTCCGGCTGGAACAGGTCAAAGGAGGACTCAGCCTTTCCGCCGTCGGCGGCGATCATGACGTCAAAGCCGTCCTTTCCCAGATATAAACGCAGAAGCTCGGCGATATTGGCGTCGTCTTCCACGACAAGCGCTCGTTTACTCATAGTGCATCTGCCTTTCGTAACAGTATTTCATGTTCCCATTATAGCGTCGGTGCAAACACAAAGGATTAAAAAAATGTAAAATCCCCGTTGAAGGGGATTTTATCATTTGTGTTTACTTCTTCCCGTCGGCTGCCTTGAAATCCGGCTCGCTTCCCTCGGCCAGGCGCTTGATGTTGGCATGGTGGCGGGCGACGGCGAGACATGCGCAGAAGATGGAGAGGATAAGGCGCGGCGTACTCACATGGAAGAGGAAGGAGGACGCCACGATGGCGACCGCCCCGCACAGGGAGCCGACCGACACTTTTTTCGACAGCAGCGAGCCTGCGAGGAACGCGCCCACGGTGCACAGCCCGACGCGCCAGTCGATGCCGAAGCCGACCGCGCCGCCGACCGCGATGCCCTTGCCGCCCTTGAAGTTGTGCAGCACCGGGAAGCAGTGGCCCAGTATGCAGCCGCCCGCGCCGAGACACAGGCCGATCTCTCCGGCCAGTGCTTTGCCCGCCAGCATGCACACGGCGGCCTTGGCCGCGTCTCCGGCGAGGGTCAGCAATCCCGCGCCCCAGCCGTGTACGCGCGCCATGTTGGTGGCGCCCGCGTTGCCGCTGCCCTTCTCGCGAATGTCGCCGCCGAAGAAAGTCTTGGAGGCGAGGATCGAAAGACTCAGCGAACCGACGAAGAATGAACCGACAAGGATCACAAGAGATTTCCAAATCAAGGGGAAGACCTCCTTCGATTGTGCACAATCATTCTTTGATCATTATAGTATGCTTATATTGCTATTGCAAGAAATGTCTGTTTCTTGACATACATTCCACGGAAACACCGCCGGCGGCTCGAGCGCAAAGCGCAGCCGCTCTCCTGTTGTCGGGTGGGTAAAGCCCACGGCGCGGGACCAGAGGGCAAGCGGGCAGTCGTCCGGGTTTTCACAGTATTTGCGCTCACCGAAAAGCGGGAAGCCCCGGGACGCAAACTGGACACGAATCTGGTGGGTGCGGCCCGTGTGGAGATGCACACACACAAGGCTCATCCCTTCCCCGCGCCGGAGAGTCTCGAAGTCGAGTACCGCTTCCTGCGCGCCCTTGGCGGGGGCGTCGGCCACGAAGGTCATCTTCCGCGCCTTGTCGCGCCAAAGGAGGTCGCGCAGCTCTCCCCTGTCCGGAGTGCTGCCGTGCACCATGGCGAGATACTCCTTCTCAAAGCCGTCCTCGCGGATTTCCCTACTGAGGATTGATGCAGCCTCCGCGCTTCGCGCCAGGACCATCAAACCGCTCACTGCCCGGTCAAGCCTGTGCACGGTACGCACGTCGGCCTCTCTGTCACCCAGGGCCTCACGCACAAGAGACGGCAGACCGCCCGGCTCATCGGTGCTGAGCACCCCGGCAGGCTTGACGCACACCAGCACCGCATCGTCGGCGTAGACGATATCCATGCTCACTCCTGTTCGGGCGCGTGGTGCAGCTCGATGCTGCCGCCGTTGGAGAGGTCCTTGCCCTCCAGCAGCAGGAGCTTTTCCGCCATCAGCCGCGCAAAGCCGCTGATGACCGCCACGGTGGTGATGAGGTCGCCGGTATCGTCGGTGGAGAGCTCCGACAATTCCTCCGGCCCGTGGCCGAGGATGCCGCCCGCCGCGACGCGCACCTCCCGCAGAAAGTACTGACAGGCCATGCGATGGCGTACAACGAAGGCGCTGTAGACCCGCTTTAGTTCCGCTTCGCTCAGGCCGAGGGGGATCATGGTCTGAAGCGTGGGGATCGAAAGGCTCTGCTTGAGGGTGCAAACCATGATAAGGTAGGCGATGTGCACGCGGTAGTATTTTTTCTTTACCGGCTCGGGCATAATCTTCTTGCGTACATAATTGTTGATTGCGGCTGGGGTGATGACCTGTTCCTCCTTGAGCTCGGGCGGCATGTAGTCCAGGTATCCGCTCAAGAGCGTGACCACCTGATCCATGTACAGGCCGATGTCCGGGATCTCCCCCCAGGCCGGGAGGCGGTAATCGTCCAGGTATTGTTCCCAGCGGCGCAGCTTGCCTGCGATCAGTTCTTTGTTGTATGTCATGGCTGTGTCTCCGAGTTTAATTATTACATTCCATATTATAACACATTTGATCTGAGAATCAAGATGAATATTCCTATGGTTGCGGTTGACATTGTGTTATGGATGTGCTAATATGATTTGCAAGATTAGATACGTTCGATTTGACAAAATGCCGGTTCTGTATTATATATATTTGACAGTTTGTATGGAACCCGCATGTTCGGATAAGGAGTGACTGTTATGTCTTTTGCCGTTTTTGCAGACGGTAGTGCGAACCTGCCGCAATCGATGCTGGACGGGATCCAGCTTCTCCCCTGTGATTATACGATCGACGGTGTGGCGCAGACCTATTGGGGCGATGTGGATCACTTTGACGGGCCGTCCTTCTATGAAGGCCTCCGCAAGGGCAAGGTTGTGAAGACCTCCCTTCTCAATACGCAGCTTTTCCTCTCCCGCTTTGCGCCGCTGCTGACGCAGGGCCAGGATATCATCTATATTTCCATGAGTTCCGGCATCAGCGGCACCTGCAATGCCGCCCGTATCGCTGCCCAGGAGCTGATGGAACTCTACGCCGGGCGTTTTGTCCATATCGTGGACTCCCTGGGCTGCGGCTTCGGAAACGGGCTTCTCGCCGTGCGTGCCGCCGCGCTGAGCCGCCAGGGCGTTCCCGTGCGGGAGGCTGCCGCCATCCTTGACGCGGAGGTTCCCCATACCTGCCAGTACTTCACGGTGGATGACCTGAACTTCCTGAAGAACACGGGCCGCGTCAGCGGCATGACCGCGAAGATCGCCACGGTGCTCAATATCAAGCCCATCCTCTTCGGCGACAGCACAGGGCACATTATCTCCTGCACCAAGGTGCGCGGGCGCAGAAACTCCATTGAGATGCTGGCCAAAAAGTATGACGAAAAGCGCATTGACCAGGAGGGGCAGACGATCTGCATCTCCCACGGCGACTGCCTTGCCGACGCAGAATATCTTGCCGGGCTTGTGCGCGAAATCACCCCGGATGTGACCATCACCATCTGCCAGCATGAGCCCTTCTCCGGCGCCCATGTCGGTCCGGGCATGCTGGGGCTCTTCTTCCGCGGGAGAGAACGGTAATTCCAGAAATACGCAAAACGCTGACCAGAACTTCAAAAGCCGCGAGGCCGTCCGATTGGGCGGCCTCTTTCTGTGTTTACGGCTTGCGGCAAAGTGCGTTTGGAATGTGGAGTTTCACTTTCCGATTCCCGACTCCTGACTAAAAACAGAGAACACCGGGCAAAGCCGGTGTTCTCCATGTGCAGGTGCCTTGTTTTTATCCTGCGGGTTTGAAGGTCACATGCACCACCACGTCCATGGCGGGCATGACGAGGGTTTTCGCCTCGGTGATGTCGTAGCTGGCAGAGCCGTCGATCAGGCTCCAGATAATCTTATCCAGCACATAGCCTGGGGCCGGGTTCGGGAAGACGGACACCGTCGTGGTGGGGTATACGTACATCTCCGTCGTGGTCGATTCGCCGGACAGAAGGCCAAGGGCTGCGCTGCCGTTTTGCACCGGGTCGAGGATCACGCGGTACGCCTGCGGAGGGACATAGCCGCCGTACCATTCTTCGCTGCCGCCGTCAAAGCCGCCGATAAAGACGATGTCCCCGGTGGTGGTGCCGGTTTTCTCGCCGCTGCTGCTGCCTTCTTCCTTCCATAGAGCGGTGAGAGTAAGATTCGAGGTAATTGAGACTTTGGAGCCGGGCTTATAGGTCTTGCCGTCGCTGCCCTGCCAGCAGTCAAATTCCTTGCCCTCGGGCGCGGCAAAGCCGCATGGGTCGACGGTATGCTCGCTGCCGTAGGCAATACCCGTATAGCTGTACGAATCGCCCTTTCCTTCGCCGGGCTTGTAATCCACGGTAAAGGTGCCGGTGAGGAGAGTAAGCCTGATATGCTGGAGCGGCTTCAGGTCGGCCGCGTTGGCACTGCTGTATATCTTGCCGTCGTCGCCCTTAAGGCTGCCGGAGATGGTTACGGAAGCTTCAGAATTGAATATGCTGCTCGCGGGATCGGGCGAATCGACCGTGAGGTCAATATAATCGGCAGCATTTGCCAGCGACAAAGCGACAGACGGTGAATAGATGGCACCCCCGTAATCTTTGATTGTGATCTGGCCGCCGCTGATCGTGATACTGTCAGCTTCGATTCTGCCCTCCACCGTTACGGTGCCGCCGCTGATATCTGCACTGTCTGCATCAATACCTGCGATACCCTCGTTGCCGCTTTCTGCTGTTACTTCCCCGCCGGCAATGACGACGCTGTGCGCGACAATGCCGTCGGCATTGCTTGATGCATACAGGCTGCCGCCGTTTACGGTGACACTTTCGGCGCGGAGTCCGGTGCTGTAAGGCCCGCTGCCGCCGTAACCGGAAAGCGAGCCGCCGTTGATGATGACCTGCTTACATACGACACTATCTGAGGTTTCACCTTGATTGCCTGCCTTTACATTGCCGCTGTTGACGGTAATAATACCCGGTACATGGATGCCATCAATTGCATGTAATGTACCGTTTCCTTCGATGGTCAGGCTGGAGCCGGCGGAGCCCGAAAGGAAATCTTCTATTACCACCTTCGCGCTGCCTGAAAGATGCACGGTCACATTGCCGTTAACCTGGACATCGTCGTAGATCGTCTCATCTGTCGAGAAGTACACATCCCCGCTCCAGGATACGTCAGCCCAGGCACAGGCGCCGAGGCAGACAAACAGCGCGAACATCAGAACAAGTCCCAGCGTGTTCTTCCAGAAATGTCTCATTTTCTTCCCTCCCTGCAGGATGTATCGCCGTCTCAAACAGGCGGAAACGTTTCGGGCATGACATTGAAAAGCGGCAGCTGTGCGCCGCGCGGTCATGTCTGTCAGCCTGCTTTCATGTTACTTTATAGTATAATTGAATCATATACATTTTGCAAGCGGAAAGCATCTCTCCTGGAGATCGAGACCCCGGCAGGAACGGCTGAAGCCCCCGTTGAGCTTCGTTTCAATCGCATAAACGGACTCTCCGGAAGTCTCCCGGACTGGGCTGATCGGCCTTCATATTTTTCTTTGAAATTTGCTCTTGCCAAGGAAAGCGGCATAGTATATAATAAATTGATTGCAAATTGATCGACAAAGATCACAGATTCATTCTTTGCATATACTTCAACAGAGAGGAAACGACACATGGAAACGAAAAACATTCGCAACATCTGCCTGATCGGCCACGGCAACAACGGCAAGACCAGCCTTGCTGAGAGCATGCTCTACTGCACCGGCGCGATCGACCGTATGGGCAAGGTCGCCGACGGCACCACCGTATGCGACTACGACGCTGAGGAAACCGCCCGCCAGATCACCATCGCCACCTCCATCGCCCCGGTGAACTTCGCAGGCAACAAGATCAACGTCCTCGACTGCCCCGGCTACTTCGACTTCGTTGGCGACGTGCTCTGTGCTCTGCGCGCTGTGGAATGCGGCATGATCGTCACCTCCGCCAAGGATACGGCAGAATCCCTGCCCGTCGGCGGCCAGAGAAGCTGGAACTACCTGAAGAACGCGAAGCTGCCCGTCATGTTCTGCATCTCCAAGTGCAATGAGGAGCACGGCGATTACTTCAAGGCCCTCGAGACCCTCAAGGGCAAGTACGGTTCCATCATCTGCCCCGTCACCATTCCCACCTCCGACGGCAAGGGCGTTATCGACCTCGTTCACAACGTCGCCTACATCACCAAGGGCAACAAGGCTGAGAAGACCGCTGTCCCCGCCGCTGACGCGGGCCATGTGGAAGACCTCCGCGCAGAGCTCATGGAAGCCGCCGCAGGCGCTACCGAAGAGCTCATGGAGAAGTTCTTCGAGACCATGGAGCTGGAAGAGGCCGACATCATCGAAGGTCTCAAGGTCGGCGTGAAGGAGCGCGCGGTCGTCCCCGTGTTCGCCTCCGATGCCATGACCAACGTCGGCACCATCGCGATGCTCCAGGGTATCGCCGACTACTGCCCCGCTCCCGAGGCCAAGAACGACGGCGTCCTGGGCTTTGTGTTCAAGACCGTGTCCGACAAGTTCGGCAAGTACAGCTTCGTGAAGGTCCTCTCCGGCAAGATCACCGCCGGCATGTCCCTGCGCAACGTGCGTGCCTCCTCCAATGATAAGCTCGGCCGTATGTACACCATGTGCGGCAAGAAGAGCACCGAGGTCACCGAAGCCTGCTGCGGCGACATCGTGGCCATCGGCAAGATGGACTGGAAGACCGGCGACACTGTCACCGACTCCAAGGACGATGTCGAACTGCCCGCCATCGAGATCCCCGAACCCTGCTACTCCATGTGCATTGCGCCCAAGACCAAGGGCCAGGACGACAAGGTCGCAGGCGGCCTGAACAAGCTGGGCGAGGAAGACATCTCCTTCACCCTCGTCAACAACGCCGAGACCCACCAGATGGTCATCTCCGGCGCCGGTGACATTCAGATCGGCGTCCTCTGCTCCAAGCTCAAGAACCTCTACAATGTTGACACCGAGCTCAAACCCGCCCGCGTGGCATACCGCGAGAAGATCAAGGGCAAGGTCGAGGCCCACGGCCGCCACAAGAAGCAGTCCGGCGGTTCCGGCCAGTTCGGTGACGTCTGGATCCGCTTCGAGCCCCAGGACGAGCAGGACGACATGATCTTCGCCGAGGAAGTCTTCGGCGGCTCCGTCCCCAAGAACTTCTTCCCCTCCGTCGAAAAGGGCCTGCGCAACGCCGTTCAGAAGGGCGTGCTCGCCGGTTACCCGCTGGTCGGCCTCAAGGCCACCCTGTACGACGGCTCCTACCACCCCGTCGACTCCAACGATATGGCCTTCCAGACCGCTGCCCGCCTTGCCTATCAGGACGGCATCCCCAAGGCCAAGCCCACCATCCTCGAGCCCATCGGCCAGCTCTTCGTCACCATCCCCGATGAGTTCCAGGGCGCCATCATCGGCGACATCAATTCCAAGCGCCGCGGCACCATGATGGGCTCCATGCCCGCCGAGGACGGCATGACCACCATTGAGGCCGAGGTTCCCATGGCCGAGATGAGTTCCTACACCATCGACCTGCGTTCCATGACCCAGGGCGCCGGCTCTTTCACCTGCAAGTTCGTGCGTTACGAGGAAGCCCCCGGCAACGTGCAGCAGAAGGTCATCGAAGAGGCCAAGGCTCTGGCCGAGCAGGAGTAATCCGTTTCCAAACCTTCCATATGGGCGGCCTGACGGTCGCCCATATTTTTAGAATGAGGGACTGCAATGAAAGACAGACTTTCCAACCTGAAAAACCTGCTCTGGGCAGCGGCAATTCTGCTGTGCCTGCTTGCCATGCTGGTGGGTCTTATCTTCTCCATGTCGCAGAAAAGCCAGGGGGAGCGCGCCGACGGTACCATCACCCTCGGGCAGATCGAGCGTGTCAAGAAGGCCAAGGCCAGTGACGTGGCCGGCCTTGAGGGCGCTGTCAAAACGCTGATCCCCGTACCAGAGACTCCGAAGGGCAATCTGGAGAGCGTCTTCGGCATGACCTTCCTGTGCGACAAGACCATCATGGGCATCAAGACCTATGCCTCCAACTACGGCGACGGCATCATCCCCTCGATCTGGACGGACGACGGCTCGGGTCTCGGCGCGAAAAACGCGGCCGATAACAACATCGTGTTTGTCGACGGTTCGCTCATCACGCCCTCCAACGCCGCCATGGTCACGCGGCCCAAGACGGTCGTCATCTATCTCGGCGGCGACGGCCTTGCCAGTACCACCGAGCAGGAATTCATCGAAGGTTACACCGGCCTTATCAACAGCATCCGCAGCGCGAGCCCCTCCACCAACATTATCGCATGCTCCATCGGCTCCGTCAGCTCCAACTACCAGGGCGGTGACGGGCTCACCCCGCAGTTGATCTGGCATGCCAACAACTGGATCCGGCAGATCTGCGTCGATACAGGCGTCTATTTCGCCGATCTCGCCTCCTTCCTCAATGACGAAAGCGGCTACCTGTCTGACTCCTACCTGATGCCGGACGGGCGCAGTATCGCCGCGCTGGGCATCCAGCTCCTCATTGACTACTTCAGGACGCACTACATCTGATACTTCCAGAATTTTGTGCAATATCTTCATCTCTGAAAAGCGCTTTTGTGCTTTGCATGGTTAAATTCATGAATCTGTCCCATCCGACTTGACAAGCGGGTGGGACAGAATTATAATGCAGCCAATCAAAGGAAAGGAGCCCGGGTCAGAATGCGTAAAATCACCGTCAACTGCATGATGGGAATGTACATGTTCGGCATGTGCAAGATGATGCGCGCAAAAAAATCTGACTCGCCATGTGTGCTTTCCGTTTGATCGATTCGGTCAATCCATCAGACCCGGAAAACCATGGGAGTTTTCCGGGTTTGTTTTTTTGCATACAATGTATTTCTGAAAGGAAATCGGCGCATGATTGAATTGAAAAATCTGTGCAAAACCTACCCCTCCGCCGTCGGCGACGTGGAAGCCCTGCGGGACATCAACCTCACCATCGAGGACGGCGAGATCTTCGGCATCATCGGCCTGTCCGGCGCAGGCAAGAGCACGCTGGTGCGGTGCATCAACCTTCTTGAGCGCCCAACCTCCGGCAGCGTCATCATCGACGGGCAGGACATCACCACTCTCCCCCGCCCCGAGCTTTTGAAAATGCGGCGCAGCATCTCGATGATCTTCCAGGGCTTCAATCTTCTCGAACAGAGAAGCGTGCTGAGGAACGTTACCTTCCCGCTGGAGATCGCGGGCGTCAAGCGTCAGGAAGCCAAAGCGAAGGCGCTGGAGCTTTTGAAGGTAGTGGGACTTGAGGAGAAGGCGGACGTGTTCCCCTCCCAGCTCTCCGGCGGTCAGAAGCAGCGCGTCGCCATCGCCCGCGCCCTGGCCTCCGATCCGCGCTACCTCCTGTGCGACGAGGCCACCTCAGCCCTCGACCCGAACACCACACGCTCGATCCTGGAGCTGCTCAGAAGCATCAACAAGACCCTCAAAGTCACCATCATCGTCATCACCCATGAGATGAAGGTCATCGACCAGATCTGTGACCGTGTCGCCGTCATTGACCGCAGCCAGATCGCCGAGGAGGGCAAGGTCAGCGAGGTGTTCACCAATCCGCAGTCCCAGATCGCCCGGGAGCTCATCCTCCCTCAGGACCGCACCGCCATCGAGACCAGCGGCGGCAAAAAGCTCCGCCTCATATTCGACGGCATGCAGTCCAACGAGCCTATCATCTCCAGCATGACGCTCGACTGCCAGGTGCCGGTCAACATCCTGTTTGCCGATACCAAGGACTTTGACGGAATCGTCTACGGCCACATGATCATCGAGCTGCCCACTGATCCGCACCAGGCCGAGAAGGTCATCACATGGCTCAAAAACAGTCCTGTTAAATGGAAGGAGGAACGCTGATGCTCTCCGAAACCTTTTACAAGCTCTGGAACGCAGGCATCCTACAGCGCGGCATCTGGGAGACGATCTATATGACCGCCATCTCCACCGCCATCTCCTATGTGATCGGCCTGCCGCTTGGCGTGGTGCTCAACATCACCGACCGCGAGGGGATCTATCCTGTCCGCTGGCTCAACCGCCTGCTCGGCGTGATTGTCAACTTCTTCCGCTCCATTCCCTTTATCATCCTCATGGTCGCCATGCTGCCGGTGGCGAACTTCATCGTCGGCACCTCCCTCGGCAACAAGGCCATGATCGTGATGCTGGTGATCGCCGCCTCCCCGTACATTGCACGTATGGTGGAGTCCTCCCTCAAGGAGGTCAGCTTCGGGGTCATCGAGGCCGCCCAGTCCATGGGCGCCAATAACTTTCAGATCGTGACGAAGGTATTGCTGCCGGAGGCCAAACCCTCCCTCATCATGGGCGCGGTCATCTCGATGGTCACCATCCTCGGCTACTCGGCCATGTCCGCCACCATCGGCGGCACCGGCCTCGGCCAGATCGCCATCAGCTACGGCCATCAGCGCTTCAATCCCGACATCAAGTGGATCTGTGTTTTTCTGACTGTAATAATCGTCCAGATTATTCAGGAGGTGGGGACTGCCATCGCGCACCGCACCGATAAACGTATCTCTAAGTAAACCCCATCATCTGTAAAGGAGAATATGAAAATGAAAAGAAATCTTGCTCTGATTCTCGTTGCCGCACTCCTCGCGCTGTCTCTGAGCGCCTGCGGCTCCTCCGCTCCCGCCGCCACTGCGACTCCCGCGCCCACTGAGGCTCCTGCCGCCACTGAGGCTCCCGCCGCTACCGAAGCCCCCGCTGCGACCGAAGCTCCCGCTGCTACTGAGTCCGTCACGCTGAAGGTCGGTGCCAGCTCCACTCCCCACGGCGAGCTGCTTGAGATCGTCAAGCCCGCTCTCGCCGAGAAGGGCATCAACCTCGACATCGTAATCTATGACGATTACGTGCTGCCCAACACCGCCCTGCAGGACGGCACCCTGGACGCCAACTACTTCCAGCACGCCCCCTATATGAACAGCTTCAACGCCTCCAACGGCACTGATCTTGTCTCCGCCGGCCTTGTCCACTACGAGCCCATGGGCATCTACAGCAAGACCCTTGACAAGCTCGAGAATCTGGCCGAAGGCGCCACCATCCTGGTTCCCGACGACGAGTCCAACCAGACCCGCGCCCTGCTCCTCCTGCAGCAGGAAGGTCTGATCGTCCTGCCCGAGGGCGCCTCCGTTGACACCGCCCCCTCCGTGCTCGACATCGTGGACGCCAAGGGCTACAACATTCAGGCCGCCCAGGCAGACGCTGTCCCCTCCCTGCTGGTCAACAGCGCCGAGGGCACCATCGCCGTCATCAACTACAACTACGCGCTGAACGCCGGCTTCAAGACCACCGACGCTCTGGCCATTGAGGACGCCTCCGGCAACGCCGCCCAGACCTATGCAAACCTCGTGGCTGTCCGCCGCGGCGATGAGACCCGTCCCGAGATCCTGGCCCTGGTCGCTGCCCTTCAGGACGGCGCGGTCGATACCTTCAACGCCAACACCGGCGCCGGCATTGTCGCCATCAAGTAAGTCTGCTTGCTCTTAAGAAATCTTTAGAAACGAGGTCCCTTTTGTAACAGTAATGTTACAAAAGGGACCTTCCTTTTTGGAGAGATATGCTGTATAATAGGCTGCATAATACGGGGCTGACTTGTAATTCAAGATTCAATCAGTCCCGCCAGTAAAGGAAGGCGAATCTCTTGGACGAAAACAGAACCCGCAGGGCAAGGCGAAAAAGGCGCAGTACCGTCAAGCTGATTCTGATCGTGCTCTGCATTATTCTGCTGTGTGTATTTTTCTACAGCGGTTATAAAATCATCTCCACCATCATGGGCTACAAACAGGCCGAGAAGGCCTACAACGAAGTTGCCAACAACTTTGTAAGCGTATCCTCCTCTACGCCCATGCCCGCAGCGCCGGTCGAAAGCGGACAGCCCCAGGGCGACGGCATTGACCCCGAGGTCAGCCCCCTGAACATTGACTTTGCCGGTCTGCGCGCCCAGAGCACCGACTATGTCGGCTGGATCTACAGTCCCAATACTGTCATCAATTACCCTGTGGCCTACACGGACGACAACTTCTACTACCTCGACCACATCCCCGGGGAGATCCAGAACGCCAACGGCACCATCTTCATCGACTGCCGCAACGCCTCTGACTTCTCGGACCAGAACACCTGCATATACGGCCACAACATGAACGACGGTTCCATGTTCGCAAGCCTGCGCAACTACCGCGATGAGAGCTACTATGCCGAGCATCCCGTCATCTATTTCAGCACACCGAACTTTAACTACCGCCTCGACCTGATCGCGGGCTTCATCACCGAGCCGACCTCCTTCGCTTACGCGCCGAACTTTGACTCGCCCGAGCAGTTTATGGGTCACATCGAGCTGATCCGCGATCTGTCCACCTTCAAGTCCGATGTGCAGGTCAGTGAGACCGACCACATCGTTACCCTCTCCACCTGCACCTACGAGCGAGACGACGGCCGCTATGTCGTTGTCGGCAAGCTGACGAGAATCCACTGATGAAAAAGATCCCGCCGCATCTGCGGCGGGATTTCTTATCCTGTAAAAAACCACCGCTCTTTCGAGCGGTGGTTTTACATGTCATTAATAGAAACGCTTATTCTTGTTCTTGCGGGCAGCCTCGGATTTCTTGCGGCGCTTGACGCTGGGGCTCTGGTAGTACTCCTTCTTTCTGAGGTCGGCCAGAACGCCGGACTTCGCGCAGCTGCGCTTGAATCTCTTCAGAGCGTTGTCCAGAGACTCGTTTTCCTTGACGTAGATTTCAGACATGTATTTCCCTCCCTCCAAATACGCCTTTCGGCGCTTTAAGGGCCAATGAATTGGCTTTAAGCATTGGTATTATAACGGCTCTGGGGCAAATTGTCAATGATTACTTTGCCGGCTTGATGATCAAATTGATAATCTTATTTTTCACAACGATGGTCTTGACGATCTGCATGCCCTGGAGCTGACGCTGGATCTTTTCGTCCGCGCAGGCGGTGTCGATGATATGCTGCTCGTCGGCATCGGCGGGGACAATGATGGTGGAACGGAGCTTGCCGTTGACCTGCACGGCCATCTCGCGCTCTGCATCGACGGTCTTGGCCTCGTCATACTTCGGCCAGTCCATCTGCATGGCCATCTTGCCGTATTTGGAGGCAAAGCCAAGCTGCTCCCACATCTCCTCGGCAATGTGCGGGGCGAAGGGAGAGAGCATCTCGATGAGGTACTCAAGGTCGCCCTTCGTGCAGCCGTTGGAGTAAAACTCGTTGACCATGGTCATGAGCTGGGCAATGGCAGTGTTCATCTTGAGGGTGTCGATATCCTCGCCCACCTTCTTGATGGTCTTGTGGATGATGGGCTCGTTCTTCTTCGTGACAGCCTCGTCGTCTCTGGCCTGCTCCATCAGGTTCCAGCAGCGGTCCAGAAAACGCTTGGAGCCCTTGACGGCCTCGTCGGACCAGGTGGCGGTCTTCTCAAAGTCGCCGATGAACATGATATACACGCGCATGGTGTCCGCGCCGTAGGCCTTGACAACGTCGTCGGGGTTGACGACATTGCCCAGAGACTTGGACATCTTGACGCTGGTGCGCAGGGCCTCATTGCCGTAGCGCTCGATGAGGGCCTGCTTCTCCTCCTCGGTCTCGACGTTGCCCACGTAGTGGGGGTTCTTGCCGAGGATCATGCCGTGGGAAGTGCGCTTCTGATAGGGCTCTTTGGTGTGCACGACGCCGATGTCGTACAGGAACTTGTGCCAGAAGCGGCTGTAAAGCAGATGAAGCGTGGTGTGCTCCATGCCGCCGTTATACCAGTCGACCGGACCCCAGTACTCCTCGGCCTCCTTGGAAAAGGGGGCTTCGTCGTTGTGGGGATCCATGTAGCGCAGGAAGTACCAGCAGGAGCCGGCCCAGTTGGGCATGGTGTCGGTCTCGCGCTTGGCGGGTCCGCCGCAGCAGGGGCAGGTGGTGTTGACCCAGTCGGTCATCTTGCTGAGAGGAGATTCGCCGTCGTCGGTGGGCTCATAGCTCTCGACCTGCGGCAGAACGAGGGGCAGCTCGCTTTCGGGGAGCGGAACCCAGCCGCACTTTTCGCAGTTGACAAGGGGGATGGGCTCGCCCCAGTAGCGCTGACGGGAGAAGACCCAGTCGCGCAGCTTGAAGTTGACCTTCTCCTTGCCCCAGCCCTGCTCCTCGGCGTACTTCTTCATGGCGGGGATAGCTTCCTTGACGGTCATGCCGTTGAGGAAACCGGAGTTTACCATGATGGCGTCCTCGTCCTTGGAGACAAAGGCCTCCTTGGTGATGTCGCCGCCCTTGACGACCTCCACGATGGGCAGGCCGAACTTGGTGGCAAACTCCCAGTCGCGCTGGTCGTGGCCCGGCACGCCCATGACGATGCCGGTGCCGTAGCCCATGAGGACATAGTCGGAAACGAACATCGGCACTGCTGCACCGGTGGCGGGATTGATGACCTCGATGCCCTCGAGGCGGACGCCGGTCTTGTCCTTGTTGAGCTCGCCGCGCTCAAAATCGGACTTGCGGGAGGCGGCCTCCTTGTAGGCGGCAACGTCTGCCCAGTTGGCGATGCGGTCCTGCCACTTGTCAAGCAGCGGATGCTCGGGAGAGATGACAACATAGCTCACGCCGAAGAGGGTGTCGGCACGGGTGGTGTAGACGGTGATATCGTCAGGAGTGTTGGTTTTGAAGGTGACTTCGCAGCCGGTGGAGCGGCCGATCCAGTTCTTCTGCTGGACCTTAACGCGTTCGATGAAGTCCAGATCATCCAGATCGTCGATCAGGCGGTCAGCGTACTTCGTGATGCGAAGCATCCACTGGCTCTTCTCCTTGCGCACGACCGGGGAGCCGCAGCGCTCGCACACACCCTCCACGACCTCCTCATTGGCAAGGCCGCACTTGCAGCTTGTGCACCAGTTGATGGGCATGGTGGTCTTATAGGCCAGCCCCTTTTTGAACATCTGCAGGAAGATCCACTGTGTCCACTTGTAGTACTTGGGGTCGGTGGTATCGACCACGCGGTCCCAGTCAAAGCCGTAGCCGAGCATCTTGAGCTGACGGGTGAAGTTCTCAATGTTCTGCCTGGTGACGATGGCGGGATGGATGTGGTTCTTGATGGCGAAGTTCTCCGTCGGCAGGCCAAAAGCGTCAAAGCCGATGGGATAGAGAACGTTGTAGCCCTCCATGCGCTTTTTCCTGGTGACGATGTCAATGGCGGTGAAGGGGCGCGGATGGCCCACGTGCAGGCCGGCTGCGGAGGGGTACGGGAACTCGATCAGGCCGTAGAACTTGGGCTTGTCGCTCCCGGTGACGGCGGCGTAGGGCTTGGTCTCTTCCCAGCGGTCCTGCCACTTCTTCTCGATAGCTGCGAAATCATATCTCATGTGGATGTTCTCTCCCTAATGTGAAATCTGCTTTACTCGGGTAATTTCAGTGTTGCGGGGTCGACGACGGCGGCGTCGCTCCACAGGCGCTCGAGGTCATAGAATTTTCTGGCCTCATCGGTGAAGACGTGGACGATGACGCAGCCAAAGTCCATCAGCACCCAGATATCGGAGCGCAGGCCCTCACGGCGCGTGGGGGGCTCGCCCGCCTCACTGAGCTGCTTGTCGACCTCGTCGACCAGAGCCTTGATGTGGGTGGAGGAGGTACCGTTGCAGATGACAAAGTAGTCGGCAAGCACGGTATGCTCGGTCGTGCGGAGGACTTTGACATCCTTGGCTTTCTTGTCCTCAAGGGCTTTCGCGGCGATCGCGGCGATCTGTTCTGCGGTAAGCATTCTGTTTCCTCCAATCAAAATTTATTTCGTCAGATTTTTATACCAGTTGTACGCATCCATGGTGTCGTGGAAAACATCTTTCCCGCGCTCTTTCAGGTCCTCGATGCTCATTTCGAGTCCCAGCGCCATGGCCTTGTTCAGGTTCTCAAAGCAAAGCTCCCGAAGCTCCTCCACGCCCTCGAAGTCGCGGGTGGGCTCGGTATAATCGGCGAGGTAGATGATCTTTTCCAGAGTGCTCATGTCAGGCTTGCCGGTGGTGTGCCAGCGGATGGCATCATAGATTTCATCCGAGATGCCGAAGCGCTCCTTCGCCAGCGCCGCGCCCGTGCGGGCGTGCAGCAGCGCGGGGTTTTCCCGCTCGGCGTTTTCCAGAATGATACCATATTTCTCGCACAGTTTCAACTGTTTCTCTGGCTTCATGGCCTTGGTGATGTCGTGCAGAATGCCCGCGATCGCGGCAGTGTCCGGGTCCTCGCCCCAGCGCATGGCGAGCATGACCGCCTGGCTCTCCACACCCGTCACATGGGCGATGCGATTTTCTTTCAGATAGGGCATCACCATCTGCCGCAGCCAGGGAAGCTCCGGCTTCGCGTCATAAAAGCCGTTTCGGATGATGCATTCATATACCGCCTGGGGCACGTCATCCGCCCCAAGGCCGCGGCGCAGCCGTTCACGGATCTCGGTGGAGCTCATAGGCACGGGGGTGTGGGGGATGATGATCACGCGCGCGTTGTTTCCCGACTCAAGTTCTGCCTTGTATTCCTCGATCTCGCGTCTGTCGAAATCCTCCCGGCTCAATACCGCGAGGGTGCAGTTCTCCAGCATGTGCTGCCAGCGATACCAGGTGCGAAAGCAGAGGAACATGTCGGTACCCATCACGATGCAGAGCTCACTTCCCGGATACTCGGCAAGCAGAGCATCGACCGTGTCGGCGGTATAGCTCTTCCCCTCGCGCCTCAATTCCATGTCTGAAATTTCCGTCCCCGGGATGTCCCCGAAAGCGAGGCGGCAGAATTCCAGCCGCTCCTCGGGGCTGGGGCTGTTCTCTTCCAGCTCCTTGTGGGGTGGGGTGTTGGTGGGGATGATGAGGAACTTGTCCGGCTTGAGCGCATCGCATGCTGCGCGGGCAGCCTCGGCGTGACCGATGTGCGGCGGGTTGAAGCTGCCGCCGTAGATGGCGATCCTCATTTTTTCTTATCCTTTACAAGCTCGATCTTCGGGTCGTTCGGGTTGCGTTTGAACAGCACAAACTTGGTGCCGATCACCTGCACCTGCTCGGCCTTGCAGGCCTCCGCCAAGGTATCGCAGGCCTCGCGGGCGGTGAGCATGGAGTTTTCCAGCACCTTGCCCTTGACGAGCTCCCGCGCTTTCAGGGCAGCGGATACGGAAGCGATCACGCTGTCAGTGATTCCGCCCTTGCCGATCTGGATGATGGTATCCTCGGCCATGGCAAGGCCTCTGAGCTGCGCGCGCTGTTTGGTGGTTATAGGCATTTTCTACGTTTCTCCTTTGTGATAAGCGGAATGCAGTTTTAGTGTGGAGTGAGGAGTTAGGAGTGTGGAGTTAAGCTGTGCCTTCGGCACATTTGAAATAGCCGCACAGCGACACATTAACCCCAAACTTCACACTTCAAACTCCAAACTTATTTAAACAGTGCCTCGATGTAGTCCTTGGGATTGAACGGGATGAGATCGTCGATCCCCTCGCCCACGCCGACGAACTTCACAGGGAGCTTGAGGCGGCTTGCAATGGCGAAGACCACGCCGCCCTTGGCGGTGCCGTCGAGCTTGGTGAGGACGATGCCGGTCAGGCCCGCGGTCTCCAGAAACTGTTCGGCCTGGATGAGTCCGTTCTGGCCGGTGGTAGCGTCGAGGACCATAAGGGTCTCCACATCCGCGTCGGGCAGCTCGCGGTCGATGATGCGGCGCATCTTGGAAAGCTCGCTCATGAGGTTTGCCTTGTTGTGAAGTCTTCCGGCGGTATCGATGATGATGACGTCGGTATCTCTCGCCTTGCCGGCGCAGATGCCGTCATAGACAACAGCGGCGGGGTCGCTGCCCTCCTCGTGGCGCACAATATCCACGCCCGCGCGGTCGGCCCAGATTTCAAGCTGGTCTGCAGCCGCGGCGCGGAAGGTGTCGCCCGCGCACAGAAGGACCTTCTTGCCCTGGGACTTGAGCAGCGCCGCGAGCTTGCCGATGGTGGTGGTCTTGCCGACACCGTTTACGCCCACCATGAGGATTACGCTGGGCTTTGTCCCGAGTTTGAGTGCAGAATTGCCCGCGTCCAGCTCCTTCTTGAGCTCATCGATCAAAACCTCGCGGGCTTTGTCGCCGCGCTTGATGTTCTTGTCAAAGCAGAGGTAGTGCATGGAGGTGACTACCCGGTCCACCGTATCCACGCCCATGTCGGCCATGATGAGGAGCTCTTCCAGCTCGTCAAAGAAATCGTCGTCATCCGGGCGGTAATCCTGGAAGATCTGCTCCAGATCCTCCATTCTGACTCTGGTCTTGGTCAGACCGGAGAATATTTTATCAAAAAAACCCATTGTAAAACGCTCCTTATATCAAACTTCCGCGGTTTTCTGTGCGGTCTCCAAATCGAGTTCAATTACGGTCGAGACGCCCTTCTCCTGCATGGTCACACCGTAGAGCATGTCGGCCTCCTCCATGGTGCCGCGGCGGTGGGTGATGACCAGAAACTGGGTCTTGTCGCTCATCTTGCGCATATAGTTTGCATAGCGGTTGACGTTTGCGTCGTCCAGGGCGGCTTCGATCTCGTCCATGACGCAAAACGGCGTGGGGCGAACCTTCAAAATGGCAAAGTACAGGGCGATGG
>JBGUQD010000027.1:0-2328 GCA_045130755.1 Candidatus Limivicinus sp. | reverse complement strand
TTCCGCCTTTTGCTGTCTGTGAGGACAGAGACATTTGTCACTTCACTGCCGGTTCCGGATGTTGTTCCGATAAGAAGAACGGGAAGGGGGCTTGCCTTCCATTGCTTTTTATAAAAACTGTCTTCATCCAGCTCCGGATTGGAGGCGAAAACCGCCGCCGCTTTTGCGGCGTCCAATGCGGACCCTCCGCCAATCCCTACAATGAAAGATGCTTTGAAACTATGTGCAAAATGCCCGGCTGAGATACAGGATTCCACGGATGGATTCTGGCTAATCCCATCAAATATGGAAAACGGAATATTACAGCGCCTCAGAACTTCGGAAGCATCTGCCAGCGCACCACTCTTCAAGGCGGAACTCATGCCGGTGACAAGTATGCACCGGTCGCCAAAGCAGGAAAAGAATTCTGCATTTTTCTCGACTGCGTGTTCGCCTGCAAATACGTGAACCGGCATATAGTGATTCATAACGCACCTCGATGTATCATTTAGGGAGTATGAATGAAATCATATGATTCTGATCAGAACAGAAACAATTTCGGAATCGGATATCTATCAGAATCTGCTCAGACGCAAACAACCTGGATGCTGTGCATCGTTACGGCCATAGTTTAACATACGATTTGGCGGCACACAACATAAAATAACTTCCGGCTCAGCAAAAAGAAACATCGGGTTGTCGTAACTAAAGGAAAGAGTAAAGCCTGCTTTTTCACCGGACGTATCAGCTTGGAATTATCAAAAATCCATGCGTTTTGGCATTCTCTTTTCCAACGAAAGAGGATATATTGCCATCATCTATGGCGGACGCGCATCCTGACTTCCCGTTCTAAAATGCTCTCTACCATGCTGTCATCCAAAAGCTTCTGACTTTTGGCAGCAATACCGGTAATGCAGGCAACAGTATTCTCCAGGGTATCGTCCGCTACGCCATCAAAGTATCCGACTTCTATTCCTGCTTCCGCTAACTGCACAGCAGTGACTGCAGTAGAGGAAGCAATCGCCATTTTCAATGCACAGCCGTTTTTTGCGCCGTCGCAAAGCATACCCGCAAGCGGGGCAATTACATTTTTTACGGCACCACGAATACAGGCATCATCGAGACCTTTTAAGTAGTGACTTCTGCTTGTACAATAGTCACTAATATTCACCGGAGAGGACGTCCCCTTCAGCCCGTATGTCGCGAAAATCAACAGGAAGTATCTGAAGGCCAGCAGAAACTTTGACTGGAGCGGTCCGGAAGAATAAAAGTAACGAAGACAGAAAAAGGGAACCCGGCACACGGCTGGCGTGCGCCGGGTTCCCGGTTTTTCAATTGTGTCTGTAATCAGGCGTTGAGCAGCTCAGTGCAGGCTTCACCAAGGATTTTGATGCCCTTTTCGATCGCCTCGTCTGTGCTGTTGGAGTAGTTGATCCGGAAGCTGCTGACATTGCGCTTGTACTCATAGAACGGATCGCCCGGGCAGATGGCAACGCCGCGCTCCAGCGCCTTGCGGTACAGGGCGAGGGAGGAGAGGCCGTTGGGAAGGGTGACCCACAGGAACATGCCGCCTTCGGTCGGCGTGAGCTCGCAGCCTTCGGGCAGATATTTCTTCAGGCATTCGACCATGAGGTCGGACTTGGCCTTGTAGAGGACCTTGGTCTTCTCGATATGCTCGTCCACGTCGTTGTCGGCGAGATACTGGGCCAGAACCATCTGGCTGAAGATGTTGGTGTGCAGGTCGGCCGTGGCCTTGTAGGACAGAAGCTTGGCGCGCAGCTCGGGATTGCGTACGCAGATCCAGCCGATACGCATGCCCGGGGTGACGATCTTGGAGAAGGTGCCCAGCATGCAGCACTGCTCACCCAGGTCGGCACCGAAGCTGTCAGTGGCCGTACCGGCAAAACGAAGTTCCCGGTAGGGGTTGTCCTCGAGAAGGATGATGTTGGTGCCTTTGAAGATTTCGACGACTCTGTCGTGAACTTCCTGAGAATAGCTCAGACCGGTGGGGTTCTGGAAGTTCGGAATCAGGTAGGCGAACTTGGCATCCGGATTGTTTTTTACGGTTTCGGCGAGCTCGCCGCAGTCGATGCCGTCCGGATTCATCGTAACGGGCAGAACCTCGGGATCGAAAACATGGAAGGACTGCAGGGCGACCAGATAGGTCGGGTCTTCCACGATGACTTTGTCACCGGCGTTGAGCATGACGGTTCCGATCATTGCCAGGGCCTGCTGGGAGCCGTTTGTGACAATGATGTCGTCGGGGCTGACATCGAAGACGCCCATGGTCTCATAGCGTTTGGCAATCCACTTGCGCAGCGCGGGCCAGCCGGCGGTGGAACTGTACTG
>JBGUQD010000026.1:0-16598 GCA_045130755.1 Candidatus Limivicinus sp. | reverse complement strand
GAAGCGCGCGCCCGCCCAGATCGAGGACGTCGCCGTCCACCACGGGCAGGATGGTGCCGGGCTTTCCCGAGCGCCTGTAGACCGGCTCCTCCGCCGGATGCATATAGAACGCCTCAAACTGTTCGTTGCTGCCGATGTGGTCCCGGTCCGCATGGGTGTTGAGCAGGGACAGGGGCAAATCGGTCAATCCGGCGGCGATGCCCCGCGCGTCGTCAACGTTCATGCCGCTGTCGATGATCAGCGCCTTTTCCGTCCCGGCCAGCAGGAAGAAGCGAACGCCTCCGTCCTCGATCCGCCAGGTGTTCTCCCGCATTTGAATGATCTCGCAGTTCATCATTGAGCCCTCTCTCCGTTCACAAGCACCACGTTCATTCTCTCGACCTCGATCCTCTGCCATACGCCTTCGGCCACATAGGGCTCGTGCTTCAGGTACTCGTCCAGCGCCGCGCGGTCAGGGAATTCCAGCACCAACGCCGAGCCCTTCATCCTGCCCGCCTCATCCAGCAGCCCGCCGGCGCAGATGATCTGCTTTCCGAGCTTCTTCATGCCTTCCAGATGGCGCGGCCGGACCTCCATCCGCTTGTCCAGCATGTTTTCGCCGTCATAGGCTTTGATCATGAACTGCATTCCAGTGCCTCCTCACTCTTTTCTTTCGATCCTGGCCCTGCACCCGCTGCAGATGCCGGTATGGACGCAGACCGGGCTTCCGCAATCCGGGCAGGTCCAGAGTCGGCGCTCCCGTTCCAAAAACGCCTCCATGCCCTCCTCACGGATCGCGCGGAGATTCTCCAGCGGAGACTCCCGCAGCGGATATTGAGTCGTGTACCGGTTCTCCTTCTCCATGACATCTTCGCACGGGTAATCCGGACATTCGTCGCAATAGGTATAGCCGTTGTCCTTCCTCTTCTTACAGAGGATGATGCCACAGCGATTGGCGCAGAAATCGGGCTTGTTCTGATCCGGCCCATTGCAGCCCGGACAGGGAGCATCCTCAATCTGGGCCCGTGAGCAGATGCTGCAGTCCAGCCCGCACGGGGCGATCATGTCGGCGGTAAACATGCTGTATTCCTCCTCGATCCGTTCTTCCATGCTACAGCTTTCCTTCGCCCTTCGCTCTTTCCACCAGCGCGGCGAAGTCCGTAACCCATTATTCAATCCATGTGACAGGATTCCCTGTACGCTTCAGTTCGCTCCGCACAGGCAAACCGTCGTAGCCATAGCCGAGGATCAGCCCTCCGGTGACGGTCTCGTTGGCTTTCAATCCCAGCTTCTCCAAATATCCGCGCACGCTTGCATCCTCGTCCAGCCAGTGCAGCTGGTTGATCCAGCAGGATCCCAGGTCCAGCGCGTTGGCGGCGATCATCATGTTCTCCAGGGCGCAGGCGCTGTCCGCCATGGCGTTGCCATAGCCCTTGCGGTTCGCCGTCACGATCAGCACCGGCGCTCCGTAGTGGAACACATAGCCGCCCTTCTTCGACGCGCTGACGGAGTTGCGCAGGGAGACGTAGGCATCCGGGCCGACCTCCATGGCGGCGAAGGCCTCCTGCACGATGGCCGCCAGCTCATCCAGCGCCTTCCGATTGGTGATGACGATCATGTGCGTGGTCTGGCTGTTGGAGCCGCTGGGGGCGGCGCGTCCGGCCTCGATCACCCGCTCGATCATCTCCCTCGGCGGCAGCTCGGGCTTCATCCTTCGCGTGCTCCTTCGGGTAAAAATGACTTCCATCGCGTCCATGTGCATCCTCCTTTTATTCTCCTGACTGGTCGGACCCGGCGCTTCTTCCCATGTTCCAGCGGATCAGATCCACCAGTATTGGCTGGAGCTTTTTCGCCTGCTCCGAGAGCTCGTATTCCACCCGCACAGGCACCTCCAAATACTCCTTGCGCAGCACCAGCCGGTCCCGTTCCAGTTCCTTCAGCGTCTGGGACAGCATGGTGTTGGAGATGCCCCGGACGTTGCGCAGCAGTTCATTGTAGCGGCTGGCCCCGTTGGCGGTCAGCGAGCACAGCACAGGCAGCTTCCACTTCCCGCCGATGCTCTCCAGCGCGGCCTGCAGGACGCACCCCGGCGCGCAGGGACAGTTGTGTTGTTGAGACATGAGCTTCCTCTTCCTCCACTCCGCTTCATCTTACTTACTCAGGCTGTTTTCACTTATTGACATCCCATAATCCGTCATGTACAATCATAGCAGATGAGGAATCCGTTGTAAAGACTGATTCCGGATTAATCTGAGAATTGAGAGGAGAATCACCATGAGCAAGAAACTGGTCGCCTGGTTTTCCGTCAGCGGCGTGACCGCGAAGGTCGCGCGGGAGATCGCAGCCGTGGAAGGCGCGGACTGCTTTGAGATCGTGCCCGAAGCGCCCTATACGGCGGCGGATCTGGACTGGACCAACAAGCAATCCCGCAGCACGCTGGAGATGACCGACCCGAACTGCCGCCCGGCGACAACCGGATGCGTGGAGGACATGGCGCAATACGACGTGGTTTTCGTGGGGTTCCCCATTTGGTGGGGACGCGAGCCCAGCGTGGTGGACACCTTCCTGACCGCCTATGATTTCAGCGGCAAGCGGATCGTGCCCTTCTGTACCTCCGGCGGCAGCGACATCGGCAAGACCGCCGAGCGCATCCGGACCCTGGTGGGCGAAAGCGCGTGCGTGGACACCGGTAAGCGCCTGGGCGGCGAGATTCAGGAGGCCGACCTCAAGCTCTGGACGGAGGGATTGAAGCTGTGAACGCGATGGAGCTGATCCGGCAGCGCCGGAGCGTGCGAACCTTCGACGGCAGGCCGCTCAGGGCGGAGGATCGCGAGAAGGTGCTGGCCTTCGCCGCGCAGGTCTCCAACCCCTACGATCTGCCGATTGCCTGGCGCATCCTGAGCGCGAAGGAGCACGGCCTGTCCAGCCCCGTCATTTCCGGGACAGACACCTTCATCGCGGGCAAGCTGCGCCGCGCGCCCCACGCGGAGGAGGCGTTTGGCTTTGCCTTTGAGCGATTCGTGCTCTACGCCCAGTCGCTGGGCATTGGAACCACGTGGATCGCCGGAACCATGAACCGGGCGGCCTTTGAGGCGGCCATGGCGCTGGAGGACGGCGAGGTCATGCCCTGCGTCAGCCCCCTGGGCTATCCGGCGGCGAAGCTGTCCCTTCGGGAGAGCCTGATGCGAAAGGGCGTCAGGGCGGACAGCCGACTGGACTTCAATGCGCTGTTCTATGACGGCGACTTCAATAGACCCCTCGCGCAGGCGGCGGCGGGAAACCTGAACCGGCCGCTGGAGATGGTTCGCTGGGCGCCCTCTGCCGTCAACAAGCAGCCCTGGCGCGTGGTCCTGTCCGGCAGCAGCGCCCATTTCTTTGAGAAGCGGTCCAAGGGCTTCGTGGACGAAAGCGGCTGGGATTTGCAAAAGGTGGATGTGGGCATCGCCATCTGCCATTTCGCCTGTGGGTTGGAGGAGCAGGGCATCGCCTGGCGACTGACGACAGCCGACCCGGGGGTCGCGGTTCCCGACGGCACGGAATATGTCGCTACAATCGAAAGGGATTGATGATTTGAGGAGGACTCCCCCCCCACGAAGACCATCAACGTCTTAGGCGGCCCCAGAACGTCCCCGCCATCGTACAGGGATTGATGCGCATGGCCCCGCTGTCCGTCGATGAGGCGGCAAGGGTCATCCGCAACGCCTGCGATCTGGGCGTCACCTTCTTCGACCACGCCACCTGCTATACCAACGGCGAATGCGGGCAGCGCTTCGGCGACGCCTTCCCCAAGACCGGCATCAGGCGCGGGGACATCGTCCTGCGGAGCGGGAGGGCGTCTCCAGGACCGCCGTGGCCATCGCCTGGGTCCTGCGGCATCCGGCAAAAATGCAGGCCGTCGTGGGCACGATGAACCCCGAACATCTGCGCGATGTGTGCGACGCCAGCAAGGTCACCCTTTCCCACCACGACTGGTACCTCTCCCTTGAATGAAGCTGAAAAGGATTGTGAACAATCCGTATACAAGCGGGCTCTACTTAAGGGTTCGGATAAAGCTGCGCCTGATCTGTTCGATAAACCTTTCCGCGATGGGCGTAAATGCCTGATAGCGATTCCAAATCAAATACAGCCGGGTCTCCAACCTCGGTTCCAACGGCCTGAACGCCAGTCCGCTGCCCTCCGAGACATCCACCAGATTCCGAAATGACAGCTGATATCCCAGGCCTGGAGTGGTATCATTTTCGTACAGTCGCGAAACTCACCAAGATGTGATAGAATAAGAAGCACAGGAAGGTGAGGAAGATGGCAACTTATCTCCTTCTCTTTCCATCGATTCCAAGAAAAAGCCATACTCAAATCAATTTCTGTCATTCTCCCATATTATAGTCGATTGCTTAACTGCACGCAACCCCAACTAATACCTCTATACACACTCAATGGTGAAGGCGCAATTCCAGTCCAAACCTAATTAGCTGCCGAAAGCTCTCCTCGAACCGGCGGTCGTCCTCTTCGGTGCGCTTCGCCGGCCCCTTCAAATGGTTCTTGCTCTTGCGCCGGGCGACCTTCGCCATGTGGCGCTCCATCAGCAGGCCGTCGATGTTCTCATCCGTGTACCACCGTCCGCTCTGATGGATGGCCTTCGCACCCTTGCCCAGTGCCAACGCCGCAACACCGTAGTCCTGCGTGACCACGATGTCTCCCCGCTGACAAAGGTTGATCAGCGCGATGTCCACGGCGTCCGCCCCGGCCCCGATCACCCGGATCTCGCTGTAATCCGAGGACAGCACATGGTTCGTGTCGCACAGCAGCACCACGGGGATGCCGTGCTCCTTCGCCACCCGCTCCGCGATGCGCGTCACCGGGCAGGCGTCCGCGTCAACGTAGATCTTCATGTGATTTCGTATTGCAGGAACTCATACTTCAGCACAGATCCGGGAATGGATGCGAGGAACAGGTTTCCCTCCTGGGACGTGTTACCGATCAGCATCTGCACCCTGGAGTGTTTGACAGCCTCCTTTGGCGAGTCGCGCAGCGTCTTGCTGTCGATGACCGGGGAAAACGCGCAGCGAATATCTCCGCGCCGCAGAAGCCAGGCTTCATACCGCCTGTTGGCCCGGCACACCTTCTCCGCATCCAGAGACAAGAGCTCCCCAGGCGCGCGGACGCCGGCGCATCGCAGATAGGCCTGCGTATGCGCCTCGCTCTCCGCCGCCGTGAAGAAGTGCTCGATGCAGGCGGACTGGACGATGCTCCTGTGGAACAGCCCCTCGGCTTCCCTCATGGTCATCAACGCGAGGATGCACGCGCCGCCCGCCGACTGGCCAAACAGCGTGACGTTCTCCGGATCGCCGCCGAACGCCGCGATATTCTCCCTCACGAACCGCAACGCCAGGATCTGATCGTACAGGCCATTGTTTGGATCAAAGTCGCTGTCCAGGAAGTGAAGGTTCAAGAAGCCGTAGAGATTCAGCAGGTAGTTGAACGACACGACTACGCAGCCGGTCTCCTTCGCAAACCGGGAAAGGTCGTACCCCAGCCTGTCGGTGTCCTTCTCCTTGGCGCCAGCGCCGCCCTGACTGTAGGAGCCGCCATAGATTCAGACCATGACGGGCATTGGTGCGGTTGCTTCCTCCGGCGCGAAAACATTCAGATAGAGACAGTCCTGGCTGTTGTTACCGATGTGAAAACCGCCCGGAGTCTGAATCGGGTTGGTTGAGCCCTTATCTGCGTTCAGTACATCCTCCCACGGCTCCGGCGGCACAGGATGCCGAAAGGAAAGCTCGCCCACGGGAGGCCTGGCAAAGGGTATGCCCAGCCAGACGATTGCGCCGTTCTTTCGGAAACCCTTCGCCGGGCCGTATTTTGTCTGAACCATCATGCTCATACGTCCTGTTCTCCGATTATAGCCTGATGAGTTTCATCGATCCATGTTTTCAACCAGCCGGATCGTCGCCCGATAGCAATTCTCCAGTCCTGTCTCATCCATATTGTCAAAGGAATCCCTGCGGGTGTGATAGTAATCCTCCAGTTTGTGATTGAGGCCAGTGATGCCCACGGAGCAGAAGCCACCCTGGGTGAACGCCGCGCTGTCCGTCCCGCCTCCCATCAGGGGCACCTTCCCCTTCTTGCAGGGTACGCCCGCCTCCCTTGCCGCGCGCAGGAATGCCTCCGCCAGCTCCGCATCCGCTGAAACAGTGTCGTTGAGGTCCTTCAGGTTGACCATCAGCTGCGCCGGGTCGTGGATGGTATCATAGCTGATGATGTATGTCGGCATATCCCGGTAATCGTCCCGGTGCGCCGCGCACCAGGCCTTCGCGCCGCGAAGCCCGGCCTCCTCTGAGCCGGTGAGGATTACGCCGACCTCTGTGTGCTCGGGTTCCACGCCGAGGCGCTCCATCTCCCGCAGTACGGCGATGCCCATATAACAGCCGGACAGGTTGTCGTTCGCCCCGTCCACCACGCGAAAGGGATTGTATGTGCATCCCACCAGCAGGAAGAAGGGGATGAACAGAAGCCCGACGCGCCCCGCGGGCTGCGTCCACGCGCCCGCGCCGCAGATCGCGCAGATCCCCAGCGCGATGTAATACACCACGCCGAGCACAGCCATCACGCCTGGGATCTCAAACACGATGCCGCCGAAGTAATAGTTGAGCGGGAATTCCCAGGCGGCGTCGATGTGCCCGTTCAGGAAGATTCGCTGCCTGACTTCGCCCGAGCAGGGGCGAACCGCCGTCACGTTGAGGCTTTCACGCTCCGGGAACAGCGGATCGATCACCTGCTTATAAAGTACAAATTGAAACAGAAACAGCAGCAGGGCGACCACGCCAGAGGCGATGCCCAGCCACGGCTGAACGAAGAACAGCACCGCGCACAGGCAGTCGAATAACGTTGAAAACCAGAAGTACCCATAGAACGCCGCCGGATGCTCTCTGAACGATTCCACCCGCACATCCCTGCAGCTGCAGTCCCTTTCCAGAACCCTGGCCATGTATTCTCCGGCTCTGCGCTCGGCCTCGCTCCCCGGGGCGCGCTTTCCCATATCGCGGCAGATGCGCGTGATTTCTTCGATCATGTACGATACAGCCTGGCGACTGTTATCCGATAACTTCGACGCTTCAAACATCCTGACTCCTTCACACCTCCATTTTAATCAAACAGCGCCCTGTATGCCCCATATCCCTGCGCGTCCAGTTCCTCAAAGGGAATGAAGCGCAGCGCCGCCGAGTTGATGCAGTACCGCAGGCCGCCCGCCTCCGCGGGCCCGTCATTGAAAACGTGGCCCAAATGGGAGTTCGCGCCGCTGGAGCGCACCTCGGTGCGGACCATGAAGTGGGAGCGGTCGGCGCTCTCCGCCACGGCTTCCTCCGCAATGGGGCGCGTAAACGCGGGCCAGCCGCAGCCGGAGTCGTACTTGTCCAGGGATGTGAACAGCGGCTCCCCGCTGACGACATCCACATAAATGCCCTTCTCAAAGAAATCGTCGTATTCCCCGGTGAAGGCACGCTCCGTCGCGGCATTCTGCGTGACCTCGTAGGCCAGGTCGCCGATGCGCTGCCGCAGCGCCGCATCTTCGTTTTTCACGTCCGGTTCCTCCTTTACCGTGCCACAGCCGCAAAGCAAGCAGGCACACAATACAAAGGCCGATATGATTCCGCAAAGCTTCATGGGCGAACCCTCACAGCCGGTCATACTTGGCGGCGCTGCCCCTGGCCTTTTCCACGGGATACTTCGCCTCGTTTTTCGTCATCTTGCTGTTCACGATCTCATCCACATCCAACCCCAGCTTGTCCAGCAGGTTCTGGCAGTAGACGATCACATCCGCCAGCTCTTCCCTGACGTGCTCTGGATCGGCATCGTCCGACCACTGGTAGCACTCCAGCAGCTCGTTGGCTTCAATGGAAATGCTCTTGGCCAGGTTTGCGGGCGTGTGGAACTGATCCCAGTCCCGATCCTCCGTGAACCTGCGTATCCTGTCGATGGTTTCCTGTCTCATGGCTAATACAGCTCCTTCAGCACCAGTACCGTGATCCCGGGATTGTCGCCGGGCATGATGCGCAGCACCTTCTCATGCCATCGGTATTCGTCCTGTATCATACTCCGCAGGCTTGTGCCCCGGTGATATCCGTGGATCAGCTGCAGCTGATAGGTCATCGGCCCGGCCGAGGCGAGGGCTCTGTCGATCACCCGAATGGCTTCCACCTGCCGCAGCCCGTGCAGATCCACCTTCACAAACGGCTCGTTCATTGGTTTCTCCCTTGGTCCTTTGAATCCTGCAACAGCATCTCAGCTTATCCGCTGTTATGCAATATTGAGAAGCCGAGAGACAAGGCCCTCTTCAAAGTATCTCATCTGGTCAATGACCGGCACGTGGACTGCCTGACCTTCCGTGACAGTGTAGCCTGCGTTAGCCAGCTTATCCGTGTCATAGCCGGAATCCACGCCGATATAATCCGCTTACCTGATGCTGTAAAACAGCAGACTGTCATATAGCACCTCCTGTTTTGCAAATTGTATTTCTCTCACCGTCGTCAAGCAGCGTCTTATGCCACTTTTCCACCGGGGCGATCTATTCATTTCCTCGACGATCTCGCGGGTTTCAGGAGATTCGTCCGCCCAATATCGGCAACACATTCTGTTTCATGCTTTGCCAACAACTCGATAAACTGGAATTTGAATGATTATCTTCCGGTTTTGTTAATCATCGGTACTGCTTTTATAATCCATGTGTGATTCCTGACTCTCTTTATTCTTCAGCGCATGAACGATTTGCAGGCCATCGCTTTCAAATCCTCTGCATACGACCCTGTAGCGGATTGGAATGATCGTAAAAAGGCATTGAAAGAAGTTGAAATAGAAAAGGAAGGCGGATACCGAGAGTAGTGTTTCGTACAGGTTACTCCCGGGCCGAACAAACTCTGGAAAGCAGAAATAAATGATTCCGTACAGAACGGCCTGCATCAAGGAAAGGATAGGCCCGCCTGCATACATTAAAATTTTAGCTTTATTTGTTTCCGGCTCTTCTTTGGGAATGAAATAACCACCTGCAGGGATCAGGCAGAAGATGTATTTTGATTTGCCGATCATCCTTGGTCCGGATCCCACAATGACCTTCCACCCTGCTTTTCCTCCAGAAATCCGATACCCCAAGGCATGGCCCAATTCATGGAGCAAAACAGACAAGAGACAAAGAAGCCAGATAAGAATGATTCTTACAAAGTAATATATGCTCAGACCCATACGCTTACTCCTCGGTCCTTAATTAAACTTTAAAGTTACTCCCCATAAGACAAATCCCGATTTATCTGGTTTGTATCATCGCATCAGCAGGTATGCACCAATCGTCAGCAGGGCAATTTGTATAATCAACAGCGCCGGGAAGAACACCTTGAAATACCAGTGCTTGGTCTTGTGATGGAACACCTTCATACCAAGCACGCCGCCCAGTCCTCCGAAGCACGCCGTCACCAAAAACAGCGTCTTTTCCGGTACGCGCCACTTGCCCAGACGGGCGCGGCGCTTGTCGTGTCCCATCAGTGCAAAGGAGGCTATGTTCATGATTGCCATAATCGCCCAAACAGCCAGAATAATCGTCTTCTTATCCATGATATCATTATACCACATGATCGAGCAGTTGTATTGATAATATTTTCACCAGACAATCCGGCAGAATTGGATTATCTGGTGAAAAGATCATTCTGCAAAAAGGACAGGCCTTCCCTGTCCCTGATGTGATAGCCCTGGGGCGTCTTCTCAAGAATGCCGCGATCCACCAAATTCGCCAGCACATAGAGATAGTGCCGGTAGGTCACGCCCAGATAGGCGGCGGCCTCTGTGTGTTTTTCCCGATAGACGCCGTCCGGCGCGGCCTGGAGGATGAACCGCGCCAGTCGCGCCTTCAGCGGGTAGGACTGGCTCTGCGCCGACTTCTCCGCGTTCTGCACAAAGCGCCTGCCCTGCATGACGCACAGTTTCCTCAGGAACGTGGCGTCGTTCAGGATCCGTTCCCGGCACCTGGTGCCGTCGATCCGCCAGCACGCACAGGGCAGCACCGCCGTCACACCGTTGGTCAGCTCCCTTGCGCCCAGAAATTCCAATTCTCCCAGAAATGCTGGCGCATCGATGAAGCTGACGATCAACACCTTTCCGTTGGGCTGGGTCACGCTGACCTTCACCCTGCCCTTCTCAAGGAAGAACAGAGCTTCGTTTGCCTCACCCTCCGACAGGATGATGTCGCCCGCCTCAAACCGCACCGGCACCGCAAAGGGACGAATGTCGAAGCCAAAGTAATCCTCCAATGGGAAGCGCGCGTCTGCCATGCCATCACCGCCAGATATGTGAGATTTCTCATATTCATCATACCCGGATTCATGCTAAAATGCAAGCAGAACAGAAGCCTTCAAGGAGGAATATGAATATGTTTTACGATGAAGTCATGAACGCCGTTCATTACATCCAGGCGTGCGTCGCCTGCCGCCCGCAGATCGCGGTCATCCTCGGCAGCGGCCTGGGCAGCATCGCCGACCAGCTGGAGAACCGGGAGCTGCTCTCCTATGCCGACATCCCCGGCTTTCCGAAGTCGGATGTCAGCGGCCACGCCGCGCGGTTCGTGTTCGGCACGCTGAACGGCCAACCCATCGTCGCCATGCAGGGGCGCTTTCACTACTACGAGGGGCTGTCCATGCGGCAGCTCAGCTTCCCGATCTACGTGCTCAAGCAGCTGGGCGTGGAGGCAATCGTCGTGACCAACGCCTGCGGCGGCATCAACCCGGACTTCAACCCCGGCGACCTGATGCTCATCACCGATCACATCAACTTCGCGGGCAACAACCCGCTGATCGGCGCCAACGATGTGCGCTTCGGCCCCCGCTTCCCGGACATGACGGAGGTCTACGACCCCGCCCTGAACGGCCTGGCACGCCGGGTGGCCGCGTCCCTGTCCATTCCGCTGCGGGAGGGCGTCTACGCCTTCTTCACCGGCCCCTGCTACGAGACCGCGGCGGAGATTCGCGCATATCACATCCTCGGCGCGGACGCCATCGGCATGTCCACCGTGCCGGAAACCACCGTGGCCCACTATCTGGGCATGCGGGTGCTGGGTATCACCTGCATCACCAACATGGCCACCGGCATCGCCAGGACGCCCCATTCCCACGAGGAGGTGCTGGCCATCGCCAACGCCTCAAGTAAGCGGTTCTGCCGGCTTCTGGAGCGCGTGCTCTCTGAAATGCCTGTAAAAGGCGGTGAATCTGCGTGAAGCAATACGATATTCTCATTATCGGCGCAGGACCGGGCGGTATCTTTTCCGCTTTCGAACTCATTCACAGAAATCCTTCGCTGCGGGTTGCGGTTTTTGAGACGGGTAAGGTGCTTGAAAAGCGCAGATGTCCCATCGACGGAAAGCACGTCAAGGAGTGCATCCACTGTCCGACATGTTCCATCATGACGGGATTCGGAGGGGCAGGCGCGTTTTCTGATGGCAAGTACAACATTACAACCGCCTTCGGCGGCACGCTGCACAGGTACATTGGCAGGGAAAAGGCCCTGGAGCTGATGCATCAGGTGGATTCGCTGAACGTTCGCTTTGGCGGTGAAGGCACCCGGCTGTACTCGACGGCGGATGCCTCGTTGTCAACGCTGTGCCTGCAAAATAACCTGCACCTGTTGGATGCTTCCGTGCGGCACCTGGGTACCGACATCAATTACAGGGTACTGACCGCCCTTTTCGATGTGCTGAAGGAGCGGGTGGATTTCTATTTTAATTGTCCCGTGGGGGATATTCGCACGACGCCGGAGGGCTTTATCATCACCACGCCTGAAGGGGAATTCAGCGGCCGCGCCTGCGTTGCATCCGTGGGACGCAGCGGCAGCAGTTGGATGGAGCGTGTTTGCAGGGCGCTTGGCATACCGACACAATCAAATCGCGTGGACATCGGCGTGCGCGTGGAACTGCCCGCAGCGGTATTCAGCCACATCACCGATAAGGTGTATGAAAGCAAGATCGTCTATAAGACCGAGAAGTACCAGGATCTGGTGCGAACCTTCTGCATGAATCCACGAGGGGCCGTGGTCAATGAAAATACCAATGGCATCGTGACGGTGAACGGCCACTCCTACGAGGACCCTGCGAAGCAGACGGACAACACGAATTTCGCGCTGTTGGTCTCGAAACACTTCACCGAGCCCTTCAAGGACAGCAACGGCTATGGCGAAAGCATCGCGCGTCTGTCCAATATGCTGGGCGGCGGCGTCATCATCCAGCGTTTCGGGGACTTGATCCGCGGACAGCGCAGCACGCCCTCCCGCATCGGCAAATCCTTCGTCGAACCAACGCTGTCCGCAACCCCGGGCGACCTGAGCCTGGTCATCCCCAAGCGAATACTGGACGGTATCATCGAGATGATCTACGCGCTGGACAAGATCGCGCCCGGTACAGCCAATGACGATACGCTGCTCTATGGCGTGGAGATCAAGTTCTACAATATGGAGGTGGCGCTGGATGAGCATCTCGAAACCTGTCATCCGGGATTGTTCATCATCGGAGACGGCAGCGGCGTGACCCATTCTCTATCCCAGGCATCCGCCAGCGGCATCTATGTCGCGGATCAGATTCTTGAACGATATATGTAAAGGAGCGGCACACCATGCAGATCCGAACGGCGACGCAGGCGGATTACCCAAACGTCATGGCCTTCTATGATGCCATGAACGCGGAGATCGGCAGGCAGGCGTTTCTCCACATCCAATACAGGGGCGGATTTCCTCCGAATGATATGGTCGCGTCCGCCATCGACGATCAGGCGCTGTTCGTGGGCGAGGCGGACGGAAGGATCGTCGCTGCCTATATCATGAACAGCGAAGCGGACGCCGCCTATAACACAGTACAATGGCAGATCGTCGCGCCGGAGGATCAGGTCTGTATCCTCCACGCGCTGCGCGTCGACCCCGCCTATGGACGCCGGGGCTTCGCCCGCCGACTGGTACTGCACAGCATCGAGACGGCGACGCAGCGCGGGAAAAAGGCCATTCGTCTGGACTGCCTCGATGAGAATGAAGCGCCCCAGAGAATGTATCTTTCCCTGGGGTTCCGGTATATCGACACTGTACCGATCCTGTATGAAGATATCGGGGAACCCAGGGATTTCAGGCTGTACGAGCTGGTTTTAAGCAATTCATGATACCTGGAATCGCTGATAATACTTGCTTTGAGTACCAGAAAATGAAAGAATGACCGATCGTAAAGTGAAGATGCTTAAGCCCAGTTGGTCCCTTGCTCACGGCGAGCAGGTTAGCGGCTGGGCACTCTTGCACCCACGGATACATCCCATTTGTACGTCACCATGTGCCGTAAACTGGCCTTTTTTGTGCAACCTGTATACTCGGGACGAACCTGATCTGTCAACGATTAGGAATCGTCCCGAGTTTAACTCGTCAACGTTTTAATCGTCCCGAGTACGAAAAAGCACACACCATTTATCAAAGATTTAGCTATACTCGGGACGATTTAATCGTTGACAAGTATAGTAATCGTCCCGAGTAGGGTGCATTTTTGCCGGGGGAAAGGGGAATTTGAGCCCGATGGAAGCAAGAATCCGAACTTTCGTGGGGTGAAGCGAAAGGGCAGAGAACGGAAATTTGGTGGTATTACGCCGGATTATTGCAGAAACAAGGGCTCATATGGGGCTATCAAGGGCATATTTGCAGGATTCCGCTATCAAAGCAAGCAAAAAAATGAGCGCCAACTTTGTATCAAAGTTAGCGTTCAGAGGTGGCGCCTCAGGTAGGACTCGAACCTACAACCCTTCGGTTAACAGGTGTGACCCTTCGATTTTTCTGTGGCAGAAATTGCAGTTTTTTCTACTATATATGTGCGACGATTTTGAAGATGAGTGGTCGAAGGGTTTGTGGCCGGTTTGTGGCAGAAAATGTGGCCAATTTTCTGCCACAAGCCCCTTCGAAAAGGCATGAATATATGCAGGATGAGCTTGACCCCATTTTGCATATGATTATGCAATTTGACCCTTCGACCATCTGCCACATTAAATCAAAGGGTCATGAAGAATCTAAAGGCGATTGTGCAAAGGCTCCTCGCGTGATCTCACGAGAAGAGCCTTTTTCTTTGGACAAAGAAAACTGTGAAGTCTGTACATGATTTCACAGTTTTCACGTATCTGGTCTCAAACTGGTCCCGTCAGGCGCACAATGGCACTGCCAGAGCCTGGAACACCCTCTGCTGATGCAGACGGCATACATATCATCGTCTATCTGTAATCGGCACGATTGCAAGTGTCTTTCCCATGGCATTTAGCACACGCAGAAGTGTACCAAGCTGAGGATCGGCATTCCCACGCTCCATTCGCGCGATCTGGGGCTGCTTGACACCGCTCAATTCCTCAAGCTGTCGTTGGGAAATACCCATCTCTTCTCTCGCTTCAATCATTGCCGTAATAATGTTAGCGCGCATGTCGCTTTCAGAGATTTCTTCCGGGGTGAAGAACTCCCTATCGAATGCGTCATCCCACGCTCTTGCCTCCTTACGATTTTTCATATTACACTCCTTAAATCTATTGCTCATTCTTCAAATCTTGTCTTGAAATCTTCCAGCTCGCGTTTTGCTTTGTCAATCTCTCTGCGAGGTGTTTTCTGGGTTTTCTTGGCAAAGACATGCAGAAGCACGTATTTCTTTCCAGTCCATCCCGCATATAGTATACGGTTCGAAGCAGGTCGCAATTCGTATATCTCGCCCTCTAAATGCTTGGAGTATGGCTCCACGAGCCGAGGGCCATTCATCTTCAGCAACTTGACATAATCACGAATCTTGGTTAATTTGATTCGCGCATCTTTGCTGTTCTCTCCTTGAAGCTGCCGCATGTATTCTACAACCGGCTGACATCCATTGGCATCTTCATAGAAAACAACATCATATTCAGAGCCCATCGAAAGTTTCTCACCCCCTTCTGAGGTTTCGCGCGAGATAACTTATATGTTATCAACTCTCTATTGGTATGATAACATATAAGTTATCTGATGTCAATAGCATTGGAGCCTTATTTCGATAAAAGATCGTTTCCCTTTATCCGCCTCAGAGTTAGTATTGGTACCTGGTATGCCTTCATTGCTGATCATCTTCATCCCGTGCCATGTCTTCCGGATTGTAGGCCAGGCGGATTTCGCTCAGCTTGTAGTATTCCATATATTGAGGCAGGTCATAGAAGTCACAACCCTCGTTGTAATTCTGAAACCCGAGGAGCAAGTCGCCGTCCGGGAGCTGTACACATTCCCTGATGATCCCCTTTTTACAATAGGAATCTTCGTACTCAGACTGGTCGACGTACTTCTTCTCCTGTTCCAAAGGCGTAAACACGCGCTTGTAAACCCAATAACGGAGCACTCTAACTTCGGTGTCCTGTAACCACGTCCAGATATCTCCGCACATGTACTCCTCCATCAACCCGTTCATGTCTTTTCACGTCCTTTGCTAATGAAATCAACATCTTATGGTTCTTCGTGTTATACAGCCCGGCCAGCTCCGCAAGCGCATTCATGTCCAGATTGGTAAACATCGTAGGCTCTATGCGTAGATCCTCAAAGAGGAGGCGCTGCAGCGAAGCACGGTTATTGCACGGGGAGATCGTGTACAACTGGTCGCAGATCGCCTTCTCCGGCGAAGCAATCACAAAGCTATAGTCGTTCTCGATATGAAGCTGCGTACCGTAGGGAAAAACGGCAACCGGGACGTCACGGTACAGAAAAGTCCCAAAGGCTGTGTCATAGCGCTTCTTGCGGCCCTTGCCACAGGTCGCGGAGGTATAGCTGTAGACCGCCTCCGGGATCAGGCCATGCCACACCAACGCAAACTCGAAGGACAGGTAAGACGGTCCATAAATGATACCCGCGAGATAATGCCCTGGAACCGCAGCATCCGTCTCGTACAGCCCTTTGATCAACGGCGTCAGCTCCCCGCTGCGCATCATGCGACTGATCTTTGCCAAGGGGTTGGCATATCCCCGGAGCTCATCGCAGAGCATCGCCGTCGTCTTTATCATATTTTCACCACCAAATACAATCCAAGCGCATTATCTGGGGAAAACAAGGTATGTTACCGTTGTTCAAGAGAATCATGTTTTTTCGCCATTCAGTTCTCCTATTGTTGGAAAAGCTCGTATGGATTCAAACATAAACGTCAGCTTGTCGATGGCTTTCTCTGTATGGTAATGCCCGCAATACCACTGTTTGTACTGCAATCTGTGCTCGATGGTATCCAGCCACTCCTCGGTCGATTTGTCCACTTTGCTTTGGTCGATAAAGGGCAGGAACACCTCTGTTGGCTCATATCGCAGCAGACAGGTGTGCGTGAGCACGATGTCCGTCTGCCATTCGTGCGCATTCAGCTGCTGTTCTACCCGCCGCCTGGTCGCTTCGTCCGGCTGCTCATCCGGCCACCAGTGCCAATTATTAGCAAGCCGATAATACTTGTCCACGCTGTACGCGCCGCCAACGACAAAGGTCTGCACACCTTCAAACGTATAGAAAGACCCGTCCACGGCAAACAGCAGGTTTGGATATTCGTCCTCCACATAGACCTCTCCGTCGTTCCAACGCTCGGTATGATAGGAGGGAATCGT
>JBGUQD010000025.1:0-11591 GCA_045130755.1 Candidatus Limivicinus sp. | reverse complement strand
CGTTAACGAGCAGTTTTCCTTTACGGATGGGCAGCGCGTACCGGAGAGACTTTTGTCTGAAAAGGCGGCGCTCCGAATCACGGACTGCCAGCTTCTCGGCAGCAGGATGATCGTGAAGGGCAGCGCGGAAGTCTGCGTCATCGGTCAGAGCGGTGAGGACGCCATGCCGGTCGTCGGCAGATTTTCCGCGCCCTTTTCGCAGATCCTCGACATCGGTGCCGAGACCATGGAACACTGCACCGTAAAGCCGGAGATCACAGGCGCGTACTTTGACCTCATCGATACCATCAGCGGCGAGAAGGCGCTGGATATGGAACTGCATGCGGTTTTGCAGCTTGTGAGCTATGAGCCGCGGATGGTCCGCTGCGTTGCCGACGCCTACTCCAATCTCATGCCGGCCCAGCTCAAACGGCAAGCGCAGGAGTTTGCGCTCACGGAGGCGGCTTCAACCGTGACGCTCAGCACACAGGAGCGCGTGGGCCTCACCGAAGTGTGCGCCGAACTGCTGTATGTATTTTCCACGCTTACACGCGTGTCTGCGGAGAACGGAAAGCTCAGCGCAGCGGTGACGCTGGATTTTGTATATCAGAGCGGGGAGGGAAAACTCTCGGCCTGCCGCCGCACGCTCACCCTGTCCGAGGACACCGGGGGACGGGAGATGCGCGTGCTGAGCCCGGGACAGATCACAGTGAGCACGGAGCCCGACGGGGAATTTGTGGATTGTACAGTGACGGCAGAACTGTGCAGCGCTGTCTGCCGGAAGGAGGGCATCAGCGCTGTAAGCGGTGTTATTTTGAACGAGGAAAGCGCCTATGTGCAGGGCAGCCTCCCGACCCTCACGCTGGTACGGAGGGAAGGGGAGAGCCTGTGGAGTCTTGCCAAGCGCTACCATTCCAGCGAAGAGATGATCCGCAAGCTCAACGAGGATGCGGAGACCACCACCCGCATGCTCCTGATCCCGAAGTGTATATAAAATGATCCCCGGTTCTCGGAACCCCTTCCGAAAACCGGGGACGGTTTTTATCTGTTGGAGCGCACGATCCTGACGCAGTCGACCATGCTCATGAGCATGAGCGGCATGAAGATCAGGGAGGAATACTCGTTGAAGGCGAAGGGCTCACGGATGATGCCGGAGATGAAGAGACTGAACACGAACAGGACGAACAGACCATAGTAGGGGACCGTAGCCCGGTGATTGAGTTTACCGTGGGACAGAAACTCCAGATCCTCGGTGAAGACCTTGCAGTCGGAGTCCAGCGTGCCGGTCATGAACAGGATGCCGGAGATGATGAAGATCACGCAGGGGATGAAGGAAGAAATGTTCGCTGCAAGGTTGAAGCTCATGATCACGTCCTGATACATCCATGAAACCGCCATCCAGATGAAGGCCAGCACCGTCGGCAGGATCATGGTGCCCGCGATATACTCCCGCATGGTGCGGCCTTTGGAGATGTGAGCAAGCCAGCGTGATACCGTCGGTGTCCAGGAAAGGAACCAGAAGATCCAGCTTGCGGCGGTGGCGCCGTTGAAGTATTCCTGCCAGAAGGCCCTGGTGATGCCGCCTTCGATGGGACTGAAGGAAAAATCGGTCAGCGGGGTGGACAGCACCGCGAGGAAAGCAAAGAAGAACACCAGAAACGCAAGGCGGGACATGCCCTTGAGAAGGTTATTGCGGGCCGAGATCATGGCAACCATGACCGTTATGGCGGCAAGCATGAACTTGAGGCCGGGGAAGTTGAGCCCGATGAAGCGGGCAACGGTGTTCATGCCGGTCCACAGGGAGATGGACATGCCCAAAACCGTTGAGAGCATAGCGGCGAGCTTGCCGATCTTCGAGTCCATGTGCCGCATGTACCAAAGGCCCATCACGGAGTAGAGCGCCCACACCGGCGCACCGTTCAGGAGCGCGACCATGGTGATCGATTCGGTCGGGTTCAGGCCCTGCTTTACATAGCCCACCAGATCGCCCGGCGCGTACATCAGCGCAACACCGGTGCCTGCGACGAAGACGCCCGCGATCCACACGCCCAGGGGCCAGGGTGCCTCGCTGCTGTGGTTATCAAGCTCAATGCGCCTGCCCTTCGCGTCGCGGCTTTTGCAGGCGAAGAAGAGCACAAGGCACAGTACGATGCAGGCGACTGTCGTCACCGCGCCGATCATATATACGATCTGATTGAATATGTTCATCCTGAAGCGATCCTTTCGTAAAAGAGTATCCTTTGACGGCCGTTAGCTTACCACAGCAGAAGGAAATTAGCAAGCATTATTATGTTTGGCCCGTTCCCTCCATCGCCGAGCGCAGCTTTTCGAGCGCCCGCTTTTCCAGACGAGAGACATAGGAGCGGCTGATCCTGCACGCCTGCGCGGTTTCAAGCTGCGTCATCGGCTCTGCACCGTCAAGCCCGTAGCGCAGGCGGATGATGCGCGCCTCCCGCGCGTCCAGGCAGCGGTCAAGCTCCGCACGCAACTTCCGGCAGAGCTCTTGGCTGCCGATCTGATCGTCAAGGTCGTCCTCCGAGGCGATCACGTCCATGATCCTGAGACCGCCGCCGTCCTCGTCGGCATCCAGCGCATCGTTGAGACTCACGTCGCCCGCCGTCTTGCGCCGTGCCCGAAAGGCCATGAGGATCTCGTTTTCGATGCACCGGCTGGCATAGGTGGCAAGGCGCACGCCCTTATCGGGGCGATAGGTGTTGATGCCCTTGATGAGCCCGATGCTGCCGATGGAAATGAGATCGTCGGCGTCGTCGTTCTGATAGTATTTTTTGACAATATGCGCCACAAGGCGAAGATTGTGCTCCACCAGGATGTTGCGTGCCTCCAGATCGCCGCCCAGCCACCGGTCGAGGTATTCCTTTTCTTCCGCGCGGCCGAGAGGCTTCGGGAAGGAATCGCCGGGCGCGATGCGCAGCATGAGCAGCAGATTGTTGAGCAGAAGAATCCATGCGCTTTCCAACAAGATCATCACCTCCCTTCATCCTATTCCGCCACAGTCTGTCCAAATTCATCCGGCTGTGCGGGGAAAGTGGGCATGTTTTGCCGCAGAAGGCGCGGCTTTGGGGCCAAAGTGGGAAAGCGAGGGCGGGATCGTACTTGAATTCGTAACATTTCGGTGCTATAATCCAGCCTCAGACGGGATAAAACGCACCCGTCGCCGCGAAAGGAGGGCGCGCTGTGAAAAAGAAAACGCTCTGGATCCTGTCCATGGCAGCGCTTTGCCTGGTTCTCTATACCATCGTCCTGTCCCGCATGGAGAACAGCGCCACCATTATCTTCGGCGGCACCGAGGGCGGCTTTGTACGCACGGACGGCATCAACTTTGCCGACACCAATGTTACGCCCGAGCCTGAGCCGACCGAGGATATCTGGCCCAAGCTTACCACCAAGGACTTTGAGGACAATACCTATCTGCAGATCGTCAACAACAATAACCTGCTCTCCTCCGCCTATGAGCCGGAGGTCTCCAAAATCGAGAGAACGCGCTATATGATGTACAGCACGGAGTACATGCCGTACCTCGACGCTTTTCTTGACGCCATTGAGGAGGCGGGCTTTGATTACTTCATCGCCGGCGCCTACCGCTCCTATTCCTATCAGGCCCATGTGTATAACTCCAAGGCCAGCCAGATCGCCTATGAGATGGCCGGCGGCAAGCAGGTGGACTATACCGATCCCATCTACCAGGAGGCGGCCGAAAAGGCCAAATCCATTACGGCTCCCGCCGGAGCCAGCGAGCATCAGCTCGGCCTGTGCGTGGATATCCTGGACCGCAACCGCCAGCGCCTTGTGTACGAGGACATGAATCAGGAGCTTTTCGCCTGGCTGGACGAACACTGCGCCGAATACGGCTTCATCAAGCGCTATCCCACGCGCAAGCTTCTGCTGACCGGGTGGGACGAGCCCTGGCACTACCGCTATGTCGGGCGTGAGGTCGCGACCTTCATCATGGAGCAGGGCCTGTGCTTCGAGGAATTTTACGCACATTATTTCCCTGACTTCGAATACTGAGTGGGTCTTAAGCTTCCAAACTCGTCTGCTGCGGTTTTTTCGGTTGCATTTTCCATGCAAAGCCGCTATAATAAAAGGGCAGAGTTATGTTACCCTGTAGATCTGACGTTCTGGAGATCATCTTATGAGAAGAATCAAAATGAAAAGGCTGCTTTGCGCCTTTGCTGTCATCTGTATGATATGCCTTCTCGGCGCCTGCTCGCGCGTACGGGATAAGCTCCCGCCGCTGCCCACGCCCACGACTGAGACGCCGGCACCCACGACAGATATCTTTGCTGTGCCGGAGGAGACTGTGCCGCCCGTGCCGAGTGCCGAGCCTGTACCGGCCGCGACCGTGCCGCCCACGCCGACGCCTACCCCGGAACCCACGCCGATCCCTACACCCGAGCCGCCGCGTGAGGATCCGAACACGCCGCACGTGTTCATCGAGAATCAAACCCTGCCGGAGAGCATGCCGCGCGGCGGTGTGGCCGACCTGTACGGTGATATCTACACCGACAAGGGCCTGATCGCCATGGTGACGGGACGCATCTTCAGCAACGATTCCGGCGAGGATGTGCAGATCTGCAATTTCTACCCCTACACCAACACCTTCAGTCTGGCGGGCACGGTCAATGCCCAGCTGATCTTCGGCGTACTGGAGCCCGGCTCTTATACATATATCGTCACGGCCATTGCCGAGAATGACAGCTATTCCAGCGGCAGCGTGGTCCTCATCGAGCACGGCTTCCAGATCTATTACGATTGATCCAAACAGCGCGGAGGAATCCGCGCTGTTTTCTTTTCCTGTTGACATATACCCCATGGGGGTATATACTGGGAAGTGTACAGAGGTGATATGTATGGAAGAACAATCGTGCTGCTGCCATAAGACGAAGGAGCGGTCGGAGGAAGAACGAAGAAAGCTTTTCAACCGCCTCAATCGCATCGAAGGTCAGATCCGGGGCATCAAGGGCATGCTCGAGCGTGACGCCTACTGTCCCGATATCCTGGCACAGGCGGCGGCGGCCAATGCGGCGCTCAACGCCTTCAGCCGCGAACTTTTGTCCAGCCATATCCGTTCCTGCGTGGTAAACGATGTGCGCGCGGGGAATGATGAGATCGTGGACGAACTGCTGGATACTTTGCAGAAGCTGATGAAATAGGGGAGGCATCCATGAAACAATATAATGTAACCGGCATGAGCTGCGCGGCCTGTTCTGCCCGGGTGGAAAAGGCGGTGTCTGCCGTGCCCGGAGTGGACGCCTGCTCGGTGAGCCTGCTGACAAACTCCATGGGCGTCGAGGGCACGGCAGATGCGCGGAGCATCATCGCCGCCGTCGAGGCCGCAGGCTACGGGGCAAGCGAAAAAGGCGCAGAGAAGTCGAATGTCTCCGCCGATGAGGACGCCCTCGCGGATCGGGAAACCCCGGTTTTGAAGCGCAGGCTGCTTGCGTCGCTGGGCTTTCTGCTGCTGCTCATGTATATTTCCATGGGCCACATGATGTGGGGCTGGCCGCTGCCGCGCTTTCTGGACGGAAACCACGTGGCCATGGGCCTTGCCCAGATGCTGCTCGCCATCGTCGTCATGGTCATCAACCAGAAGTTCTTTGTGAGCGGCTTCAAAGGCCTCCTCCATCGCGCGCCGAACATGGATACGCTGGTGGCCCTGGGCTCCGGCGCGTCGTTTGTGTACAGCACCTATGCGCTCTTTCGCATGACCTGGGCCCAGATCGAGGGCGGGTCGGACGCCGCCATGGTCTGGATGCACGAGTTTTACTTTGAGTCCGCGGCCATGATCCTTACGCTCATCACCGTCGGCAAGATGCTGGAGGCGAGATCCAAAGGCAAAACCACGGACGCCCTCAAGGGCCTGATGAAGATCGCGCCCAAGACAGCGACACTTGTCATCAACGGACAGGAAAAGACCGTTCCCATCGAGACGGTGAAGAAGGGCGACGTGTTCGTCGTGCGCCCGGGCGAGAACATCCCGGTGGACGGCGTGGTGCTCGAGGGCAGCTCCGCCGTGGACGAATCGGCCCTGACCGGCGAGAGCATTCCGGTAGACAAGGCGCCGGGGGACATGGTCTCCGCTGCCACGGTCAATCAGGTGGGCTTTATCCGCTGCGAGGCGACGCGTGTCGGCGAGGACACCACCTTGAGCCAGATCATCCGTATGGTCTCGGACGCTGCGGCCACCAAGGCGCCCATCGCCAAAATCGCGGATAAGGTCTCCGGCGTGTTTGTACCGGTGGTTATCACGATTGCACTGGTGACTACCGCTGTCTGGCTGCTTCTGGGGAAGGAGATCGGCTTTGCTCTCGCGCGCGGCATCTCGGTGCTGGTCATAAGCTGCCCCTGCGCTCTGGGGCTTGCCACGCCCGTTGCCATTATGGTCGGCAACGGCGTCGGAGCGAAGCAGGGCATCCTCTTCAAAACCGCGGCCGCCCTGGAGGAGACCGGGCGTATCGACACGGTGGTGCTCGACAAGACCGGCACCATTACCGCCGGCAAGCCGAAGGTGACGGATCTGATCCCGGCGGAGGGGACGGACGAGACGACGCTTCTCAAAGCCGCCGCCGCGCTCGAGGCGAAGAGCGAGCACCCCCTTGCCGTCGCCGTCATGGAATACGCCGGGGAAAAGGGGATTATCCCTGAGGAAGTGAAAGATTTTACCGCCCTGCCCGGAAACGGTCTGACAGCAAAGCTCGGCGGCAGAGAGCTCATCGGCGGCAGCGGCAGCTTTATGAAAAAGCGCGTGAAAATCTCCCGGACGCTGCTCGAAAAGAGCGACTCTCTTGCCGAACAGGGGAAGACGCCGCTGTTCTTTGCCCATGACGGGAAGCTTCTGGGCATCATCGCGGTGGCGGATGTGCTCAAGCCTGACAGCGCCCAGGCGATCCGGGAACTCAAAAACCTCGGCATCGAGGTGCTGATGCTCACCGGCGACAACGAGCGCACCGCAAACGCTATCGGGCGCGAGGCGGGCGTCGATACCGTGATCGCAGGCGTACTGCCCGACGGGAAGGAGAGCGTCATCCGCGAGGTCGGCGAGTTCGGCAAGGTCGCCATGGTGGGCGACGGCATCAATGACGCGCCCGCCCTGACGAGAGCGGACATCGGCATCGCCATCGGGGCCGGGGCCGACATCGCGGTAGACGCGGCGGATGTGGTGCTCATGCACGGCAGCCTTCTGGACGTGGCGGCGGCGATCCGCTTAAGCCGGGCGACCCTGCGCAACATCCACGAAAACCTGTTCTGGGCCTTCTTCTATAATGCTGTCTGCATCCCTGTGGCGGCTGGGGCCTTTGTGCGCGCGGGCCTGACGCTCAATCCGATGCTGGGCGCCGCGGCCATGAGTCTGTCAAGCTTCTGCGTGGTGACAAACGCGCTGCGCCTGAACCTGTTCAAGGCGCATGACGCGAGCCGTGACAAGCCACGCAGGAACCATAAATCGAAACCCGTTGAAATCAAAACACCCGGAAAGGAGGAAACCCAGATGACCACAACGCTGAAGATCGAGGGCATGATGTGCCCGCACTGCGAAGCGCGCGTCAAGAAGGCGCTCGAAGCGCTGGACGGCGTGGAGAGCGCCGTCGTCAGCCACGAGGCGGGCACCGCTGTCGTCACCGGCTCTGCCGACTTCGAGACCATGAAGGCCGCCGTCGAGGCAGCCGATTACAAAGTTCTTGGCAAGATTTAATATTTCTTGTGTTTGTGTGATTGTAGTGTGACAAAAGCTGTGTTATGATAAGCATGCAAACAGGGAAAACAAAAAACTTTGCAAAATAAATAATAAAGGAGATTATGAAAATGGCTAACGATGAAATGAAAGTCCTCAACGAGCAGGAAGTGGAGAATGTTACCGGCGGCGGCGCCAACGGCAACTTCTGGCAGGACGGCGCTGTGATCTACTACCGCGTCGCTTACCGCGATACCCTCTCCGAGATCGCCCTCCGCGCCCAGGTCCCCATGAGCCAGATCCTGGCCCTCAACCCCAGCATCAAGAACCCCGACATCATCAGCGTCGGACAGGTGCTCCGCATCCGCTGAGCGCAATAAGGACAAAAGGACCGTTCCAATCGGAACGGTCCTTTTGCATGGCTGAACTATTATTTGAGGAATTTTTGGAGAAAGGGTGCCCTGCAGACAGCCGCAGCCGATCGCAGCCGGCTACTGTGTCCTTGATTGTGCTTGTCCGGCCGGATCAACAGGTATAAGCCCGGCAAGTACTGCCGGAATCCGTGCGGATCTGACATGGTATGAATTGCCGCTTGATTTCCCGCACAAGACATGGTATAAGAAAAGTAAAATTGGAAAACTGTTCATAAAAACCATGTTCCTGTAAATTCGGAAGACTGTTTTGGAGGGCTGCATATGAAAGCTACCGGTATCGTGAGAAAGGTTGACGAGCTCGGGCGAATCGTCCTGCCCATCGAGATGCGCAGAACCCTCGGAATCAGCGTTAAGGATTCCGTTGAGTTATACACCGAAGCGGACAGCATCATCCTGCGCAAGCTCGAGGATGCCTGCGTTTTCTGTGACCGCACGAACGACATCGTAAGCTTTGAGGGAAAGAATATCTGCACCGGGTGCCTGGCGGAACTGAAAGCCCTGCGCTGATCCCGGGCTGCCGCATCGTCTGCGCGCGGCAGACAGCGCGGAGTTACGCGTAAGCGAAACCGCCCGGGGATTTATACCCTATACAATTTTGACAAGTTGTGTTAAGATTCCCATCCGGCGCAAGCCGCATGGGATTTGCATCTGTCTGGGGGGTGTCGGTCATGATACGTTTGGATTTGATTACGGGCTTTCTCGGTGCGGGAAAGACCACCTTTCTCCTGCGCTATGCGGATTATCTGCTGCGGCACGGGGAGAAGCTCGGCATCCTCGTCTATGACCACGGTGCGCTGAACGTGGATCTGCCCCTGCTCTCAACGCTTCGCTCCGACCTCTGTGAGCTGGAGACCCTGGCAGGCGGCTGCGATGCGGACTGCCACCGCCGCCGCTTCCGCACAAGGCTCATTGCCATGAGCATGGCAGGCTATGACCGCGTCATCATCGAGCCCTCCGGCGTGTTCGACATGGATGAGTTTTTTGATGCGATCCATGAACCGCCGCTCGACAGCAAGTACGAGCCGGGCAGCGTGATCGCCGTTGTGGACGCAAAGCTTGAAGAGAATCTCAGTCCGGAGGAGGATTTCTTCCTTGCTTCTCAGGCGGCAGACGCGGGCGCGATCCTTCTCAGCCGCTGTCAGCTGTCATCGCCTGAGGAGATCGAAGGCTGCCTTGCTCACCTGGAACGGGCCGCCGCGATGATCCGCTGCCGGAAGGCGCTGCGCCCAAAGGTAATCGCAAAAGATTGGGATACGCTCACGGATGCGGATTTCGCCGCCCTCGCTGACTGCGGGTGCAGCAGCGCGGATTACGTCAAAACCATCGCGGGCAGCGACGGCGGCTTTCAGTCTCTGCCGTTTCTGAATCTCACTTTGAACCTTGAAGCTCTGCGGGAAAAGACCCGGCTTCTGTTTCAGGATGCACGCTTTGGCCGGGTTCTGCGCGTAAAAGGCATCACGGCGGATGACGGGTGCTTCCGGCAGTTCAACGCTACACCCGACAGCTTTCGCTCCGAACGCGCGGACAACGGCCGTCCGGCCCTGCTGGTGATCGGCATGAACCTGAATGAAGATGAGATCAACCTTCTGCTGACCGGTAAGAAACCGGAACATCATATTCTGTAGCAGATGGCTCTGGACAGCGGTCGGAGAAAAATGGTATACTAAACAAAATGACCGGATGCCGGACAGGTCATCCGTGACTGAACATACCGGGAGGACAGAATGAATAAGAAAACGTTTCATAAAGGCGCTGTGATCTTCCGTGAAGGGGATCCGGGCGATTGCATGTATATCGTAGTGCGTGGGAAGGTCGGCGTTTACGTGGGCTATGGTACCGCACGGGAGAAGCTCCTGAAGGAGTATGCACATGGAGAATACTTCGGCGAGATGGGCCTTCTTGAACATACGGAGCGCTCGGCCACAGCCGCAGCGATGGAAGCGGATACCTGCGTAACACTCGTTACCGAGGATAACTTCGGCGAGTTCATCCGCAATTATCCGGGAGAAACCCTGCTGATCATGCAGCAGTTGAGCAGAAATCTGCGCACGACGAGCCGGAAGTTTGCAGAGGTCTGCCGAGAGATTCAGGCGCTTTCCCAGCAGGAGGGTACGAAATGAAGACCTACAAGAAAAACGACATCATTTTCAAACAGGGCGATTATGCGGACAGCATGTTTGATATCACTGCCGGCAGTGTTGGTATTTATGACTCCTACGGCACAGAGCATGAAAACCGCCTTGCCGTTTTGGAGGCAGGCCATTTTCTCGGCGAGATGGGCCTGATCGATAATTTTCCTCGCAGCGCCACTGCTGTCGCGCTGGAAGACGGTACGACCCTGGTAAAAATCGGCGAGAAGGAGTTCTCCGGCTATTTCAGCGATCGGCCCGAGCGTTTGCTTGAGATCATGCGTCAGCTCAGCGCACGCGTGCGAAGCCAGACGAGGGATTACAAGGCTGCCTGCCGCATCCTGGAAAGCCTGCGCCAAACAGAGGATGAGCCTGCAGAACGAAGCAAGACTCTGCAGAGTGAAGCGAAATCGCTGCTCGATTCCTACAACGAAACCATGAACATGGTCAACCGGTACGCCGACGGAAGTATGTTTTTCCCTTTCTATCCGGATCAATTCTGACAGATTAAAGAAGGTATCCGAAAGGGTGTGATGATGATGGTTTCCGATTATTCGCTTACCGTGCTCGGTTCGCGCGGCTCCATGGCGTTCTGCGGCCAGGAGTGCGCGCACTATGGCGGCGACAGTTCCTGTTACATGGTGCGGGCAGGGGAGGAGACGGTTTTCCTCGACGCGGGTACCGGCTTGTCGGCGGCCCCGGCAGACTATCCGAAGCCTCCGCTCATCCTGCTGAGCCATCTGCACCTTGATCATTTGATCGGCCTGGGCGTATTTCCGGGTCTCAGCGATACGCATACGCGCACGAGGGTCTACGTACCCTTTTGCACCGACCGCAGGGAGGCAGAAGCGTGTCTGGACCGCGTTTTTGCGCCGCCGTTCTGGCCCCTGCGTTTGACCGAGTATGCCAGCAGGCCGGAGCTTCTGCCGCTGCCCGACAGCTTCTCGACGGGGGAGCTCGGCATCGACGCCATACCGGGGAACCATCCCGGCGGATGCATGGTCTTCCGCCTGCGCTACCGGGGGAAAACAATCATCTACGCCACGGACTACGAGTATGAGGCGCACTCTTTTGCGCGGCTCATTGACTTTTCCGAGAACGCGGACCTGCTTCTTTTTGACGCGCAGTACGCGGAAAATGAACTGATGGAAAAGGCGGGATTCGGCCACGCAAGCGCTGCATTGGGCATGAAGCTCATGGCGCGCAGCGGTGCAAAACGGCTGCTGCTGATCCACCATGATCCACAAAGCCATGACCCGATCCTCAACGCCCGCGAAAAGCTTCTGGCAAGGGCAAACATCTCCTATGCCAAAACAGGCCAATGCCTTTATTTATAAAAAAACCGGATGCCCACGGCGT
>JBGUQD010000024.1:0-11781 GCA_045130755.1 Candidatus Limivicinus sp. | reverse complement strand
GTGTGTGATAACACAGGGATTATGCAAAGCTTTATCCCGCTGTCAGAAAACGAATACGTGCTGACCGGACAGATCGAGCGGGAGCTGAAAAGCAGTATCAGGGTTCCATGTACAAGCTGCCGGTATTGTACGGAGGTATGTCCGAAAGACATTGCGATCCCCAATTATTTTGGGCTGTTGAATCTCTATGCGGTGACCGGAAAAAAGACGAACATGTATTATGAAAGATACTCCATGAATCACGGTAAGGCATCGGAATGCATGAAGTGCGGCCGCTGTGAGAAGAACTGTCCGCAGCACATTTCCATCCGGAAACTGCTGGAAGAATTCGCAGCGCTTTATGAGACGTAATCAGAAAAGGCTTTGCAATAGAGGGAGAGTCATTTTCAAAGAGAAGTTCAGCAATGGGCTTCTCTTTTTTTACGAAGGCCATGAAAACAGAAATAGCTGCATCCAATGTTGGGTGACAGCTATTTCAGTAGAAAGGATTTGCGGATAAGACAGCTTTGGCGGAGAGTTCCGTACTTTCGTCTGTCTGTTCAGATTTTGATCAGCTCATAATCCCGGCTGCCGAGGCCGATCTCAACAGCGTGCTGAAGCCCGGCTTCCCAATCGGTGTCGGGGTGATTCATGCCGAAATAATCGCGGTGTGAGTCTTCCTTCCAGAAAGATTTTATCTGCCGGTCAAGGCGGCTGTCCTCAATGACGGGCATCCTGTTGCAGAGATCTGCGCACGCCTGATCCAGGGCGACCGGGTCGAAAGAAGCCAGCATGCCCACATCCGGGATGATGGGAATGTCGTTTTCCGCATGGCAGTCACAGAAGGGGGACACATCGCAGATCAGGGAAATATGGAATGCCGGTCTGTCTTTTACCACCGCGTATGCGTACTCTGCGATCTTCTGCGCCAGTATAGCGGTGGAGTTGCTGATGCTCGGCTCGATGGCGTCCTTCGGACAGATAGCAAGACAGCGCCCGCAGCCAACGCATTTGCTGTGGTCGATATGCGCCTTGCCGTTTTCAATGACAGGGCCGCCGTGAGCGCAGATCCTGGCGCAGGAGCCGCAGCCGACACAGATGTCCTGATCCACGACGGGCTTGCCCTCCCAGTGCTGCTCCATCTTGCCTGAACGGGACCCGCTGCCCATGCCGAGATTTTTAAGCGTACCTCCGAAGCCGGCTTCCTCGTGGCCCTTGAAGTGGGTGAGGGAGATAACGATATCGGCGTCCATAATCGCGCGGCCGATCTTTGCTTCCTTGACAAGGGGCAGATTCACGGGAACGAGAGCCTCATCCGTGCCCTTGAGACCGTCGGCGATGATGACATGACAGCCGGTCTGGAAGGGTGAAAACCCATTCAGATAAGCTGTGTCCATGTGATCCAGGGCATTCTTGCGGCTGCCCACATAGAGCGTGTTGGAATCTGTGAGGAAGGGTTTGCCGCCCTGCGCCTTTACATAGTCCGCAACCACTTTGGCATACTGCGGCCGCAGATGGGCAAGGTTCCCGAGTTCCCCGAAGTGAATCTTGATCGCGGCATACCGGTCTTCAAAATGAATGGTCTCAAATCCTGCGCGCTTCATAAGGCGGTGCAGCTTTTGCGGCAGGGTCTCACTCGGCGTCGCGTGGAAGTCTGTGAAGAATACGGGAGATTTTTCCATGTTGATTCCTCCTGATAAACGTATTAATACTGTTTTAGACGACTTGTTCTGTTTTTGCTTCTGCCGGTGCAAAGTGGATCAGATCCGCCGGAATGGGCCGGAGCCGCCGATGATATTCATCGCATTCTGCAGGACATATGCGCTGGAACTTGGGAATTTATGAGTGTGAGAAATGTTTAGACCCTCAGTAAAAATTATCTTACTAAGTACGAAAAAACTGCGTAATTGACAGATTTAAGAGAACTGCTTACAGTATATATGATAAGTTTTCCATTGTAAAGTTATTTTTCTTATAAGAATATTTATTCCATGAGCAACGTATTGGCTGCGTATTTTTCCGGCGGTGCGGCAACGGCAAGGGCGGCGTAGAATCTTGCCGAGGCTGAGGGAACTGATTTGTCAGAGCGCTTTGCCATACGACGCTCTTCTCTTGCAGAAAGTCAAAACAGTATGATAAAATCACTAAATAATATTTCTGTTTCTGTATGTAGAAATACGCAAGCATTTTTGTTAGGATAGAACCGAGAAAAAAAGAAAGGGTGTTTCGATCGTGACATTTATGGAACTGGCCCAAAACCGCTACTCCGAGCGCTTCTTTGATCCCCGCCCGGTGGAGGACGAAAAGCTGCGGCAGATCCTGGAAGCAGGGCGGATCGTACCGACTGCATGCAACTATCAACCCCAGCGCTTCTACGTGATGCGCAGCCCCGAGGCTCTCGCAAAGGTGAAGACGGTGACGCCCTTTCACTATAACGCGCCGCTGATGCTGCTGGTCTGCTATGACCTGAATACCGTGTGGAAGCAGCCGAAAGACCGGATGTTCCGCAGCTACAACTCCGGCGAGCAGGACGCCAGCATCGCTGCGACCACCATGATGTATGAGGCCGAGGAGCTGGGCGTGCACAGCGTGTGGCTGCGCGGCTTTGACGCCAAAACGGTGCGGGATGTCTTTGAACTGCCGGATAATATCATCCCGGTGATGATGTTCGCCATGGGTTACCCCTCCGAGCGCAGCAAGCCCAACGACTGGCACTTTAAACGCATGCCGTTGGAGGAATTCGTCACGGAGCTGTAAGAAGCAAAACATGCACTATACCATTTCCGGCGCCAATCTCACCGGCCCGGACTTCCTGGGCAGGAAAGAGAAGATCGTGAATGCACTGCAGAACACCGTCGACTACGGCGACCTGGAGCGCATGGCCAACATACGCAGAAGAAAACGGACGCTGCAGGAATCTGCAGTCTGGAGGGATAAAAAATGAAAGCCATCATACTCAACGCAAGTCCCCGCAAGAACTGGAACACGGCGCAGCTTCTGAAGGCGGCCCAAAAAGGTGCTGAGGAGGCCGGAGCCGAGACCGAATACATCGACCTCTATGACCTGAACTTCACCGGCTGCCGCAGCTGCCTTCTTTGCAAGCGCAAGGATGGCGAGCGCTGCAAGTGCTTCTGGAAGGACGACCTCAGCCCGCTGCTGGATCGCGTATTTGCTGCCGATGTGCTGCTGATCGGCTCGCCCATATACCTCGGTGATACAACCAGCCAGTTTCACGCATTCGTGGAAAGACTGCACTTCTGCACCCTGTCCTATGACGATTACAGCAACTACTTCACGGGAAAGGTCAACGTTGGCGTGATCTTCACGATGAACGCGCCCCAGGCTTATTATCAGCTGCAGTACAAGCGAAAGCTCAGCGAGTAGGCAAACGCCTTCCGCAGTCTCAACGGGAACGTACAGTCGCTATGCAGCTTTGACACGCTGCAAGTCAAAGACTACAGCAAGTTCAACATGGCAGGCTTCAACGCCGCGCACAAGCTGGCCCACCATGAAAAGCAGTTTCCGCTGGATCTGGAAAAAGCCCGACAGATGGGTGCAGAGCTTGTGCGTTCGAAAACGAATAGATAACCATAAACCGAGCGGCGTATTATAAACGACGCTCACTTCGGTTAATCATCGCCTGGGATGTGATTCCCGACCTTTTCGGAGCGGCAGAATATACATATTCAAGAAATCCAAAAAGCCGGTCCATTTCAGCAGAGATGGACCGGCTTTTCCTTAACAGAGAATGTTCCGGGCAGGGTTTCACATTGAAAACATATTAAAGAGTTTTCAGGAATGCGGCGATTGCTGCGTCTTTGCAGTTCGGATAAAATAACGCATCGAAATGTGTGCCGCTGACCGCACCCTTGACAAGGACAGGATCGAGTTCTTTCAGGATATCGATCAAAGGTCTGTAGGCGACAGCTTTTACGCCATCAAGAATCTTTTTGTTGCGCTGCTCGGGAACAACACGTTCTTTTGGATAACCATTGCCGTGACCGAAACCGAAAAGCTGCTGGAAAATCATCTCCAGCTTTAACTCGGCGCCCCAGCCAAAATCCTTGGCGAAGGGGAGGGCAACACAGTTGCCATCGTTAATCTGGGCAAACATATAGCCGTCTGAGGGGTCCACCAGGTGTCCGCACAGAACGCCGGGGAAGCTGTTGCAGGCCAGCATTGCGCCCTCACCAGTTCCGCAGCCCGTGACGACGTAATCGGCAGCACCGGTATTCAGGAGAATGGCGCTCAGGATGCCGGCTTGAACGTAAGTCAACTGGCAGTTATCCTCTGCCGTATACATGCCATAGTTGTCGACGCTGTGGCCCATCGGTTCCACAACCTTCTTCAAAGTGGCTTCAATCAGACTGTTTTTGGCTGCCTGACTGTTCTCGTTTATCAATGCGATACGCATGGAGATCATTCCTTTCAAAATCATGTGTTTTCTATTATACATGCTGGAAACAGGCACGTCAATCAATTCCTGCAATGATTCTGTTCGTGCAAGCCTTAGAGCCTTATCCCAACAAAAGATATTGCATATTTCCACATACAGAAGTATAATTCGGTAAGAAAAAAATACAGAAATTCGTTTCTTTCATTCCGGAGAAGCCTGTGCAGAGCGGACAAAACGGCGGATCGCGGCGGCAATGAAGCGATTGACGGCGAAAAAGCCCCGGATATAATCCGGGTGACGGAGATCTGCCGGGAGTCCTGATGAGTGCGGTGTTCACATCGCAGCATGTGTACAGGATTGCCGCGCCGGCAGCAGAGCTTTCAGCGCAGCAGGAGCATCCGTATGGAGCGGGCAGATTGTGACAGGTATACAGGCAAGGAGGGTTATCACAATGAGAATTGTTGTTGCCGGAGCGGGCAAAATGGGGATGGCGATCGCGCGGCAATTGTGCAGCGAGGGACACGATCTTACGCTGATCGACCAAAGACAGGACCGGCTTGACAACGCGGTCAACAGTCTGGATGTCATCAGCTGCTTTGGAAGCAGCGCCGCGCCGGAAACGCTGATCGACGCAGAGGTCGGAAATGCAGAGCTGTTTATTGCGGCAACAGGATCGGATGAGACCAACCTGATCGGCTGCCAGCTTGCAAGGAAACTGGGCGCGGCACACTCCGTTACTCTTCTGCGCAATCCTGCATACATACAGCGGGCAGAGCTTCTGCAGGATACCATGAAGCTTTCCTTCTCTCTTCATCCGGATTATGTGATCGCGGAGGAGATTTCGCGTGTGCTGCAGTTTCCCGCTGCGATCCGGGTAGAGTCCTTCCCGGACTGCGAGTTTGAAATCGTTACCTTTCGCGTAGAGGAAAACAGCAGACTGATCGGCCTTCCGCTCTGTAAAATTGGGGAGAAGTTCGGGCAGAAAGTGCTTGTCTGCTGCGTGGAAAGGAACGATGATTTTCAGATCCCGGGCGGCGATTTCGTTTTGGCTTCCGGTGACCGGATCTCCGTCACCGGGTCACCGACGGCGCTGAGAAAGTTTTTCATTGCGGCGGGAGCCTATAAAAAACCGGTAAAAAATGTGATTCTGCTGGGCGGCAGCCGCAGCGCGGTGCATCTGACAAGACTGCTGGAGAGTACCGGCGTCGCCGTGACGATTATTGAACGGGACTCAAGACGGTGCCGGGAGCTTGCGGAACAGCTTCGGAATGCGGATATTCACTGCGCCGACGGGGCAGATCCCAACGTCCTGCAGGAAAACGGCATCGCAAACGCGGGCGGCTTTGTGACGCTTACAGGCTACGATGAGGATAATCTGATCCTCGGCATGTACGCCGGCAAAGCCGGAGCGGGGAAAGTGATCTCCAAGGTCAACAACAAAAAATTCACCGAGCTTTTGCGGGACATGTTTCCGGACACGATGCTGTCACCCCAGGACCTTGTCGCGGAGAGGATCGCGGGCTATGTCCGGGGCCTTGCGCACAGCGGGGACAAGAGCGCCATCGAAGCCCTGTATTATCTCGGCGATCCCCGCGTCACCGCGACGGAGTTTGTTGTCGGGAGAAAGTCTGTCTGCACGGGAAGAACATTATCGGAGCTTCCGCTGCATTCCGGCGTTCTCCTGGCGGCTGTGATCCGGGCGGGGAAGAGTTTTCTGCCGGACGGCAAGACAGTGCTGCAGCAGGAGGACAGAGTGATCGTGATAACAGCTGACCGGACGATCGTCCATCTGGATGAGATCCTGTCCGATACGGAGAGGGTGTCAGGCAGATGAATTACAGAATTGTCAGCAATATTCTGGGAAAGGTGCTGCTGGCCGAAGCGGCGCTTATGGCGCTCCCTCTGCTGACGGCCCTCATCTGCGGGGAAGCCGCCTTCCCGTTCCTCATCACCATCGCCGCGCTCTCGCTGTGCGGGGGTCTCCTGACCGCAATCCGACCGCGTTCGTCGGACATATTTGCGAGAGAGGGTTTCGTGTGCGTGGGGCTGTCGTGGCTTCTGATCTCAGCCTTCGGCGCGCTGCCCTTCGTCCTTTCGGGGGAGATCCCGAACTATATCGATGCCCTGTTTGAAACGGTCTCCGGGTTTACGACCACCGGTGCCAGCATTTTGGATAACCCCGAACGGCTCAGTCGCGGGTGCACGTTCTGGCGTCTGTTCACCCACTGGATCGGAGGCATGGGCGTGCTGGTGTTCATCGCGGCCATTCTGCCGGTCGCGGGGGATCACTATATCCACATCATGCGCGCGGAGGTCCCCGGCCCCACGGTGAGCAAGCTTGTCCCGCGTGTAAGAAAAACAGCCCGCATCCTGTACCAGATCTATATGGGACTGACGCTGATGGAATGTGTTTTGCTGCTGCTGGGCGGCATGAATTTCTATGAGGCGCTTCTGCATGCTTTCGCAACGGCGGGCACCGGCGGGTTTTCCACGAGAATGGCGAGCATCGGCGCTTACGGCAGTCCGTATCTGGAAATGGTGATTGCGGTGTTTATGCTGCTTTTTGGCTGTAACTTCAATCTGTTTTACCTTCTCCTGCTCAGACAGGGGAGAGCAGTGATCCGCAGCGAAGAGCTCCGAGCCTATCTGGGCATCATCTTGGCCGCTGTCGTGATGATCACAATCAATATAGCAAAGCTCTGCGGCGGCGTATTGCCGGGCCTGCGCTATGCTTTCTTCCAGGTCATGACTGTGATCAGCACCACCGGCTTTTCCACCTGTGATTTTGACACATGGCCGGTGTTCTCAAGGGGAATTTTGGTGCTGCTGATGTTTATAGGCGGATGCGCCGGATCTACAGGCGGCGGCATAAAGGTTTCAAGGCTTATAATACTTCTGAAATCCTATATGGTGGAGCTCAAGCGAATGATCCATCCAACACAGGTGAAACGGATCTGGTTTGAAGACCGCACTGTCAGCAATCAAACCGTAGAAAGCGTCCATGTTTTTTTCTTCGTCTATCTGATTATTGTCGGAATCGGCGCTCTGATCATCTCTTTGGACGGCAGAGATTTCACGACGAATCTGACAGCCTCTATCGCATGCATATCCAATATCGGCCCGGGACTGTCTGCCGTCGGTCCGACAGGGAACTACGCGTTCTTTTCGGCAGCGTCAAAAATCGTGCTTTGCTTTGAGATGCTTCTTGGGCGACTGGAGATTTTCCCGATCCTGTTTCTGGTCATGCCGAGTGTCTGGAGAAAACGGGGATAATGCATGGTTATGCGCTGCGAATGACTTTGCGGAAACTGCACTGCAAGCATAAATGAACAAATCGAAAAGACGCAAAACAGCAAAACCGTTGGTTTTCTCATGAAAACCAACGGTTTTGCTATGACCAGCGATGGGGACGGTATCTGCATTTGACAATCATGCGGAATAATAAACTGTTTCGGATAATTCAAAGAAGATATCGTCAGAGAGTGTCAGCACGTACGAAATCGCTTATCCGGACTTTCGGAACATAAAAGCCCGCGCTGCCCGAATGGCAATTTTGTAGGGCAGGGGACGCAGAGCCCGGTCAGCCTCCTGCAGTTTGTCCCGGATGGGAATACTCTGCGGGCAATGCTGCTCGCATTTGCCGCAGCGGATGCACTGTGAGGCGAAGGCCGGTATCTTTGTCAGCCCCACAGTCTGGATAAACTGGCTGCGTCCGGCGCTCTTGGACTCGGAGAACATGGTGTTATAGCAGCGGAAAATGCCGGGGATGTCCACGCCTTTGGGACAGGGCATGCAGTATCGGCAGCCGGTGCAGCCGACCTTCTCCTTGGCACGGATAGCGTGCTTGACCCTTTCCAGCGTTTCAAAATCTGCCTCGGTAAAGGCGGCTGCTCCAGCCTCGCTTGCGGTGCGGCAGTTTGCTTCCACCATTTCGACCGAGTTCATGCCGGAAAGAACGACTGTGACCTCTGGCTGGTTGTACAGCCAGCGAAGACCCCATTCCGCAGGGCTCCAGCTGCGGGAACTGTCCTTCATGGCCTGCTTTGCCGCCTCTGGCAGCATATTGACCAGCTTGCCGCCCCGCAGCGGCTCCATGATCATCACCGCAAGGCCTTTTGCCGCCGCAGCCTGCAGGCCGGCCTTTCCCGCCTGGGCGACTTCGTCCAGATAATTATACTGGATCTGACAGAAATCCCAGTTATAATCGTTCAGGATCTTCAGAAAATTCTCGGTGTTCCCGTGGTATGAGAAGCCGATATTGCGGATTGCGCCGCTCTGCTTCTTTTCCTCGATCCAGTCCAGAATGCCGACCTTCTTCAGCTTTTCCCACATGGCCACATCGGTCAGGTGGTGCATGAGATAATAATCCACGTAGTCCGTGCGCAGGCGGCTGAGCTCCTCGTTGAAGTAGCGATCCAGCGCTGCGCGGTTCCCGATCAGATACTGGGGCAGTTTGGTCGCAAGATTGATTTTTTCCCGAATGTGGTTGCGTTCAAAGATCTCTCCCAAAGCGGCCTCGCTGCCGGGATAGATATAGGCGGTATCATAGTAATTGACCCCGGCCTGGTAAGCGGTCAGCAGCTCCTTCTCGGCTTTGGCGATGTCAAGGCCGCTGCCCTTTTTGGTAAAGCGCATGCAGCCGTAGCCCAGGATGCTCAGTTCATTGCCTTTTCGATCTTTTCTATATTGCATTTGATCGCCTCCATCGGTCACATCAGCGCCATATTTTTCCTTTGAAATGGACATGTTTATCCATCCTGCGTGTTGAAACATTTGACCAATTTCTCTGGAATTTCCATAAAATGCCTCAATAAAACAGTTAATCCAGTAATTTATAAACCAATTACAGTATATATGGCAAAACAGCCTGTGTAAAGATTTTTTGAAGAGCAGGATACAGGCAGAGAAACGGATGCCGGATCTCTCCCTGAAAAATGCGCCCGGCCGATCTCTTCTGAGATCCGCCGGGCGCATATGCATTATGCCGCATTCAGGATTTGCATGAATTCTTCACCGGTGATCGTCTCATGTTCATAGAGATAATTGGCGAGCTCATCGAGCTTTGCACGATTATCTCTCAGAATACCAAGAGCTTTCTCATGCTGCTTGCGCACCAGAGCAACGACCTGCTCGTCGATCCTGCTCTGTGTTTGGGCCGAGCAGGCAAGGGAGGTATCGCCGCCGAGATACTGATTCGTAACGGTCTCCATGGCAACCATATCGAAGTCCTCGCTCATGCCGTAGCGGGTGATCATGGAGCGGGCGAGCTTTGTAGCCTGCTCGATATCGTTGGCGGCACCTGTGGTGACGGAGCCGAATACCAGTTCTTCCGCGGCACGGCCGCCGGTATATGTTGCAATTTTGTTCTCCAGTTCCTGCTTGTTCATCAGGTAGTGGTCATTGTTTTCCACCTGAAGGGTATAGCCCAGAGCGCCGGAGGTACGGGGAATAATGGTTATCTTCTGAACGGGAGCGGAGTTTGTCTGCTTTGCGGCGACAAGCGCATGGCCGATCTCGTGATAAGCAACGATCTTCTTTTCCTGATCTGTAAGGATCGCGTTTTTCTTCTGATAGCCTGCTATGACAACCTCAATGCTCTCCTCCAGATCCGCCTGGGTGGCAAATCTGCGCCCGTCACGCACGGCGCGCAGTGCGGCTTCGTTCACGATATTGGCAAGCTCCGCGCCGGAAGCGCCGGAGGCCATTCGGGCCACCTGCAGAAAGTCCACATCGTCGGCAACCTTGATCTTTTTTGCGTGTACCTTCAGGATCGCTTCGCGGCCCTTGAGGTCAGGCAGCTCCACGGGCACGCGGCGGTCAAAGCGACCAGGGCGAGTAAGCGCCGGATCAAGAGACTCGGGACGATTGGTAGCGGCAAGGATAATGACGCCGCTGCTGCCGTCAAAGCCGTCCATCTCGGTCAGAAGCTGGTTGAGGGTCTGCTCACGCTCGTCGTTGCCGCCGTACTGCCCGCCGCTGCGCTTCTGTCCGATGGCGTCGATTTCGTCAATAAACACGATGCAGGGAGCCTTCTCCTTGGCCTGACGGAACAGATCACGCACCTTGGAAGCACCCATGCCCACAAACATCTCCACAAATTCTGAGCCGGACATGGAGAAGAAGGGGACGTTTGCCTCACCGGCCACTGCTTTGGCGAGCATGGTCTTGCCGGTTCCCGGAGGCCCGACAAGCAGAACACCCTTCGGCATGGAGGCGCCGATCTCCCGGTACTTTTCCGGGTTTTCCAGATAATCCACGATCTCCTGCAGATTTTCCTCTGCTTCGTCAACACCTTCGACATCGCTGAAGCGGATGCCGTCGGAGGATTTGACATAGACCTTGGCGTTGGATTTGCCCATGTTGAACATCATGGAGCCCGCACCGCCGCCGGCCTTGTCCATCAGCTTTTTGGACATGAATTGCCCGAGCACAACGAAAATAGCAAGCGGAAGCAGCCAAGACAGTAGCAGGGACGCAAGGGGAGAGGTCTCCTCGACGATCTCGCTGGTAAAGGCCACGCCGGATGCGTGGAGACGATCCACCAGACCGGGATCGTCCATCACACCGGTACGATAGATCTTGGATTCATCCTTGGATGTAAATATGATCTGGTTGCGCTGAAGCTGGACCTTGCCGACCTCTCCGTTCTCGGTCATTGTCATGAAGGTGCCGTAGTCCACATCGCTGATCGCTTTCCCTGCAATATATGGGGCGATGATGCAGTTAAACAAAAGAATGACAAGGATCATGACAATATAGTAAAAAATCAATGGCTGTTTCGGGCGTTTGACTTCCTGCATGCTGGATTCCTCCTATAAAATATGTGTTTTGCGGCTGTTCAAAACTTGCCGTAAAAAAGGGAAAACGCCCCGCTTGCATCCGGCGGGGCGTTCCAATAAACGATTTAGCCTTCGATGGCGATATACTTCTTTTCGGGCAGCTGCGGTTTAGCTTCCTTCTTCGGAATCTGCAGCGTCAGTACACCGTGCTCCAACTTGGCCTTGATGTCCTGTTCCGTGAGGTCTTCACCGACGTAGAAGCTGCGGCTCATGCTGCCGGCGTAGCGCTCCTGACGGATGATCTTGCCGGACTTCTTGTCCTGCTCGTCTTTATCCAGACCCTTGGCCGCTGTGATGTTCAGATACCCGTTTTCAAGACTGAGCTGGACTTCATCCTTTTGGAAGCCGGGCAGCTCAATATCTACCTCAAAGCCATCGTCGTGCTCCCGCACATCTGTTTTCATCAGGTTCTTGGCGTTGTGACCATAGAGCGGTTTCTCCATCCGGGCAAATTCGCGATCCATGTCACTCATCCAACGATCCATTAAATCCTCACCAAAAATACCAGGCATGTACAACATAAGTCAAACCTCCTTTTATTTTCGGTCCTGGATGCTGTTCAGGGCT
>JBGUQD010000023.1:0-11576 GCA_045130755.1 Candidatus Limivicinus sp. | reverse complement strand
GTCTTGAGGTTGACGACCTTGAGCTTCAGAACATGCTCGATGGCTTCCTTCAGACCGTCGTTCTTGGCGCAGCCGCCGGTCAGGGTGATGGAGTCGGTGGCGCCGGCCTTCTTCGCCATGACGAAGCAGCGCTTGGCAACAGCCATCTCAATGCCCGCGGCGATCTCGTCGGTCGCTTTGCCCTCGCCGACAAGGGTGATGACCTCGGACTCGGCAAAAACGGTGCACTGGGCGGTGATGGGAATAACGTTCTTGGCAGTCAGAGAGAGCTTGGAGAACTCGGGCAGGGTCAGCTCGAAGGAGCGGGCCATGGCCTCGAAGAAGCGGCCGGTACCGGCGGCGCACTTGTCGTTCATGGCGAAGTTCTTGACCGTGCCGTCGGTGTCGATGCTGATGCCCTTGACGTCCTGGCCGCCGATGTCGATGATGGCCTTGACGCTGGGATCGGTCACGTGCACGCCCATGGCGTGGCAGGAAATCTCAGAGATGTTCTCGTCGGCAAAGGGAACCTTGTTGCGGCCGTAGCCGGTACCGATGAGGTACGCCAGCTCCTTGCTGCTCGAAAGGCCGACCTTTTTCAGAACCTCGTCCATAGCCGCGATGGCGCTCTGCTCGGAATTGATCTTGCTGCGAATGGTGGTGTCGGCAAGCATCTTGCCGTTCTCGTCCAGAATGACTGCCTTGGTGTAAGTGGAACCTACGTCACAACCGCCGAAATATTTCATTTATCTGTCTCCTTATGAATTATAATCGTACTTGGGGAACTTTTCAATCTCGTAGGGTGCCTTGAGCGTGTCCTTGCGCTCCATGTTGTCGTAGTGGTTCTTGAGGAAGGGCTCCACCACATTGAAGAGGAGCTTGCCGTCCAGGTCGAACCAGAACACTGCGAACAGGGCTGCGTTTGCCACAAAAACAATGGCGAACAGCTTCAGTAATTTTTTGCAGATCTTATTCATATCGTACTCTCCTATTACCAGGTCATGGAGTCGTCAAAGTCAAGCAGAGACGGGTCCAGAGGCTCTTCGTGCATGACGGTGCTCATGTAGTCATTGATGAGGCGGCGGATCTCGGCACGGGAGACGGTGCGGCTGTCAGGCAGAGCGTGGGGGATCCAGAAGGCCTTGATATCTCTCTTGCGGAACTCGTCCTCAAACAGGCCGTGCAGACCCTGCACGCCCTTGCACTGGAGCTGGTCGTACATGGCGACCATGTCGCAGTTGAAGCGCTTCATGTAGTCCCACAGCTCGAACATGTGGTGCATGCCGCCGACGGCCATGCGGCGCATCGGAGCCCACATGTGGTACTGGGCCATATCCTCGAGGGTGTGCTCGTAGGAGTCGGTGCGGATCTCCATGTCGAACATCAGGGAGTCCATGTTGATAATGACGTTCAAGCCCCAGCAGTTGTATGCCCAGGTGCACCAGTTGGAGTAGTAAAGCGGAGCGCAGGACCAGGCGATCACGCGGTGGCGGGTCTGGGGGAAGGAGTTGATCTTCTTGGACACGCACTTCTCCAGGATCTTGCGGACCTTCTTGTCGGTGACGTGCCAGATCTCCCAGTCGCCGTACTGGGTCTGGTAGATGCGGTAGAGGGCCTGTGCGACACCGTTGACGGGGTAGTAGTCGGTCTTGCCGGCGACTTCCCACTTCTCCCACTCGAAGCGCTGCAGCTCGTTCTGGAGCTCCAGCTTCTTGGTGAGCTTCTCCCAGCTGAAGGGGATGCCGTACTGATCCTCAACAAACTTCCACAGCTCCTCGATCTCGCGCATGACGTACTTCTTGACCAGGGGGTCATCGAAGAGCATGGGCATGGGCAGGGAGAACAGGGGCTTGTCAAAGAACCAGTCCTGCAGGGTGGAGGTGGAGACGGAAGCGTCGCAGGCCTCGTTGCAGGTGATGACGGCGGGGGCGTAGTCGGGCACGTCGTCCAGGACAAAGATGCCGGACTCGGCCTGGCACATGGGGCACGGGTCGCCGGGCAGGCCGATGGACTGCACCGCGTCGATGTAGTTCAAAACAGTGTGGGAGTTGACGTGGCAGGTGACGAAGTAGGGGATCATTTCCAGCGGGACATTGGTGATCTCGCCGTCCCACGGATAGAACACGCCGCCCCAGACGGTCTCGTTGTGCGCGATGGTGTGCTTGTACAGATCGTTCTGCTTACCGCCGTGCAGACGGGTGTCGGCGGCGAACATGCGCTGGAACTGGCGGATGGTGGTGGAAACCATGGCGCGGTAGTGCCAGGCGGAGGCCTTCATGGCCTCGCCGCGCATACCCTCAAGGCCGCGGTCGAACCAGTGGAGAACCGGCAGGTAGGTCTGGCCGACCCAGCGGTAGCGCCACACGCCCTTGGCAAAGTTGATCGGGCCGCCCATGACCATGACGTCCTTGACCATGAAGATGTAGTTGTAAAGCCAGATGTTGTAGAAGTAGTACATGGTGTCCTTGACACCGCGCCACTCTCTGTGCTTCTAGAGGTGGGTCTTGTCCTCGTGCAGATCGCCGAGGCGGCGGCCGCCCTCAGCCGCGGTATGGGGCTTGCCATACCAGAAATCCTTTAATGCCTTGCTGACGCTCTTTTTAGCCATTTTACTTGCCCTCCTGGATCTTCTTGATCTCAACGCTCTCTACGAAGGCCTGGAAACGGGTGCGCAGCTGGCCGGAGGCCGTGTTGATGTACTCCTTCTCGATGGAGCACACGGGCAGGCCGAAGTCGCGCTTGAGGATGACGGTGTCGATGACGCGCTCATAGCTCCAGTACTCGCAGAACTTGTTGGAGGCGATGATGACGCCGTCGGCATGGTACTCTTTGGCAAGCTCCGCGATTCTCTTCTTTCTGGCGCGCATCTCGTCCTGAGGCATGAAGCGCGGGCAGTTGGAGGAGTGCAGATAGTGCTTGGCAATGGCGTAGACGGGATCGACGCCCTCGGGCAGCTCGATGATCTGGCGGGACTCCACAGCGCCGTAGCAGTAGCGGTCGACCACGACGCGGGCGCCGCAGCCTTCGACCAGCTTGGTGAAGTCGGGATCGTCGTTCTCGGAGCCGGCCAGGACCACCTTGCAGCGGAATTCCTTCTTCATGTCGGGCTCGCGGGTCTTCATCTCCTCGGCGGTCTCGCGCAGGTACGGGAGGATCAGGTACTTGGGACATACCAGGGAGCAGAGCTGGATGACATGGAACTCATAGCCGGTGATGGTGGGGTTATCCAGCTTGCGGTAGTCGCCGATCTCGTTGATGAGGCGGCTGACCTCGTTCTGCTGCTCGACGGCCTTGCGGATGGCCTCGTCGGAGATGTCGATGCCGAAGCGGTCGTGCAGGGGCTGCAGCACGTGGGCGCGAAGCTGTGTGGCAAAGTGCTCGTAGGAAATCTCGTTATTTTTGAACGGAACGTCGGTGAATTCGCAGAAGAAGTCGTCGTTGTCGATGATGCGCATATCGTCGACGGAGTCGAGGTGCTTCTGCTGCAGATGCTCCTGGAAGCGGCAGGTCGCGGTGCAGGTCTCGGTGGCCATCTGCGCGTCGAGGAAGTTGTAGCCGCCCTCAAGGGCGCGCTCCATGAGGCTTCTTGCGTAATGGCAGACACGGGCAGACATGTAGTAGGTCGCAATGTCGGGGGATGTGCAGCGGGGCGCTCTCAGTCTGACGGAGAAGCAGCCGGGCAGGTCGAGAAGCACTTCAGGCATGAAATAACAGGTGTAGCCGATCGCGCGAAGGCCGTCCTTCTTGGCCTTCTGTACCAGTTCGTTATTGGCTTCCTGAAGCAGATTCTCAAAGTAGATCAGATGCTTGAGATCTTTCACAAGATAACCCTCCAAAAAAGTATTCCGTTTTCGTGGGACACAAGCGGACGCAATGCGCCCATCTTTATGGGTATATTTTAACAAAGCGTGAACTGCTTGTCAATTCTCATTTCGTCGAAATTGTGAGGAAGCAGCATTTTTTAGGGAGCTTTTCTGTACATTTTGACCGTTTTTGTCTAAACATTCAGCGCTTTTAGTGCATCTTCGATTTTGGCGCGCGGAGCCGTGGCGCTGCCCTGGATCATCTGGGGCGTTCCGCCGCCGCGCCCGCTGATGGCGGCATTGATGGTTCTTGTCCCGGCACGGAGGTCGGCATGGAGGCTTCCGATCACATAGCGCCAGCCGTCTTTGTCGCTTCCGACGAAGACGGCGGCAAATCCCCCGGCCTTGGGCATGAGGAGATTCACCAGTTCCCGCTGGGCGATCTCACCGAGCACCTCGCTGAAGAGGACGATGTTCCCCTCCCGCTCCCCTTCCGCGTCGGCCATGTATCGGATGAGAGCAAGGGAGAGCGCATCGCAGCGCTCCTTCATGCTCTGCTGCTCATGGAGTACGCGCTGCACGGCCTGTGTCACCTCGCCGCGTTTGGCGCTGAGGGCACGGGAAATGTCCGTGACGCTCTCCTGCCGCGCACGGTAATCTTCCAGGGCGTCGAGGCCGCAGATGACGCTGACCCGCTGACCGCCCCGGTGGCGCTGGCTGTCGAGGATCTTGATGACGCCCACCTCGCCGGTGCGCTCCACGTGGGGCGCGCAGCAGGCGCAGCGGTCCACGCCCGGGATTTCCACGATGCGCACATTTTCCGTCAGCTCCAGCTTGCTGCGGTACTCGAGGGTATGCAGCTCCGCCTCGTTGGGGAACCAGATGTGCAGCGGGAGATTTTGGCGCACGACTCCGTTTGCCTTCGTTTCCAGCTCCATGAGCTGCTCCCAGGAAAGCTCGCCGGAGAAGTCGATGATCATGCACTCTGCGCCCATGTGAAAGCCCACATTGTCGTAGCCATAGGCATTGTGGACAAGGCCCGAGAGGATATGTTCGCCCGAGTGGTTCTGCATCCGCCGCAGGCGCTGCTCCTTGTCGATCTCGCCGTGTACGCACTCCCCCACGGTCAGTGGCGCGTCGGTATAGTGGCGGATGTCCCCGCCCTTTTCGTGCACGTCTGTTACACGTACCCCGCCGAGCGTGCCGGTATCGGCAAGCTGTCCACCGCCTTCGGGGAAAAAAGCTGTACGGTCCAGCACAACGCTGTAGCCTTTTTTCTCCTCGCGGCAGTCTATGACAACGGCGTCAAAGGCAAGGCAGTGACTGTCTTTGTAGTAGAGCTTTTCGGTCATGATTTTTCTCTCCCTGTGGTAAACTTAATCAGGCAAACGCGGTCTATGATGAGCAATGCTTCGATAATAATCAAGAGGATCACGTAGGCAATACTGTATCGAGTTTCCGAATTGTCCGGTCTGCTTATCCACAGTGGGATATCCCCCAGCAAGCCGCTCGTGATAAAGGCTCCCATCCCGACAGGGAAGACCAGATCCGTCAGGTGCATCAGCTTCGGAAATTTGATTTCCAAATCAAATTTCCGAATGATGATTCTGCAAAGAAAATAGTCTGCGGCGATAAGGAAGCTGCCGATGAGGAAGCACTTGACCAGGTCGGAAACGTCGTAGTCATAGAAGAAAAAGCCAAGCACAGCGCATGCGTCAAAGATCACGAAGCTGGTCACGATATGAATTAAGACGATGAGTACTTTTTTCATGGGCGGCGGTCTCCTTTTATTTCATCAGTCTTCTAAAACTGTAGATCTCACCCGGACAGGGTTTGGAGCGGTCGGTCAGCGCCCAGTCGATGATGCCCATGCCGAGGGCGTCATAGCTGATCTGCTCATGCTCGTCGTGCAGGCAGCCCGCCAGCATCACCCAGCAGCCCGCGTTCACCATGCGGGCGATGGGCTCGTAGCTGGTATCGACCCAGGTGGGCTGGAAGAGATAGAGCCGGGTCTGCAGCTCCGCAAGCTCTTTGCACTGGGCCGTTGTGGGCACAAGCGCCTCCTCGCTCCACTCGTTGCCCGCGTCGAGGGAGAGGACGCATTCAATGTCGATGCAGTAATCGCGTTTGGCAATGCGGGGCGACTGCAGCGCCGGGTAGGCGCCCAGGCTCGAGCCCGCAGCCAGCACCGTCACCGGAAAGACGCCGCAGTCCGCCGCCGCCTCGTCCAGGATGCGAAGGCCTTTGCGGCAGCAGCCCTCCATGTCCGGCAGATCGTTTCGTCGCAGGAAGACCGCCAGGGTGTTCGGCGCGGGGTTTGCCAAATAGTAGTACAAAAACTCGGTGTACAGTTCGTCGTCCCGACCGCCGGGGAAATAGAGGAAGAAGCGCGTGTCGGCGTTGGGATTCTCGGGAAAGACGATGTACGCCTCGCTCGTCATATATGTCTCAAGATAGAAGGGGTTGCCGAAACGGCGGGAGAGGTCATTGAGCTTGACGCGTTTCTTGTCCGCCTGCTGCATCAGAGCCCTGTCCGCCCTTTTGAGCAGCTTTGCGCTGTCTTTGTAGTCGTTGCAAACCCACCAGAGGGTGGTGGCCTGTTTCAGATCGCCCTCCTGCGCAAGCTCCAGCGCCCGGTCATAGAGCGCCGGGATCAGTTCCGCCTGCGCTTCCTTGACGCCGGGGTAATTTCCTAAAGTTATGTAAACTTCCCTTGCCTTTTCCGGCTGCCCGCCCGCGGCCAGTTCACCGGCCCGCAGAAACGCGCAGTCTTGCAGGAGTGCAGAGCTGTCCTCGTAAGGGTCAAGCTCCGTGAGGATCGCTTCCGCCTGTCGGTAGTCCCCTTCCTCCAGCAGTTGTTTTGCCTCCTGATAGCGGGCATATTTCATGCGCTCTGTACAGAGATCGGCGCAGGCTTCGTCCCCAAGCCGGAGATACAGCTCCCTCGCCTCGGCATAGGCCCCGGCTTCAAAGAGGCGCTCAGCCTCGTCAAAGCGAACCTGTCCCTGATAAAGCCGCACGCCCAGCACCGCGCCGAACATAATAAAGATCGTAAATGCAGTAAGAAGCAAGCCCTTTGTTTTCAATGCAGTCTCCTTTTGTTGTGTCCGCTTCTCTCTGTCTTGTTGTTGAAAAGCCGCCCGGCGGGCGGCTTTTTCTCTTACTCCGTAAAATGGATGTGGTTGTTGATATGATCTTCGCAGAAGCAGTGGTAGCCCACGCAGCGGGAGCAGTAGCGGAACTCCAGATTTGGGTACTCTGTGTCCGTCCTGCCGCAGACGGCGCACTTGTGCGTATAGAGCTTTTCGCGCTGCTCATAGCGGATGCGGGCGGACTCCCGCTTAAAATTGATGGTGCTCTTGCTCTGGCGGCGGGGCAGCAGGTTTTTCAGCTCGCCCCCGCAGAAGATGAGGAAGTTCAGCACCGCTACCACAGGCAGAAGATTTTCCGGGAAGGGCGTGGTGATCATCGACAGTACGAAGAAGGCAGCGTCCACGAGAGCCAGATATTTCAGCTTGACGGGGATGATGAACAGGAACAGCACCTGCATGTCCGGAAACAGCGCCGCGAAGGAGAAGAACATGGACAGGAAGATATAAGTGGAGCTCAGGCTCACCGGACGGCCCGTGATGAAATAGATCGCAAAGCCATAGACGATGGTGAGGATGACGCCGGTAAAGAAGTAGATGGTAAACTGACCTGTTCCCCACTGGTTTTCCAGCGTCGTGCCGATCCAGTAGTAAAAATAGAAGGCGATGATGGCCAGTATGCCGGTGGAGGGCGGGATAAACACGAAGCTGATAAGCCGCCAGATCTGCCCGCGCAGAATGAGCGCCGGGTTAAAGAGCAGATAGTTCATCAGCACCGGATTGACAGCGCCCATCAGCCAGAACACGGCGTTTGCGATGACAATATAGCGCATCAGGTTCGGGATGCCGAAGTCCGGATGTTTATAACAAAACTCCTCGATTTTTCTTCTCGGGTCTTTCATGTGTGTTCTCCTGTGTCAGATTTGATTGACTATCAATATACCCTTTTGCGGGCAAGATGTCTATAAAATTTTGTAAATTTGCAAACAGGGGCTTTCAAAAAGAGAAAGGGTATGGTAATATGTAAACTAAGTGTTTATTTGTGAGGTTTGCATCGTGGAGAAAGAAAAAGAAACCGGCCGCGAGGCTATTGAAAACGACATTATTGAGGGCCGCAACGCGGTGATCGAGGCCCTGCGCGCGGGCCGCGCCATCGACAAGATTTTCATCGCCAAGGGTGATGTGGACAAGACGCTCGGGCACATCGCCTCGAAAGCGCGGGAACAGGGTGTCGTGGTGGTTGAAGCCGACCGCCGCAAGCTCGACTTCATGAGCCGCACCAAGGCCCACCAGGGCGTCATCGCGCTGGTGGCTTTGCAGGAATACTGTGAGATCAAAGACATTCTTGCCCTGGCCGAAGAGCGCGGCGAGGCCCCCTTCGTCATCGTCTGCGACGAGATCAGCGACCCGCACAATCTGGGCGCGATCATTCGCTCTGCCGAGTGCGTGGGCGCCCACGGTGTCGTGATCCCCAAGCGCCGCAGCGCGGGTCTGACCGCCATCGTGGGCAAGGCTTCCGCGGGGGCTGCCGAGTACATGTCCATTGCAAGAGTTGCGAACATCTCCGCGGCACTGAAAGAACTCAAGGAAGCGGGCCTGTGGGTTTACGGCACGGCTGCGGACGGTGCCTCCGGTCTCTGGACCACGGATCTCACCGGCCCAATCGCGCTGGTGATTGGCTCAGAGGGCGACGGCATGAGCCGTCTTGTGCGCGAGAGCTGCGACTTCGTTCTGAGTCTGCCGATGAAGGGCAGGCTCAACTCCCTCAACGCATCCGCCGCGGCTGCCGTCACCATGTATGAGGTTTTGAGGCAGAGAAGCAGATAAGTTTTTCGCAATTGTCAAAGAAATAAAGAGGTTTCATTATGGACGATTACGAGCTGAACATAGATGAGTTCACCGGGGAACTGCCCGATCTGCCGTCGGGGCACTTCGACAATGCGCCCGATGAGGCGGAACAGGACGCCTATCTCCACCCGGAGGATACGGATCTGGACGAGTACCTGTCCTACGACGAATATGAGGAGCAGGAAGAGACCGTCCCCGAGTCCCAGCCCCGGCGTGAGGCGGAGAGCCCGAAGAAGTCCGGCGGGCTGTTCGGCTTTCTGAAAAAGCGCGGGGCGCAGGTGCAGCCGGTGCAGAAGGCAGAGCCCGTGGAGACAGACGGTTATTACCCCGACAGCGACCCCAATGCCGTCGACTACCCGGATGAGTCGGGCTATTCCTATGAGGGCGGCGAGACTGCCTATGATGCCGAAGCCGACCGCGGCCGTCTCTACGCCACCCACAGCGGCGCGCGCGGCCGGGCCGAACGGGAGGCGCGGGATCTGATCGCGTCCCTGCAGGCGGAGTCCGGCGCAGAGGCGCGCGACCGCAGACTTGCCGAGGACTACCGGGTGGATCTGGAGGATCTGCTGGGTATCCAGAACGAGGAAGGAGAAGATATCCGTCCCCTGCCCCAGGCGGCCAAGCCCGAAGACGAGGACGAGTACCACTTCGGTCTCGACGAGGCGCTGGATATTGACGCCGACGTCAAGCAGTATACCGGAAAACACAGCACTCCCGCCTATGTGCCCGATGCGGCAGAGCCGGAGATCGACGAGCGCTTCAATCTCGGCGGACAGAACACGCAGACGAGCATGGCCTACGGTGACACCGAGGTGGACATGAGCGCGGATGAGGACTATGTTCCCGCCCAGCAGACAGGATACAGCCCCTCCCAGTGGACGCCGGATTATGACGATCCCCTGGCCGAGCGTCAGGACACCGAGGAGCCGCCGCGCAAGCAGCACAAGGGCTTTTTTGCAAGACGCCGCCGCGCTGCCCGGGAAGCGCAGGAAGCGCAGCAGGCACAGGAGGCCGAAGCGCCCGCGGAGGAAGCCGAAGAGCTCAGCGATACTGCCGCCGGGCCCGCGATCTATGCGGTCGACGCCGCCTACCGTGACAATCCCGACTATGTCATGGCGCCGGAGAGCATCGACAACACCGATGCGGACGCCGATGACGACGATTTTGACGATTACGACGACGAGGGCAGCCGGAAGTATCGGGAGTCCGAGCTCTATGCGCCGCCCAGCTTCAAGGAATATCTGCTGTCGATCCTGGCCTCTGTGTGGCTCAAGCTGCGCGGCACCGTGCGCGGTCGCACCGCCGAGACCATGAATGACATTGAAGAGGACCTGGGCGATGAACTGAGCCCGGCGGAGGCTTCGAAGTATTACGGCTCCTTCCTGCGCTCGATGAAGTACCGCCTTCGCGTGAGCGGCTTTGTGCTGGCGCTGCTGCTGTACATATCTCTCGAGATGCCGGTGCCGGGGATGATGCGCTCGCTGGAAGTTTCGGCGGCCTTCTGCTTCGGCCTGCAGGCCGTGATTCTGCTGCTGGCGCTCGACGTGGTGACAAACGGGATCATGAACGGACTGCGCCTGCACTTCGGAGCGGACAGCCTTGTACTGGTGTCGTGCCTGTTTACGGGGATCGACGCGCTGATCGTGGCACTGACCGAAACGAGTGCGCCGCATATGCCGCTGTGCGCCATATCTTCGACGGCGGTGGTGGGCCTGCTGCTCTCGTCCTATCTCTCCGCCCGCGGCCTGCGCAAGGCCACGCGCGTGCCCGCCATCGGCAAGCACTTTTTCGCCGTGACGGGTGAGAACACCCTGGAAAAAGACCAGATCACGCTGCTCAAATCCCTGCGGTCGGCCCGCGGCTTCGTGCGCCGGACCGAGGAAGCCGGGCCGGACGAGTCCCTGTATACCAAGCTCTCCCCCTTTCTGTTTGTATTGGCGCTGCTGATGGCGCTGATCGTCACGGTGGTGAAAAAGAGCTATCCCGAGTTTATCTACATTCTCTCCGCCCAGCTCGTGCTGACCGTCCCCTTCGGGGCGCTGCTCAGTTTCTCGCTGCCCTTCTTCCTCGGCTCGACGCGCATCTTCAAATTCGGCGCGGCGATCGCGGGCTGGTCCGGGCTGTGCGACATCGGCGCCAGCAAAAACCTCATCGTCACCGACCGCGACCTCTTCCCCGAGAGCGCCGTGAGCATCGACAGCGTGCGCATCTTCGCCGACGAGGACGCGCAGAAGGTCATTTCCTACGCAGGGTCCATGATGCAGGCTTCCGGGTGCTGCGCAGCAGGCTGCTTCGGCGAGCTCATGCGCGAGACCGACTCCCCCGCCCGCACGATCGACGGCTTTGAGGTCATGCCCGGCGGCGGCATGAAGGGCGTCATCGAGGGGCACATCGTCCTGTGCGGCAGCACGGATCTGATGCGGCTGATGAACGTGCGCATCCCCTTCCGCCTTACCGACAAGACCACGGTCCTGCTTGCCATCGACGGCATTCTCTACGGCATCTTCTCCCTCAAGTACGAGGGGCAGCCGCAGATCCGCCGGGCCCTGTCCGACCTTGTACGCACGGCACACCCGCCGGTGTTCGCGGTGCGCGACTTCAACGTCAACCCCGAGATGCTGCACAACACCTTCGACCTTGCAACAGACGGCTACGACTTCCCGCCCTATGTGGAGCGCTTCCGTCTGTCCGAGCCCTCGGAGGACGTAAAAGACGAGCGCATCACCGCTATCCTCTGCAACGAGGGTCTGGCGCCCCTGACGAGCGTGGCGGACATCGGCCGGAGCATGTATCTTGCCACCAACATCAATCTGGTGCTGAACGTGCTTGCCTCGGTGCTGGGTGTGGCGCTGGTGTT
>JBGUQD010000022.1:0-10960 GCA_045130755.1 Candidatus Limivicinus sp. | reverse complement strand
AAGAAGTTGATTCCTTTGCCGGAAACGTCCCTCAGTTTGACGATCTTACCATGCTTTCCCTTGTCTGGCACGGATCGGAAAACACTGGTTTTTGAGCTTCCGCTGCTCCGGGTGACAGCAAATTGACAGCACAAGAACCCGTGATTTGATAAGAGCAGCGCGAGTATGCTGTCACCCATCATCCATAAACCAAAGAGGTCAACCTGACTTTTGCAAGCCGGGTTGACCTCTTTCTTTTCTTTATAACAGCTCAGCGGCTTTCCTTTCCATGGGGAGAGCCTGTTTGTAGCGTTCAAGGAAGCGATTGAAGCCTGCTGTGTCTTTTTCTTCCGCCATCAGCGTTGTGGCTTCTGCGCCGGCGAAGACCTTGCTGTCGAGATAATCCGGCAGGGTCTCGCCCTCGCCCTTCCAGAGCATGTAGCCCGCAAGCAGGGCCATGCCGTAGGGGCCGCCCTCGCCCGCCGTCTCCATCACGGAGACCGGCGCGCCGACCGCCGCGGACAGCATGCGCTGGCCGACCTCGGGCGTCTTGAAGAAGCCGCCGTGGCCGTAGAGCTTGTCGATGGGGACCTGCTCGGTCCGGGTGAGGATATCGAGGCCGATCTTGAGGGTCGCAAGCGCGGACAGAAGGTGCGTGCGCATGAAGTTTGCCAGGGTAAAGCGCGCGTTGGGCATGCGGGCGAATAGCGGACGGCCTTCGTCCAGGTCGGTGACGCCCTCGCCGGAGAAGTAATTGTAGCTCAGAAGCCCGCCGCAGTCGGCCTCGCCCTCGAGCGCCTTTTGGAAGAGTTTTGTAAACAGTTCGCCCTTGTTGGCTTCCACACCCATGAGCTCGCAGAACTCGGATAAGAGATTGACCCAGGCGTTGATGTCCGAGGTGCAGTTGTTGCAGTGGACCATCGCAACCGGGAGACCGTCGGGCGTCGTGACCATGTCGATCTCGCGGTGGACACCGAGCTTCTTGTCCGTGACGATCATGGCAAAATCGCTGGTGCCGGCCGATACGTTTCCGGTCCGAACGCGGACGGAGTTCGTCGCCGCCATACCGGTGCCCGCGTCGCCCTCACAGGGGGCCGCGGGGACACCGGGCTTGAACGCGCCGGTCGGATCGAGGAAGAGAGCGCCTGCCTCGGTGAGGGTTCCGGCCTTCGCGCCCGCGGGGAGCACCTTCGGCAGGATAGAGCGCAGATCCACGCCCGTGAGGGTTTTAAACTTATGCAGCATGCCCTCGTCATAGTCGAGCGTTTCGCTGTCGATGGGGAACATGCCGGAGGCCTCGCCCACGCCCATGAGCTTCTCGCCGGTGAGCATCCAGTGAATATAGCCCGCGAGGGTCGTGAGATACGCGATATCCTTTACATGCTCCTCGCCGTTGAGGATGGCCTGATACAGGTGGGCGATGCTCCAGCGCTGGGGGATGTTGAAGCCGAAGAGGGCCGTCAGCTTCTCGGCGGCCTCGCCGGTGATGGTGTTGCGCCAGGTGCGGAATTCCGCGAGCTGCTTTCCGTCCTTATCAAAGGGCAGGTAGCCGTGCATCATCGCGGACACGCCGATGGCGCCCACGGTGTCGAGCTCCGCGCCGAATTTGGCCCTGACGTCGGCCTTGAGAGCGGCAAAGCAGCTCTGCACGCCGGTGTGGACCATGTCCATCGAATAGGTCCAGATGCCGTCCACGAGCTGATTTTCCCACTCAAAATCGCCGGAGGCGATGGGGATGTGTTTCTCGTCGATCAGCACGGCCTTGATGCGGGTCGAGCCGAGCTCGATCCCCAAAGCGGTTTTCGTAAAGTCCATGTTTATTCTCCAGTCAGCTGACTTTTTTTACCCCGATCCCAAACGGAAGCCCGGCAAAGCGGGTTCCGTTCGGAGAGGACGGGCAGCGGAATGAGCGAGCTTTCGCGATTACGCGGAAGCGAGAAGGCAAGGTGAATTGGCCGAAGGCAAGAGAAGGCGGCCCGGGCCATTTGCAGCTTGCGAGGACGTCATTTGAGCTTCCAGATCAGATCCTTGACCAGCAGTTCTTCCTCCAGCTTTTCAGGGGTAGTGTCTCTGGTGATGTGGACAAACTCGATCTCCATCATCCGGGCCCAGTCGCGCAGCATCTCGGCCGAAACATCGTAACTCAGCACCGTATGGTGCGCGCCGCCCGCGGTGATCCAGCACTCCACGCCCGTGGTGAGATCGGGCATCGCGCGCCACATGACGCGGGCCACCGGCAGGTTGGGCATGGGCATGATGGGCTTGACGGCCTCGATATCCTGGACGATGAGGCGCAGCCTCCCGCCCATGTCGATGAGGCTGGCCACAATCGCGGGGCCGGCCTTGCCCTCAAACACGAGGCGGGCGGGATCCTTCTCGTTCATGCCGATGCCGAGGTGGTGGGTCTCGATGCGGGGCTTGTCCGCTGCGAGGGACGGGCAGACCTCCAGCATGTGCGCGCCGAGGGAGTATTCCTGCCCCTCGACCAGGTGGTAGGTGTAATCTTCCATAAACGCGGAGGCGCCGTTGCCGTTTTCGCCCATGGCCTTGAGGATGGCGGTCATGGCGCTGACTTTCCAGTCGCCCTCGCCGCCGTAGCCGTAGCCCTGGGCCATGAGGTGCTGGGAGGCAAGGCCGGGCAGCTGCTCCATGCCGTAGAGATCCTGGAAGGTGTTGGAGAAGGCCCTGCAGCCCTCGCGGTCCATCATCTTCTTCATGGCGATCTCTTCCTTTGCCTGGTAGCGGATGGCGGCGGTGTTGTCGGTGGCGACGTCGTAGTCTCTCTCGTACGCGGCGACCAGCGCGTCAATCTCCGCCTCGGTGACCCTGTTCATCTCCTTGACGAGATCGCCCACAGCCCAGGTGTTCACCTGCCAGCCGAGCTTGATCTGGGTCTCGACCTTGTCGCCCTCTGTGACAGCGACCTCGCGCATATTGTCGCCGAAGCGCATGACCTTCATGTCCTTCGACACGGCGACGCCGACGGCGGCCTTCATCCAATCACCGATGCGCTTGTGAACCTTTTCGTCCTGCCAGTAGCCGGCCACGATCTTGCGGGGCTTGCGCAGGCGGGCGCCGATGAAGCCGTGCTCACGGTCGCCGTGGGCGGCCTGGTTGAGGTTCATGAAGTCCATGTCGATTTCGTCGTTCGGGATCTCCTTGTTGTACTGGGTGGCAAAGTGGCACCAGGGCTTCTGCAGGTCGCGCAGCCCGTCGATCCACATCTTGGACGGGGAGAAGGTGTGGCACCAGGTGATGATGCCGGCGCACTCGCCGCGGAAGTTGGCCTCCCTGACAACGTCGCGGATCTCTTTGTTGGTCTTGGCGGTCACCTTGTAGACCAGCGGATAGGGCAGAACCCTGGAAAGCTCCTCCGCCATTTCCTTCGCGCGGGCCTCCACGGTCTCCAGAACCTCCGGCCCGTAAAGGAACTGCGAGCCGACTACAAACCAAAATTCGTATTTACGCATATTCTAACTCCTTACTTGATGACTTTCAGAGCCTTGCGGTCGATGGTCAGGGCGACGAAGAGCAGGAAGATGATGCCCTTGATAAGCTGCTGAGTCTGGGACTCGTAGCCCAGCATGACCAGACCGTTGTTGAGCACGGTGTACATGAGCGTGCCGACGATGATGTTGGAAAAGCGCACCTTCGCGCCGCCGGTGATGGGCAGGCCGCCGAGAACGAGTGAGATGAGGATCTGGGTCTCGAGCTGGTTGCCGGCGGTGGAGGTGATGGAACCGACCTTGACCACGTTGACGAAGGCCGCAAGGCCGGTCAGAGCGCCCGCCGCGACAAAGACGAGGAACTTGACCCTGTCGGTCCTGACGCCGGAGAAGCGCGCCGCCGTCTCGCCCGAACCGACCGCCTTGACGTCGTTGCCGATGCGGGTAAAGCGGAAGAGGAACCAGGCCACCAGAAGCACCGCGACCGTGACGGAAATCTTCAGCCAGTTCTGGTCGAGAGCCTTGATGGCGGCGCTGGCCGGGACGGCCGTCTCCGTGGTCAAATAGGCGCAGACGCCGCGGAAGAGATACATCGTGCAGATCGTGATGATAAAGCTCTGGAGCTTGAACTTCACATGGAAGAAGCCGTTAATCGCCCCGATGAACGCGCCGGTGAGGATACCGCCGAGGATGGCGAGGGGGATGCTGATAAAGGAGAGCTTGCTGATCACGATGGACGCAAGGCCCAGGGTCGAACCCTCGGTAAAGTCGATGGAGCCGAGCGTCATCACGAAAAAGACGCCGGTCGCGACGATCATGGGATAGTAGACCTGGCTCATCAGCAGGCGCAGACGCTTGGGCGTGAGGATCTTGCCATCGGTAAGGATGTTCATGGCGACGACAATGACCACGAGGCCGATGAAGGGCAGCATGCCCTTAAAGGTATCGCTGCTCAGGAAATTACGCAGTTTGGAAGGTTCCTGTTCCTTTTTCACGGTATTAGACATCTTCATCGCCTCCTTACACCATTTTCGCAATCAGATCTTCTTCGCTCAGGGAGGGGTCGCGCATAAACTCGCCGCTGAACGCGCCGTCCTTCATGACGATGATGCGGTCCGCCATGCCCAGCAGCTCCGGAATCTCCTCGGAGATCATGATGATGGACTTGCCCTGCTTTCTCAGCTCGGCCATGAGGGCGTAGATCGCCTGCTTGACCTTGACGTCGATGCCGCGCGTGGGCGAGTCGAGCACGAGAATGTCGCTGCCCTTGCCGATCCAGCGTGCGAGAACCACCTTCTGCTTGTTGCCGCCGGAGAGGTCGGATACGAACTGGCCGACATTCAGCATCTTGGTCTGCATACCCTGCGCGTGCTTGTCGGCGAAGGCCGTGAGCTTCCGCCCGCTCAGGAGGCCGTGGTTTGCCAGATCGTCGATGGACGGGAGGACAATGTTGTTGCGGATGGATTCGTTTACGATGATGGACTCGTTGTCACGGTCCTTCGAGGCATAGGCGATGGAATGCTTGATGGCAGTGGGAATGTCGTTGATCTCAGTCCCGTCGGCGAGGGTGACGGAGCCGGTGCGGCCCCAGGAGGCGGCGAAGATCGCCTTGCCGACCTCGTGCATGCCGCACTCGGACAGGCCGCCGAAGCCGAGAATCTCGCCCTTGTGGAGGTCGAAGGTGACGTTGCGGATCTGGCCGGGGACGTTCACGTCCCGAACGGAGAGCACGACCTCGTCGGAGATGGGCTCGCCGTAGTCGGTCCGGTAGTAGGCCGAGCCGATCTCACGGCCGACCATGAGACGTTTGAGATCGTCCTCGGTCATGTCCTTCGACTTGACGGTGCCGATGAACTCGCCGTCGCGCAGGATGGAAATGGTGTCGGCATGGGTCAGAACCTCGCCCAGGTCGTGGCTGATGAAGATGACCGAGCGGCCGTCAGCCCGGATGGCGTCCATGATCTTGTAGAGCTCAAGGCGGCCGTTCTGGGACAGGGCGGTGGTTGTCTCGTCGATAACGAGGATCTTGGGCTTCAAGTAGGTGCCCTTTACGATTTCGACCAGCTTGCGGTCCTCAAAGTTGTAAAGGTCGATCATATCGGAGGCCTTGATGCGGCCGAAGCCGTACTCGTCCAGCAGGCGCTGGCCCTCCCTGTTCATGGCGCGGGTGTCCTTGACGCCCATGTGCATGAAGGGCTCCTCATGGCCGAGGAAGATGTTCTCCGCGACGGTCAGGCCGGAGAGGGTGCCCATCTCCTGCACGATGATGGCCACGCCCGCGTTGTTGGCTTCGACCTGGTTGCGGCAGTGCAGCTCCTCCCCGTCGAGGGTGAAGGTGCCGCCGCCGATGGTGTAAATGCCGCAGAGCATCTGGGAGAAGGTGGACTTGCCGGAGCCGTTCTCACCGATCAGGGCGCGAATCTCGCCGGCGTTGACGGTGAGGGAGACGTCGTTGACCGCGTGGGTGAGGCCGAAGCGCTTGTCGATGTTTTTGGCGACAAGAAGAACTCTGTTTTCCATATCCGGCACCTCACTTTACCACGCTGCCCTTCGCGCCGCGGGCGGTCAGGGAGACGATGGCCAGCAGCGCGCCGCCGGTGACGATGTTCTGCACCGTCGTCGGAGCGCCGAGCGCCACAAAGCCGTTGAAGATGATCGTAATAATAAACTCACCGACGACAATGGCGGTGATGGGCATTTTGTATTTGCGGAAGGCCACGCCGAAGAAGGTGCCCATGAGGGGCTGGAAGTTGCGGCTCATGGTGCTCATGCCGGTGAGGGCGGTCATCGTCGTGCCGTAGGAGACGGTGAGGATGGCCATGATGCCGACAAAGAAGTGCAGGAGCATGAAGCCGATGAGCTTGTACTTCCTGACGTTGATGCCCATGTTCTTGGCCGTGAACTCATTGGAGCCGATGGCGTTGCAGTAGGTGCCGATCTTGGTGTAGTTGAGGATGAAGTACATCAGCAGGAAGGCCAGCCCCGCGAGGATGATATTCCCCGGCGCGCCGGAGAAGAAACGCAGGTTTTCGGGCAGGGTCTGCTTCACGCCGCCTGCGACGAAGACCGCGACGCTTTCGAAAATCAGCATCAGGCCGACCGTGACGATCATGGACGGCACGTTGAGGTTGTTGTAAAGCATGCCGATCAAAAAGCCGATCAGCGTGCCGCAGCCCAGGCAGCCGAGGACGAAGCCGATATAGCCGTACTTCTGGGCAAGGATGACACCGACGATGGAGGAGAGGACAATGTTCGAGCCGACCGCGAAGTCAAACAGACCCATCACGACGATGAAGTAGAGCCCGCAGCCGCCGACGGAGTAGATAATGGAGGACTGGAGATAGGTATAGAGATTCGTGAGCGAACCGAAGTTGGAGGGGGTCAGGATCTTGAAGACCCCGTAAAAGAAAATGAGCATCGCGCCCAGCAGGATCAGACCGTAATATCTGCTGGTTTTCAGTTTTGCGAGCGTGTTTGACATGTTTGCCTCCTAAAAAAGGGTGCGGGTTATATGGCCCGCACCCTGATACAGGTAATGATTTTACTTTGCGTGACGGGCAACGACGTCCTCAACGGACAGATCGGCGCAGGCCTGAGCCAGAGCGTCGTAGTCGAGGCCGGCGAGCTCAACGATCTCGTCGGTGTAGTAGGGCAGCTCCTCGCCGGTGAAGTACTGGGCGTAGTTGGCATAGTCCTCGGGGGAGGCAACGAACATGTAGGGGAAGACCATGTCATAGAAGCCGTCGGTGGAAACCGCGTAATTGCCCTTGATGGCGTTGTAGACCATCAGGAAAGCGAAGAAGGGGTCGGCATAGTGTCCGCCGGACTCAGCGGCCATGGCGCCGGACTCGAGCTTGGCGTCGAGGTCGGGCAGGAAGTCGGTGGAGACAACAGCGATCTTGCCGGTCAGGCCGAGGGCCTCGATGCCGGCGATCGCGCCGAGGAGGGTGTCACCGCCGCCGCCGGCGACGATCAGAGCGTCAATGTCGGGATTGGCCTGGATGATAGCCTCAGCGGTGGCACGGCCGGTGTCGGTGGTGGTGCGGCCGTACTGGGGCTCGAGGAGGGTGATGGGATCGTCAGCGTGCTCGGCATTCCATGCTTCAACGCCGGCCTTGTAGCCTTCCCAGCGGCCCAGGAAGGTGGCGTCGCCCGGCTCCCAGCCTTCAAGGCCGATCTTGCGGCAGCCCTTCTCGCCCAGGATGGTGACGAGGGTCTTGCCGTTGTCGAACTCGGACTCATGCACGGCGCCGACATAGTAGGGGGAGGCGCAGGCCTGCGCGTACTCGTCGGGGTTGGCCTCTTGGTTGATCACGCGGAAGAACTGCGCCACATAGACCTCGTTCTCGTCGCAGGTCTTGATGACGGAGCCCATCTCAGCGGAGGCGGAGTTGCAGATGATGATGCCGTCGCAGTCAGCCAGAGCGAGGGTTTCCGCGGAAGCGGTGACCTGCTCGGAGATGTGCGCCTGGTCGACCCACTGGGTCTCGACGCCGAGGGCTTCTGCCGCCGCGTCGATCAGGCGCTTGCACTCGCTGCCGAGGGTGTCGGTGGAGCTCCAGATGGAGATGCCGATTTTGATTTTGTCATCCGCCGCGAAGGCCGGGACGGACAGACTGAACATCAGGGTCAGGACAAGAACCAATGCCAGGATCTTTTTCATGATGTTTCCTCCATTTCATATTTTGCTGTGTTTTTTTATCCGAACACATTCGGATCGACTATTTGTATCATAGTGTTTTTCATGAAGAAAGTCAACGCTTGTAATGACAAAAACTCATTTTTTACCCCATCAACAATACAAATTATTTTGATTCTTAATCTTTTAAAGTACAAATTATAAGTTTCTCTGTTCATTTGCAAAAAAATTCATTTTTTCGGAACATTTCTTTTCGTGTAAGGGCGCGTCTCCCTTTCGTTGCTTTGCATAATCTGCCCCAAAACGGAGCGCTGAAGGCGCAGTTGTCTCGTTTGAATGGGAAGATTTGTATTGAACATTGCTCTTTTTTCGGGTATACTTCAGATCAGGTCGTACAGACAATTCTGCGCACTTCGGCATATTTGCCGGCAGCGCGGTTGTCATTGGAAAATCATGAGCCCTGTCGGCTGTAGGCCGCGGGAGACAGGAGTCCGCTTATGAATCCAAAATATCAGATCGTGGCAGAGGCCTTGCGGGACGGGATTCTGGACGGAACGTACCAGAAGACCCTCCCCACGGAGCAGGCCCTCTGCGCCCAATTTCAGGTGAGCCGCCAGACCGTGCGTCAGGCTCTCTCCCTGCTGGAGACGGAGCGGCTGATCGACCGGCGGCAGGGCAGCGGCTCGCACATCCGCGAGCGGAAGGTGTCCGTACCCCGCGGGCGGCTGTGCATCGCGGTCGTCACCACCTATATCAGCGACTATATTTTCCCCAGCATCCTGCGCGAGATTGAAGCGGTGTGCTCGGAGAACAACAGCGCTCCCCTCCTCTTCGCCACGCAGAACCAGTTTGACAGCGAGCGGCGTATCCTCCTGACCCTGCTGGGGATGGAGCAGCTCGACGGCATCCTGATCGAGGGGACGAAGACCGGCCTGCCCAATCCCAACATCCGGCTCTACCATAAGCTGATGGAAAAGGGCATCCCTCTCGTCTTCATGCACGGCAATTACGAGCAGCTGCCGGACACGCTCTCCGTGCTTGACGACAATGTCGGAGGCGGGCGCATGCTGGTGGAGTATCTGTATAAGAAAGGCCACCGGAAAATCGCCGGGATCTTCAAGTACGACGATATCCAGGGGCGCGGCCGCTTTGTGGGTTTTCTTGACGCGATGCAGGATCTGAACCTGCCGCTGGAGGACAAAAACATCCTCTGGTACGGGACCGAGCAGAAGGATCACTACCTGCGCGAGGGCTTCGACCCGGCCTGGGCAGCGGAATTTCTCAGCGGCTGCACCGCCGTCGTCTGCTATAACGACGAGATCGCGGCACGGCTGGTGTCCTGCCTGACAAAGCTGGGGCTCTCCGTCCCGGGCGACGTCGCCGTTGTGAGCTTTGACAACAGCGCCTACAGTGAGATGTCCACCCCGCGAGTCACCTCGCTGTCCCATGCACAATACAACGTGGGCCGTCTGGCCGCTGAGATGCTCTTCCGTCATCTGCGCGGCGAGTCCTGCAGTTCTGCGCTTGTCCCCTGGGCATTGGTGGAGAAAGAGAGCAGCTGAAACCCTTTGACACGTCAGAAGAAAGCTGCTCCATTCCGTCTCCCCGGTTCCCGCAAGAGCATAGCGACGCGCGAGAAGCGCGCGATAATCAAGGCTTGCCGGGAAGACTCCATATCCGCCGCTTCCTTCTTCCTTTCCAAACCGGAGGACTCACGGGGGCGACCGATTTGTCAAGGAGAAATTTATCCCATGAGCAGATTTTTTTATCTCGCTCATGGGATAAGTTTTTTTCGGGCAGTTCGTGCAAGCTGAGTACTGACTGCTTGGACGGAATCGCAGATAAGCTCGTTGAAAAAATAATGGATGTTGCCATCCTCCGCGTAGGTTTTTCCGCCAATCCTTTGGGCAGAAAAGTGATAGCTTCCCGCAGATTTGTGATCCGCATTCGGAAGAATGCGGCTTTTCTATTCGTCATCCATTGCGAACGGAGCGTCGTTCTGTTATAATACAATTGGAATGTTATAGACTATGAGGTATTCCACATGTTCTACAGAATGATCGAACGCAAACGCGATCAGTGGTTTGCATCGGAAGATTGCACGGTGCAGGCGCTGGTTGACTATATCATAAAAGCCGGGCAGATGCGCGACGCGCAGGTGGATGCCATCAAGACCTATCTGTTTTTGAAGGTAGCTTGTGACTGCAAGCCGCTGAGCGAACTTTTCACAGCCGGTGTATTCAACACGCTGGACATTGCGGAGCTTTCGCTCCCGGACAGAGTGAAGGACTATTTGCGCCATAATCCCGCAGCCGCCGCGCTCTACGAATACGCAAGCCAGACCAATGACAGCGGTGAGCAGGTTTCCAAGAAGCTGCAGCAGCAGATCGCAAGCGATCCGGCCGGCATCGACTACAGAAAGTTTTTCATAGACACATTTTATGGTGTTTCCTATACCGATTATCTGTTCAGCCTTCCCATGGGCGCGGGCAAAACGTTTCTCATGGCGGCTTTCATTTATCTGGATCTGTACTTTGCCGCAAACGAACCGATGAACCCAGCCTTTGCGCATAACTTCATAATCTTTGCACCCTCCGGCCTCAAGTCATCTGTGGTGCCGAGCCTGCGCACGATTCAGAAATTTGATCCCTCATGGGTGCTGCCGGAACCCGCCGCGTCTGAAATCAAGCGTATGATTTCTTTTGAAGTTCTGGATCAGAATAAGTCGGCAAAAAAATCCAACAAGACCAAGAATCCAAACGTGCAGAAAATTGCAAACCATCAGCCGCTGGATGAGCTGTTCGGGCTGGTAGCGGTCACAAACGCAGAAAAAGTCATCCTCGACCGAGTCACAGAGAAGAACGGTCAGATTTTATTGGATGCGTGGAGTGATGAA
>JBGUQD010000021.1:0-9279 GCA_045130755.1 Candidatus Limivicinus sp. | reverse complement strand
TCCGCACGGCCGGTTGTCAAGGCTGGCGGAAATCGACGAAACATCTCTTTTTCTCGGCTTTGGGGCTTGACAAAGCTTAGCTGGTCTCTCGTAGAAATCGACAGACCTGCGGCCTGTGCGATTTCTGATTGAAAAAGATGCCGTCCTGCCCCGTCGTAACGGTGGCTGTGAACGGCATCATACCTCGTCTTGATAGGAAAATCCGCGGGAACCGCGGAATGACCGTGTAGTGAATCCGTAGGAGAAAAGTAGCCGGAGTAGCTACTTTTTCCTTGCCGCAAAACAGGAGCGTAGTCGAAGCGACTACGAAACGCTATCTATTTGGCTACGCCCTCCAGGAGCCGCTCTGCCTCCGCGATATTCTGTTCGGCGGCCTGCTGGCGTATCTGCTTGTTGTTGATCCTGACAGGATAGCAGTGCGCCAGCACCCTGTCGAATATCCTGGCGTGGGGAATGTCACGCGGCTCTCTCAGCTGCCCGATGCTCAAGTTCGTCGTGATGAGCATTGGTTTTCCGCTCTGGCACCGGCTGTCGATGACGCTGAAAACCTGCTCCACGGCGAAGCTGGAATCGTGTTCCACGCCGAGATCGTCGATCACCAGCAGCCGATAGCGGTTCAGTTCATCCAGGTAGGCGTTGCGATCTGTGCCCGCCATGCCCATCATGTAGTTCATGACCCGCAAGAAGTTGGTCATGTACACGGATACCCCCTGCTCCATCAGCGCGTTGGCGACGCAGGCCGCGATGAAGGTCTTGCCGGTTCCTACATAGCCCCACAACAGCAGCCCCATCCCGCGGGCCTCCATGTCCGGGAAAAGCTCCACATATCGCTTCGCCCTGGCAATCTCAGGATTGTAGCCCTTGTCGTTCTCAAAGGTGTACTCCAGCAATCGCCTGTCCCGGAAGCCGTCCCGCTTGAGGCGCTCGATTTCATCCGCTTTCCGCTTCGCCGTGCGCATGGCATCCTCCACGTCATGCTCCGCCCGCTTGCAATCGCATAGCACGGGCGGGCAGAATACGATACCGCCGTCGCTCGCCCGGATCGCCGTCTGGCGTGGCGTGCGGCAGTTCCGGCAGTACACCAACCCGTCCTGTTCATTCAAATACTCATCCTCCGCGAGCGTCCTGTCCCGGAACAGGTTTCCGAGAACCTCCCGCATACTGTTCACAATGATTCACCCTCCTTGTACTCATAACTGACCGCCGCACAGCTGTCCTTTGACCTCCTCGCCCAGCTGCGCAGGGCGGCCTCGTAATTCTGATAGGTCTTGCCTGTGGAGGCCAGGTAGCACGACATATCATCCAGCAAAGGCTGGATATGCGGGTAGTCGCGGCACAGCCGGGCGTATCCCTCGTCTGAAAGAAACACATTTTCAAACTGTCCGTAACCGCGGATACTCTTGCTCCCTGGCTTTTGCTCTGTCGTTTTTACTCCTTCATTTTTACTACCTGGTAATGGATTACCGCCGTCGCCGGTAATCTGCTTCCGCCCTGGCCGGTAATCCGTTACCGTCGCGGGCGGTAATGCGTTACCGTCATCGGCGGTAATGGGATACCGCTGGCGGCGGTCATCCGTTACCGGCGTGGGCGGTAGTTCATTACCGCCCACGTCCTGCGTTGGTTCCGGCCCGTCTCGCGGCACCTTCACATAGATGAAATCTGCCTTGCCAATGCCCTGGTGTACCTTCTCGATCAGCCCCTTCTCCGCGAGGGCATTGAGCGAGAGGCGAATGGTCTTTTCGCTGCGGTGGAGCGCTGCGGCCAGGTCGTCAACGGTATAGACGATGACGGCCCGTCCATCCTTGTCCGTCCATCCGTCGCGGTTGAGACTGAGCCTCGCCCGATCCAGCAGAAGCACATATACAAAAATGGAGACCGGCAGCAGATCCGTGTCAAACAATAATCGGGGAAAGATCAGATAGGGCGGCATCTGACTATCCCTGGTCAGGTAATCGCAGATCATTCACCAAGATAGTCCCAGGGGATTTCATCATCGGGGATGGTGTCAGGTTTCGCGTCCTGCGGGGAAGGCTCCGCTTCGCCCTCCGCAGTCGGCGCTCGCGCCAGCGCTGCCGTGCCGCCCTGCACGGCAAGCCCGGAGAAGAACGCGGGCAGCGCCAGCTTCATCATCCGCTCCGTCGTGGCGATGATCTTCTCGGCATAGCGCCTGCCGATCTCCTCCTCTGTCCGTTCATCCCTGATTCCGTTTGCCATGAACGCGACCAGGGCTTCGGAAAAGGATTCCGAGTATGACCAGCCCTTTTCTTGCCGAAGCTGCTGCAACGCCGCCCATGCCTGCCGATGCTTCTCCTTATCGAGATTGAAGCGCACATTGATGATCCTCGCGTTCACGGCCTATCCCTTCTTCTCAGGCTGGAGCTGGCCAGCGTTTCGTAGCCCTTCGCTGTGGCGCACAGGTCGTCAATGATGGTGACGCGGGTTTCGTCGTACTCTCCGAAGTGCCGTACCAGACAGCCCCCGCCGCCGACGATCATCAACCGTACCAGCGCCGGGTCGTATTCGTACTTTCGCAGGGCGGCGAAGATGTCGGCGGTGTACTTTTTCGCTACGGCGGTGATGCAGTCGAGATACTTCCCGGCGATGTCAGCTGTGCCCGTGCGCAGCACCTGTTCCACGATGGAATCGTCGATCTTCAGGCCGAAGTTGTCCATGACGGCGTTTTTTGCCTGGATCATGCACTGGTTCACCCCCAGCTTCTCCGTCCAGGAGCGATCTTCCATCGGCTTGCGGTCAACGATGTACAGCACGTTCATGGTGCCGTTGCCGATGTCCGCCAGCAGGTTCGTGCCCTTCAAGCTGCCAAAGGTGTTGACCACGGCGGCGTAGCCCTGGGGGTATACGCTGCACCCCACAAAGCGGACGCAATAGTCCTTCCCATTGTACCGATATTCCACCTTCGCATTGCGCAGCAGGTATTCCCGGAAGGATTCCCGCTGCTTGCGCACCCACGTCAGCGGCAGCCCTGCGGCGAGATGCACGTCTGCTTCCCGCATCCCGGCACGGTTCAACTCGCAAGCCACGCCCATGAGCGTCAGCATATAGAAATCCTCATCCATCGCCTTGTTGACGATGAACTCTTTGTGACCCTCGCCGATGCGGTAATACTTGCCGACGTACTCCAGGATGTTGCCGGAGAATACCGGCTCGGTGTCGTATTCCGTGACGGCCGTCGGCGTGATCGTGTTCGCCGTCTTGATGTTCCCGTAGCCGTGGTCGATGCCGATCACGGCAATCTTCTTATCGTTCAGATAGATCATGTTCTCCTCCTCAATTCGTTTCGTGTTCTCTGGAAAAGATGCCGTGCACGTCCTTCCTGGCGGGCAGCACGGCCTCCCGATAATACCGGCACAGCGGGCTGTCCCGATAGGCCAGTCCCAGCATATAGCAGTCCGCGTTCAACGGCAGGCAGCCCTCAACCGGATCGTAATTGCCGCACTGTTCCACGACAGAGCGACGCACGGCCTCCAATTCCCGTTTCGTCAATTCGCCGGGGCGATACATATTTACACTCCCTTCATCGTGGCATAAGAAAACCACCCGGCACCGAAGCGCCGGATGGCATGTCGCTCTATGGTCTTGTCGGTCTTTGGTTCTGCCCCTGACCTTCAGGAGCGGACGAACAGGCGGAGCCGGGCATTGAGGCCCGCCAGCCCTCCGATCAATCCGATGGCGATATGGGGCAGGATGTAGAGGATGAAGCTCACCGCCAGCAGCGGGATGATCTGCTGGAAGGTCGCTTCGTGAAAGGCGAAGCAGATCAGCCCCAGGCAAAACAGCGCGCTTGCCGCCAGGTAGAATACCCAATGGGACATGGCAACGGCAAAAGACGCGATCCAGCGCAGCAGGCCGGTGGCCAGCATCAGGACGAAAGCGGGAATCTTCAATACCCATTTCAAGATGCGCATAGCTGTCCCTCCAATCTTCATGTAGTCGTGTCGTTCTTCTCTCGGCGTTTCCATCTGGATTCCCAATAGGCGTCCATAATGGCTTGAGCCATCGCGTCTTTCTGAGCATCGGACAAATAATCGCCCGACATGAGTGAAACGGCCTGTTGCGTCAGCAGCCGCGCCTGCGTATCATGCGAGTGATCCGCACGGATAAACGCAAAGGAATCCAAGGAAGGTATGCCATTTATCAGGGCATCAACAGAAACGTCCAGTGCATCCGCGAGTTGTTTCAACAGTTTCTCTGTCCGTGGAAAGGTGGTACCTGCTTCATAACCAAATATGGTGCGCGGAGAGACTCCAGCCAATTTCGCAAGGGCATTTTGCGATAGGTACTTCTTTTTGCGAAGTTCTCGCACCTGTTCTCCAAACGTCATAGCATACCCTCTGAAGAGTTATCCCTTACATTAATAGCATAAAGTGCATTTCAAATTGCGTATAATGATTATATCGCAACATGAATTGCGACTACATTCTATCAGATTCGCTACTCGTTGTCAATATCAAATTTCAGAATTATCGAAAATAAATTGCGAATCCCTAAGGCTGAAAGTTATTTCAAAATTATTACAAATTTATTTCATATAATCACAACTTCATCTTGTTCTCTATAGTGTAATGTATATGCCGGTGGCTGGACAAGTAAATAGCCTAAGTTGCAGAAGGGCAAAGGATTATTCACATGAACGACTTGGTACGCTGAGTACGCCAATCGTTCTGTTCTGAATACCTTGTGTCCTTCTGCAACCTTTATGAAGAACTGGTTTGCTTGATAGTACAAGTATGCCTTTTTGAATGATCCTTTGCGCTTAATGGCGGAAAGGTTTTTTTATGCCCTCTACTGTATTGGCTCATTCGAGTCAATTCACAGCGTACTATTGTCCGCGCGCCCCTCCTCGTTCTTTCTTCCTTCTGATTCCAGATTGTGAAGAAAGGACGAGACAATGAAAGAAGATAATGGTTCGCTTTGTGGGGAAAACCACGACGATAAGCAAAACAATGATCGCTACTCTATAGTGGATGCCGTTGGGAAGCAACATGTTTTCATTGCCGGAAAGGATGGCGTCACAGAGGAATGGATAACCAGACTGAGGCACGATGAAAATGAGCTGCGCACATCCGACTTCAAATTCTACTACCTGTGGAACGGTAAGAACTACGTGCGTGTGGTTTATCGCTCGGACGATATAAGCCCGGCGGAATTGGAGCACTATTCGACCATGCACGACAAATCTGCGGATGTTGAGCAGCTGATCATAGAGAGGGAAGCGGAGACTATTTCCCACACTCAATATCTGGCTGCGATGGCATCTTTGACCAAGAAACAGAAGGAGCTGATCTACAAAATGTTTGTATTGGGCATGTCAAAGGCTGATATTGCCCGCGAAGAAGGGGTCAAGCCGACCTCCATACAGTCACGCTGGGAGTGCATTTGCAAAAAGTTTGTAAAGTTCTTCGAGTAGAGACCGTATTTTAGGGCTGTTTTTGCCTTATGTGGTGAAGGAGCTATCCCATTTCATTTGAAAGCGAGGCAAAAACAGTCCATGAAAAACATCCGCAATGTATTCTTCATGCCCAGAGTGAAGCGGCAATTCGAGAAGGCGAAGGCCGCCCACCCTGAGCTTGGCAATCACATCAACGACCTGCGCAGCGAGATAGGCTACTATCTCGCCGCGCACAAGGCCGCCGGTATTCGCTTCGACAGCAGGCACCTGGAGATCATCTATAGCGATGGCGTTACCGTCGTTCTGCGCCAGACGCTGGGCATTTGGATCATCACCAGGATCGTCCTGACCCTTCCTGTAAAGGAATATCGGCCGGTCTTTGGCTTCAAGCGCGTCAGGGAAGGGGCCCGCGAAGCGGTCAGGCGCGTGTTCATGCACTGGCGGTACTCATTCGATGAACCGTCCTTTGCCCTCGCTTAGAGGGACGCGGCCCCTTCAAAACTACATAGATATGAGGTGACGACCATGAATCACTTGTACATCGACATCGAGACCACCAGCGGCGCGAACCTGTCGAGCGCGGGCGCGTACCGCTATGCCGAGGACGATCATTTCCGCGTGCTTCTGTTCGGGTACGCCGCGGATAACGGCCCCATTCGCATCGTCAATCTGGAGCAGGGCGAGCGCATCCCCTCAGAGGTAATCGAGGCCCTGGCAGATCCTGACGTAACAAAGATCGCCTATGACGCGCAGTTTGAGCGCGTGTGTCTGTCCCGACTCCTGGAGCTGCCGAGGAACGTGTATCTCTGCCCGGAGCACTGGCGCTGCATGAGGGTGTGGGCATCCTATCGCGGCCTGCCCTCCAGCATGAAGAAGATCGCCTCCGCGCTGGGCGTGACCATCGCCGCAGATCCGGAGGTACAGCGCGTGCTGCGTGAAAAGTACATCCATGATCTGCGCAAGGGCGGTGACCAGGCCCCGGAGTGCTGGGAGGAAATGCCCGTGGCGCTGCAAACCCTGGGGCAGTGCGTCCGGCAAAACCTCACGGTGGAGCGGGCGCTGTATGAGTACCTGCGGAAGTACCCCATGCCGGACACGGAATGGGCGCACTACTGCATGAATCAGCGCATCAATGACCGGGGCGTGAAGCTGGACAGGAAGCTGGTCAGCAGCGTCGTCAACTGTGATGATTTCTTTCGTGGCGGCATGGCCCGGCGCTTCAAGGAGATCACCGGCATCAATGCGGATTCCCCGGCCCGGTTTCGCCAATGGCTGGCTGCCAACGGAATACGGGTGGATTCTGTGTCAAAGGAGGCCGTGACGCGGCTGCGCAAGACCGCGCCGGTGGAGATAGACGAGGCGCTCAGATTGTGGGAACTGCTTTCCCGCACGGAGACTCGCAAGTATGCCGCTCTGGGCGAAGCTGTGTGCAATGATGGGCGGCTTCGTGGACTGTTCCGCTTCTGCGGGCATCCCCAGGGCCGATTCAGCTATCCGCTGATCCAGCTGGACAACCTGCCCGTGTGCCGTTCCTCCGAACTATCAGAGCTGCGGGATGTTGTTCGCTCCGGAGAGTTTTGCGGCTTGGGCAGCCAATGCGAATCGGTAACGGACATCCTGACCCAGCTTTTTGTCACATCCTTCGTTCCGCGCCGAAAGTGCCGCCTGTTGGTAGCCGAATATCCCGCGCTGGAGCAGCGGATTCTGGATTGGCTGGTTCGGGACGATTGGGAAGCCCGCACCAGCAGCAGGAACTATGTCCAGGACGAGCAGCCCCGCGTGTCCGAGTATTTCCACGACGATCCCCGCGTGACTCGGCTGTGCCTGGACATTGATAACGCCATTCGGCGCTGCCTGACCCATCCCGCCGTCGCCAAGACCCACGGCCTGCTATTCAGTGGCTACAACGGGACGCTGTGCATCGAGCTTCCCTCCGGGCGGGCGCTGTGTTACCGGGAACCGGAGATCATGTTCGGCGTGGACGGCTTCAGCATCATCATGTATGCCGGTATGAACAAGGACGGCAAGTGGGACATCATGCAGGGCAATGGCGCGAAGTTCCTGCGTGACATCGTTCAGGGGCTTGCGCGGGATGTGCTGCTGGATTCGATGCAGCGCCTCACGGACGCCAACTATCCCGTCGTCCTGTACCTGGCGAACAAGATAGTTGTGGAGAGTGAGGAGCCCGTCGCGCTCATGGCCGTCAGCGCCATCATGGAGCAGCCGCCCCATTGGGCGCAGGGGTTGCAGCTGCCCACCCAGGGCTACGCCTGCAATCGCTATCTGGAAAAGAAGCCGCGCCCATCGCGCCATTGAGGAGACGCGTTATGAGAAATGGAAATCAGCGCCTTTCCCTCGAGTCAGTAGCGAATATCGCCGGCGCGTTGGCGTCTCAGCTGGGGCTGCGTCCCGCCGACCCCATAACTATTCGGGAGAGACTGCAAAACAGCAACGCGGTAGAACTCACAGGCGAAGGTAAAAACCGCCAAATCGCGTGGGTGCGTATGAATGGCATTTGCTATCTACAGTCTGACAGCTTTGGTCTGCGCTATGCCTATGCCACGCGGGAGGCTGTTGAACAGGATCGCCGTTTCGCGGAGGGCTTTCGGACTTCCTGCCTCATTCGCATCCCTGATGTGATCGCGGATGCCGCGAACATCGTCATGCGGGAAATTGGAAACGCGGATTATTGGGTCGATCCGGCCTTTAGAAATCTGCTGACAGAGGAGGAGCGCCGATATGCGAGTGGGTGTCATGTGGAAAGCCTTGCGCCGGGCGATGTATGAGACCGAGGGCTTTTATATTCGCCTGTCTGATGATGCCAGCCTCGCGCAGGAGGTGCTGCTGTTTTTCCCGCATGGCGTGGTCGCGCTGCTCGTCATCATCTGGCCCGGCGCGAAATTGGAGCCGAAGCAGGTCAGGCGCATCGAGCGTTTCCGCGACTACGCCATCCCGATCTATTACACCGGCAGTCCGAAAGGGATCTACAGCGCGGTCGTCGGCGCGGCGCAGAGCATCGACCTGGGCATGAACTATTATCCCTGAGATTGAGAATGGAGGTATCCGCCAATGTCCCCCTTTGAAATAAACGTGCTTCGATTTATCTTCACCCTCGACAACATCTTGGTCGCACTCATACCCTGGCTCAAAACGCTGGCCGCCGTCTCGGTCATCGTATTTACATCGCTGTTGGCCCGGAAGATTATCCGAAGAAAAGCCAGTCCTGTCAGGTAAGGCAAAGGCCACACCAGTACCATCAACACCATCAATTCGGAGGAAAATCGAATATGAAACACTATACCCATAAGCTGACGGCGCTGCTGCTGGCGGCGCTGATCATGGTCTCTCCCGTTGCACAGTACGCCTGCGCGGAGGAGGCTGCCTATCACACCGAAACCAAGTACCCGCTGCTGGCTGATGTGCGGGACCAGCTGGACGAGGATGAAATCGTCTCTGCTTACGATGTCGTCATCGACATGGGCGACTATTTCAATCCCGCCGATGTGTCAGCGTTCAAGGTGGATAAGACCAACCAGCCCACCGATAAGGTCGATGTCAGCTTCTTCTCCGCCCATGCGACGGACGGCACGGCGTTTACGTCCGATATGCCCGGCAGCTACTTTGCCTATTATATCGCAAAGCCCGTCAACGGGCATCCGGCCTACGAGGTCAGCCGGAGGATCACGGTCAACGCGGTGGAGGAACCCACTGCGCCTGTGGTGCCTGAGACCGTCGAGGCTTTCCCGGAGGACGAGCCCGCCGACGAAGATTCGGAGGATGACCCATATGAAGAATCGGAAATTGATGATTCCGAGGAAGCTGCCTTCGATGATGAAGGTGAATCCGAAGAAGAATACGACGATGCCGAG
>JBGUQD010000020.1:0-2763 GCA_045130755.1 Candidatus Limivicinus sp. | reverse complement strand
TCAAGGCCATTGAGGCCGGCGCGGACGTCATCGACACGGCCATCTCTCCGTTCTCCGGCGGCACCAGCCAGCCTGCGACCGAGACGCTGAACTTTGCGCTCAAGGAGCTCGGCTATGAGAGCGACCTGAAGGACGACAAGCTCCTCAAGATGTCCAACTACTTCAAGCCCATCCGTGCCGAGTTCCTGGAGAAGGGCACGCTGAACCCGATCTCCATGGCCACCGACACCCAGTGCCTGACCTATCAGATCCCCGGCGGCATGCTCTCCAACCTGCTCAGCCAGCTGAAGAGCTTGAATGCTCTCGACAAGTTCGACGAAGCCCTTCTGGAGACCCCGCGGGTCCGCAAGGACATGGGTTATCCCCCGCTGGTCACCCCGACCAGCCAGCTGGTCGGCACCCAGGCCGTGCAGAACGTCCTGGCCGGCGAGCGTTACAAGAACGTCGGCGCCGAGATCAAGGCCTACTGCCGCGGCGAGTACGGCAAGACCCCCGCTCCCATTGATCCCGAGATCCGCGCCAAGATCCTCAACGGTGAGGAGCCGCTGAAGGTTCGCTATGCCGATACGCTTCCCACCGACATCTATGAAAAGGCCGAGGAGAAGCTCGGCGATACCGCCCGCTGCGAAGAGGATGTCCTGAGCTACATCGCCTTCCCGCCGGTTGCCGAGAAGTTCTTCCAGCAGCGCAAGGAACGGGAAGAGAATGTTGTTAAGTACAGCATTCAGGCTGTGGAGGGCTAAGCCATGACGTTTGGAGATGCCTGCCTGTACTCGGTAACGGGTCTGATGGTGGTGTTCTTCGCGCTGATTCTGCTCATGGCCATCATCAAGATCATGACCGCCGTCGGCGACAGTGTGGAGAAGAAAGCTGCCCTGGCCGCAGCCGCGGCTGCACCTGCGGCTGCTCCGGCCCCCGCTGCCGAACCGGCCAAGGTCGAAAAGCCCGGTCCGAAGTACACCCGGGAGCTGAAGCTCTGGGACACCGACCCGAGAGACGCCGCGATGATCATGGCGATCGTCGCCGAGACCACTCAGATTCCGCTCAAAGAGCTGCAATTTCTCTCTATTAAAGAAATCAAGGGGGACAACCAGGAATGAAATATAAAATCACACTGAAGGGCAAGACCTATGAAGTCCTCGTCGAGCAGGGCGAAGCCATTATCGAAGACGAATACGACTACGTTCCCCCTGTGGCACCCGTGGCCGCGGCGCCTGTTGCCGCTCCCGCAGCCGCCCCGGCACCTGCCGCTGCGGCTCCCGCCGGCGGTGCAGTCGCAGCCGGTACCCGTGTCGACTCCCCGCTGCCCGGCAACGTGCTGGACGTCAAGGTCTCCGTCGGTCAGGCTGTCAAGGCCGGCCAGGTCCTCGTCATCATCGAGGCCATGAAGATGGAGAACGAGGTCGCCGCTCCCTGCGACGGCGTTGTAAAGCAGATTGTCGCCTCCAAGGGCGCGGTTGTGGCCACAGGCGATGCGCTGCTCGTGATCTGAGGAGCTGCCGATGAGTATACTGGAAACGCTTGGCCGTCTCGGCCAGACCTCCGGCTTCTACATGCTGTTCAACGACTGGCGTCAGATCCTGATGATCGCGATCGCCTGCGTGCTGCTGTATCTGGGGCTGGTAAAGAAGTTTGAGCCGCTGCTGCTGATCGGTATCGCCTTCGGCATGCTGCTCACGAACCTCCCGGGCTCCAACATGTATCACCCCGAGCTCTGGGACAAATACATCGAAGGCACCGTCCGCCTCACGGACATCGTCCATGAAGGCGGCCTGCTGGATATCCTCTACATCGGCGTCAAGTCCGGTCTGTATCCCTCCCTGATCTTCATGGGCGTGGGTGCGATGACCGACTTCGGCCCGCTGCTGGCCAACCCGAAGAGCCTGCTTCTCGGCGCTGCCGCGCAGTTCGGTATCTTCGCCGCCTTCCTGATGGCGATCGGCATCTTCGGCTTTGCGCCGAACGTGGCGGCCTCCATCGGCATCATCGGCGGTGCGGACGGCCCGACGGCCATCTGGCTGACGAGTAAGCTGGCGCCGGATTATCTGGCCCCGATTGCCATCGCGGCGTATTCGTACATGGCGCTGATCCCGCTGATCCAGCCGCCAGTGATGCGCCTGCTGACCACGAAGGAAGAGCGTGAGATCAAGATGGAACAGCTCCGTCCGGTCTCGAAGAAGCAGAAGGTGCTCTTCCCGATCATCGTGACGATCTTCGTGTGCCTGCTGCTCCCCTCGGTGGCTCCGCTGCTGGGCTGCCTGATGCTGGGCAACCTGTTCAAGGAATGCGGCCTGACCGATCGTCTGAGCGACACGGCGCAGAACGCCCTGATGAACATCGTGACGATCTTCCTGTCCACGTCCGTCGGTGCGACGGCGGTGTACTACCGCTTCCTCACGCCGCAGACCCTGTTCATCATCGTGCTCGGCCTGATTGCGTTTGAGTTTGCCACCGTCGGCGGCCTGCTGCTGGGCAAGGTCATGTGCAAGCTCTCGGGCGGCAAGATTAACCCCCTGATCGGCTCCGCCGGTGTGTCCGCGGTTCCGATGGCGGCCCGTGTCTCCCAGCTGGAAGGCGCGAGAGCCAATCCGTCCAACTTCCTTCTGATGCACGCCATGGGCCCGAACGTGGCCGGCGTCATCGGCTCCGCCGTTGCGGCAGGCTTCCTGCTCGCAGTCTTCGGCGGCTGACGTCAGAAGAACACCATGAAGTCAGGTATCCCCCGACTCGGGGGATACCTCGACGGATGGCGTCCTTATTCCT
>JBGUQD010000019.1:0-23285 GCA_045130755.1 Candidatus Limivicinus sp. | reverse complement strand
GTTTCCGCCAATCACCTTGAATGATTAGACCTCTTCTGAACCCTCACAGTTTTTTTCGTGCCCCCTCTTGAAAAAGTAAACAGTTCCCCGTATAATGTATGATGTCGTATGAGATGCGGGGGGCTATCCTATGAATACTATATTTAAGACAGTACAACAGGAGAAGGAATTATCGCTTTCCGAGAAGGTTGCCAATCAGATCAGCGATCTGATCAAGGAACGGAACATCGGTATTGGAGACAAGCTGCCCAATGAATTTGAACTGGCCGAGAGCCTGAATGTCGGGCGTGGAACCATCCGTGAAGCGGTCAAGCTGCTGGTGGCGCGAAACTGCCTGGAGATCCGCCGGGGGAAGGGGACCTTTGTGACAGAAGAGCTCGGCAAGGTGGACGATCCGCTGGGTTTTGATTTTATCACCGACAAGATCGGCCTGACCGAAAACCTGTATGAGGTCCGCATGCACATGGAGCCCTGGATCGCATCCCTTGCCGCGCAGCGCATCCTTGAAGGAGAGAAAGCGGAACTGATGAAGCGCTGCCAGGCTGTTGAGGACGCGATCCTGTCCGGCGTGGATCACTACGAAGCGGACAATGCCTTTCACCAGTATATCGCCGCGAGCACTCACAACCGTGTGCTGTCCGAAATGATCCCGATCATCAACTACAGCGTACAGCTCTTCACCCGTTTCAAGGATCCGAAGATTCTGCGGGATACCATCCGGACGCACCGTGCCATCGCGGAATCAATCTGCGCCAACGATGCCGCCGCCGCGGAAAAAAACATGCGGAAGCATATCGAAGCCAACCTTGAATGCATCAAAGAATTGAAGGATAACCAGGCGAATGCGGAAAGTGAAAGCTGAAAGCAGGTAAAAACATACAAAAAGGAAACGCCGGATTTAGGCGTGTCTACAAAATAACAAAACACTGTTGACAAACCCCTGTCGACAGTGTTATCTTTTTCCCAGAAGCAAGACGTCATACGTCGTGCGTATTACATCATACTATGCGGGAAACCGCAGGAAAGAAGGTCAATTATGAAAAAGCGCATTCTCTCCGCTCTCCTCGCTCTGACTCTTATCGTCGCGCTGGCTGCAGTCGGCTCTCCTGCCTACGCCGCCAACAAGCCCATTACCTTCAAGTTCGCCATGGTGGACAACGAGCAGTCCAACTACTACAAGGGCGCGCAGGCCATTGCCGCCTCCGTCGAAGAAGCCACCCAGGGCGCCATCAAGATCGACGTCGTTGCCGGTGGTACCCTCGGCGGTGAGGCCGATACCCTCGACATGGCGATCCAGGGCGACCTGGCCATCGCAAGCTGCGCAAACTCCGTTCTCGCAAACTACATCCCTGAGATGTCTATCCTCGACCAGGCTTTCCTGTGGGATTCCCAGGACCAGGCCAACTACGCCGTACAGCATGAGCTGGGCGACCTCATCAACGCCAAGGCTGAGCCTCTCGGCATCCACGTGATTGGCTACATGGAGTCCGGCTTCCGTGATGTCTTCTCCAAGAAGCCCATCCAGAGCATCGACGACTTCAAGGGCGTCAAGATCCGCACCATGCAGAACCAGGGCCAGCTGGCCGCCTTCACCTCCTTCGGTGCAAACCCCGTCGCACTTGCCGCCGGTGAGCAGTTCACCGCTCTGCAGCAGGGTACCATCGACGCCTGCGAGAACGCTGTCTCCAACTGCTGGGTCAACAAGTTCTACGAAGCCGGTGTCAATTCCGTCACCACCACCCACCACAGCTTTGTCTACATCCCCCTGTGCATGAGCGACAACGCCTGGAACCAGATCCCCGATGAGCTCAAGGATACCTTCGTCGAGGCCGTCTGGGCCGGCTGCGAACAGCAGTGGCAGTTCCTCAACGAGGCCAATGCCGAAGCCATCGACCTTCTCAAGGGTGTCGGCGTTTCCTTCTACGAAATCGACATCAACTCCCTCAAGGACGCTTACGCCGCCAAGGCCGCCGCTGACGGCACGACTTACGATCCCGACTGGGTCGCCGCCGTTGACGCTGCCCGCGCCGCTGTCAAGTAAGCAAGCTATCAAAGATGAGCAGACCCCCGTGGTCTGCTCATCTGATAACTCAAAGAAAAGAGGAGCGTTATGAAAGCTGTCAATAAGGTAGTCCGCGGCCTGACGGCAGTTGAGCTGGTTGCCTGCGCACTGACCTTCGCCATTATGGTAATCTGTTACTTCATTTCCGTTGTAAACCGCAATATCATCAAGGGCTCCATGCCCTGGACCGAGGAGCTGGCCGTGTATTCCATGGTCTATATGGCTCTGCTCGGCACCGAACTCGGCCTGCGTGACGGCACGCAGGTGAGTGTGACTGCGCTGACAAGCAAGCTGGAGGGCAAGACCATCGGCAAGGTCCTCGACATCATTGCCCGCCTGATTGTTATCTACTTCGTATATATGATGTTCCGCAACGGCAACGCCCTCGTTGCCAAGCAGCTCAAAACCGCACAAACCACCCCCGTCATGAAGATCCCCATGTACACGCTGTATCTGTCCCTGTCGATCTCCTTCTGCCTGACCCTCATCACCCAGGTCCTGATGCTGATCGGCAAGATTTTCAATATCCCGATGGAGCCCATCACCAGGGTGGACGATTTGATCGACACCCTGTTCGGCAGAAAGAAAAAGGAGGCGGATAACGCATGAATGCCGGTATTATTCTGTTCCTGGTCTTCTTTGTCTGCATCGTCATCGGTGTTCCCATTTCCATCTCCCTGGGCGTCGGCTCCCTCGCAGCCGTCATGTTCGGCGATCTCGGCGTCTCCGCCGCGGTCATCGCCCAGCGTCTCTTCGGCGGCCTGCAGTCCACCTCCATCATGGCCATCGCTTTCTTCATTCTGGCGGGCAACCTGATGGCCGGCGGCGGCATCTCGCGCCGCATCGTCAACTTCGCAAACTGCCTCATCGGCAATATCCGCGGCAGCATGGGCGTGGCACTCGTTCTGGCCTGTGCCTTCTTCGCGGCCCTGTCCGGTTCTGCTCCCGCCACCGTCGTCGCCATCGGCTCCATGCTCTATGCCGAGATGGTCAAGGACGGCTACCCCGAAGCGCGCACCGCGGGCCTGCTGGTCGTCTCCGGCGGCCTCGGCCCCATCATCCCGCCGTCAATCATCATGGTGCTCTACTGCACCCTGACCGGCGCCTCCGTCACCAACATGTTCTCCGAGGGCCTCATGATCGGCGTCGTGATCATGCTGGTCCTGATCGCGGAGGTCATCTTCTTCGCCAATAAGGAGAAGTGGCCCAAGGTCCAGGTCAAGCGCACCGGCAAAGAGATCGCCAAGATCACGGTTGACGCGATCCCCGCCCTGCTGACCCCGATCATCATCCTCGGCGGCATCTACTCCGGTCTGCTGACCGCCACCGAGAGCGCGGCTGTCGCCTGCGTGTGGGCCTTCATCGCCGGCACGTTCATCTACAAGGAACTGACGTTGCGCGACATCATCCCCATCCTGATGAAGTCCGCCAAGAGCTCGGCCATGATCCTCTTCATCATCGCCGCCTCCACCGCCTTCTCCTGGATCTTCACCTATTCCGGCGCTTCCAAGGCCCTGGTGGAATTTGTCGTGGGCATGAACCTGAACAAGACCCTGTTCTGCCTCGTCGTCGCGATCATCCTGCTCATCTTCGGCACCTTCATGGAAGGCACCGCCATCGCCGTCCTGCTGGTCCCGGTCCTCTGGCCGATCGCCGAGAGCATGGGCATCCACATCATCCACTTCGGCATGATCCTCTGCATCTCCAACGTCATCGGCACCATGACCCCGCCCGTCGCGGTCAACATCTTCTCCGCCGTGCAGGTCACGCGCTCTGTGCGTGAGCTGAAGATCGGCGACATCGCCAAGGCAGAGCTCCCGTTCTTCATCGGCTATACGGCTGTCTTCTTCCTGTGCGTGTTCTCCGAGAAGTTCTGCACCTTCCTCGTAAAGTAATCAACAAAACATTACATATCAGAAAAGGAGCTATTTATCATGGTTAACAACATGTTTGACATCACCGGCAAAAAGGCGATCGTGACCGGCGGCACCCGCGGTCTCGGCAGAGGCATGGCTGAGGGCCTGATGGAGTCCGGCGTGGAAGTCGCCATCATCGGCACCAGCGACAAGGTCTTCGCAGTCGCCGAAGAGTTCTGCGGCAAGGGCTACAAGTGCCACGGCGTCAAGGCCAATCTGGCCGACCGCGAGTCCTGCCAGGCTGCCTTCGACAAGAGCATGGAGCTGCTGGGCGACCTCGACATTCTGGTCGCGGCTCACGGCATCCAGCGCCGCCATCCCTCCAACGAGTTCCCCGATCAGGACTGGGACGATGTCATCAACACCAACCTCAACTCCGTCTTCTGGCTTGCCCGCGCCGCGGCCAACGTCATGAAGCCCAAGGGATACGGCAAAATCATCCTCATCGCCTCCATGTGCTCCTTCTTCGGCGGCAAGACCGTGCCCGCCTACTCCGCTGCCAAGGGCGGCGTTGCCCAGCTCGCCAAGGCTTTCAGCAACGACCTGCTCCAGTACGGCATCAACATCAACGCTCTGGCTCCCGGCTACATGGACACCGAGATGAATGTGGCCCTGACCGACCCGAAAAATCCCAAGTACACCCAGCAGCGCTACGACGAGCTGACCCAGCGCATCCCCGCGCACCGCTGGGGCACCGGCAACGACATGAAGGGCCCCTGCATTTTCCTCGCCTCTCATGCCAGCGACTACCTCGGCGGCGCGATCATCCCCGTCGACGGCGGCTACCTCGTCATGTAATCTTGCCATTCACGGCATAAACTGTTAAATTGGATCAGGAAAAAGGGGATATGGTTTTCATATCCCCTTTTCTGCAGGGAGGACAAAACATGAATCCGGTCATCCGCGATGTAAAAGTGATCTGCACCGCCCCGGAGGGGATCAATCTCGTGGTCGTGAAAGTGGAGACCAGCGAGCCTGGACTATTCGGCCTGGGCTGCGCAACCTTCGCCTATCGCCATCTTGCGGTGCAGCACCTGATCGAGACCTATCTCAAGCCTCTGCTGATCGGGCGCGATGTCAGCCGCATCAGCGAGCTCTGGCAGCTCATGCACCAGAACGCCTACTGGCGCACCGGCCCCGTCGTCAACAACGCCATCTCCGGCGTGGACATGGCGCTCTGGGACATCAAGGGCAAAATGGCAAACATGCCGGTTTATGACCTTTTCGGCGGCAAGGTGCGCGAGGGCGTCCCGGTGTATCGTCATGTGGACGGGGCCAACGTCAGCGAGATCTGTGACAACATCGACATGTACCGCTCCATCGGCGTGCGCCATCTCAGATGCCAGTGCGGCGGCTACGGCGGCGGCGGTTACGGCGAAGCGCCCGCCTGGGCTGCAAAGGGCGCGCTGCCCGGCGTATATCTCGACAGCAAGGAATACATGAGAAACACCGTCAAGCTCTTCGAGGGCATCCGCGCCCGCGAGGGATACGAGGTAGACCTTGTCCACGATGTCCACGAGCGCATCCACCCCACCGAAGCCGTCAGCTTCGTCAAGGAGATGGAGCCCCTGAAGCTCTTCTTCATGGAAGACGTGGTCCCGCTGGAGCAGATCGAGTGGCTGGACAAGATCAAGCAGACCAGCACCACGCCCCTTGCCCAGGGCGAGCTGTTCAACAATCCGGCGGAGTACCGCCACGCCGTGACTAACCGCAGCATCGACTATATGCGCGTGCATCTCAGCCAGGTCGGCGGCATCACGCCCGCCCGCAAGCTCCAGCAGTTCTGCGAGCAGTACGGCGTGCGCATCTGCTGGCATGGCCCCGGCGACATGAGCCCGCTTGCCCATGCAGCGAACATCCACATCGACCTTGCCGCCCAGAACCTGGGCCTGCAGGAGTGGAGCGGAATCGAGCCGCCGAACTTCGTCATCCAGAAGCTCAGCGGACCGAAGGGCGCGCTGCTGGACGTGTTCCCCGGCATGCCCGAATACGGCGGCGATGGCTTCGTCTACGCAAACGACAAGCCCGGCCTCGGCGTTGAGCTCAACGAGAAGGAAGCCGCCAAATACCCATGTGAAAACACCATGACCACCTGGACGCAGACGCGCAACCGCGACGGCAGCCTCCAGACACCGTGAGAAGAGGAAAAGACATGTTGAAAAGTCAGGAAGTACGAAAACTCGCGCCGGAGATGGACCCCCTGCGCATGGGCATGGGCTGGCAGGTCGAAGACCTCGGCAAGCCGCAGATCATCGTGGAGAGCACCTACGGCGACAGCCACCCCGGTTCCGCGCACCTGAACCGCTTCGTGGAAGAAGCGGTAAAGGCCGTCAACGAAAACGGCGGCAAGGCAGCCCGCTACTTTGCCACCGATATGTGCGACGGCATCGCCCAGGGACACGACGGCATCAACTATTCGCTGCCCCACCGCGATGCGATCGTCAATCTCGTCGAAGCGCAGGCCAACGCCACCTGCTTTGACGGCGGCGTGTTCATCGCAAGCTGCGACAAATCCATGCCCGCCATGCTCATGAGCATCGGCCGGCTCAGGGACATGAGCGCCATCGTCGTCACCGGCGGCGTCATGGAGGCCCATATGCTGCCCGAAAAGTATGTGGTGCAGGACCCCTCCTGCGCCATCAACGAGCTGCTGACCCTCGAGCAGATCGGCAAGTTCGACGCCTGGGAGAAGACCGGCGTCATCCCCAACGAGCAGCTCGACTATTATAAGCACAATGCCTGCCCGAGCTGCGGCGCCTGCTCGTTCATGGGCACGGCGTCCACCATGCAGATCATGGCGGAGGCGCTGGGCCTGATGCTGCCCGGCACGGCCCTCATGCCTGCCACCGCTCCGGAGCTCAAGGCTGCGGCACATGACGCGGGCAAGCAGCTCATGAAGCTTGTGGAGCAGAGCATCCGCGCAAAGGACATTGTGACCATGGAGAGCTTTGAAAACGCCATCATGGTCCACGCGGCCATCTCCGGCTCCACCAACGCCACCATGCATATCCCGGCCATCGCCCACGAGTTCGGCTTCACCATCGACGCCGACACCTTTGACCGCATGCACCGCGGCGCTCACTATCTGCTGAACATCCGCCCCTCGGGGGACTGGCCAGCCCAGTACTTCTATTACGCCGGCGGCGTGCCGCGCGTGATGGAGGAGATCAAGTCCATGCTCCATCTGGACGTCATGACCGTCACCGGCAAGACGCTGGGGGAGAACCTGGAGGAGCTCAAGCGAAACGGTTTTTACGAGCGCTGCGACGCGCTGCTGAAAGAGAAAACCAAAGCCCTCGGCATCACCGTCAGCCGCGAGGACATCATCCACAGCTTTGATAACGCCAAGGGCACCGACGGCAGCATCGCCATCCTGCGCGGCAACCTCGCGCCGGAGGGCTGTGTCATCAAGCACACCGCCTGCCCGAAGAACATGTTCAAGGCGACCCTCAGCGCCAAGCCCTACGACAGCGAGGAGGCCTGCATCGCCGCCGTGCTCCACGGCGAGGTCAAGCCCGGCGACGCCATCTTCATCCGTTACGAGGGCCCCCGCGGCTCCGGTATGCCGGAGATGTTCTACACCGGCGAGGCCATCTGCGCCGACCCGAAGCTTGCGGCCAGCGTCGCGCTCATCACGGACGGACGCTTCTCCGGAGCCTCCCGCGGCCCCGTGATCGGGCACGTCAGCCCGGAGGCCGCCGCCGGCGGGCCGATCGCTTTTGTGGAAGAAGGCGACCTCATCGAGATCGACGTGGAGGCACGCCGCCTGGCAATCGTCGGCATTCACGGCGAGCGAAAGACACCCGAGGAGATCGAAGCAGCACTGGCCGAGAGGAAGAAAAATTGGAAGGGCTTTACGAGCAAGTATCGCAGCGGTCTTCTGAAGCTCTACGCCCAGCATGCTGTCAGCGCCATGAAGGGCGCCTACATGGAATAAGGAGGCATCAATATGTCCTGCAAGGAAGAAATGGAATCCTGGCGCGTTCAGTCGCCGGAGGCACCCGGTTTTCACGCCGTCATCTCTCCGGACAAATGCGCCTGTCAGGAAACGCGGATCTACCGCCTGAACCTCCCGAAAGGGGAGAGCCATAAACTCGAATCCGCCGGACTGGAAATGCATCCGGTGCTGATCGCGGGCGCGGCAAAGCTCAGCGGCCACCCGGTTTTGACACAGGAGATGAAGCGCTTTGACGCGTTCTTTATGCCCGGCTGCGAGAGCGTGACGATCACAGCGCTGGAAGACTGTGTGTTCTATATCGCCGCCGCTGTGTATGAGGGCTATGGCAAGGCCTTCTTCCGCGCTTTTGAAAAGGACGCCCCCGTGGGCGATATCCATCAGATTCACGGCGAGGGCATCGGCCAGCGCGAGGTGTTCATGACCCTGTCCGACAAGGACGAAGCGTCGCGCCTGATCTGCGGTCTTACCTGGGGCGGCGAGGGCGCGTGGACAAGCTGGCCTCCGCACCAGCATGAGAAGGACCTCGAGGAGGTCTACTGCTACTTTGACATGCCGCTGCCCCACTTCGGTTTTCATATCAGCTACCTCAAGTCCGGCGAAGTGGACGATATCGTGACCCACACCGTCCGCTCCGGCACGATGGTGCAGTGTCCGCGCGGCTATCATCCTACGGTGGCAAGCCCCGGCACACGCAACGCCTATCTCTGGGTCCTGGGTGCCTTCCGCCACTCCAGCCGCCGCTATGATCTGGCCGTACTGGACCCGGCGCTGAAGGATTTCAACTCAGCACGATAATATAAAGGAGAGTATGGAAAATGGCAAAGAAAGTTCTGATTGCCAAGCCCGCTTACAAGAAGTTCAGCCCGACGGGTTATAAGATGCTCCAGGAAAAGGGCTATGAGCTTGTGACCAACGATCTGGACCGCGATTTTTACCTGGAAGAGCTGCTGCCGCTGGTCGGCGACATCGACGCCTGCATCGCAAACTGCGAGCCGTGGAACGAGGAAGCAATGAACGCCGCGCCCAACGTGAAGGTGCTGGCCCGCTACGGCACCGGCATGAACTCGGTTGATACCGAGGCAGCCAAGAAGCGCGGCATCATCGTCACCAACTGCCAGGGCGTCAACGCAAACGCCGTGGCCGAGCATGTGATGGCCATGATGCTCGCCGCCCGCCGCGAACTGCCCCGCCTCAACGCCATGACCAAGGAAGGCCAGTGGAAGAACCTGAACTTCCATGAGGTGACAGGTTCCACCGTCGGCATTCTGGGCTTCGGCGCCATCGGCCAGTGGGTCGCGAAGAAACTCACGGGTTTTGACTGCCATGTGCTGGCCTACGACGTGATGCCGAACAAAGAAGTCGCCGCAAAGTACGGTGTAGAGTTTACGAGTTTTGAGGATCTCATGGCCCGCAGCGACACCATCTGCATCCTTGTCCCGCTGCTGCCTTCTACCGAGAACATGATCAACCGCGAAACCCTGAAGCTCACAAAGCCCGGCGTGATCTTCGTGACCGACGCCCGCGGCGAGGTCGTGGATGAGGAAGCCATGTATGAGGCCCTGACGAACGGCCAGGTCGGCTATTTTGCATCGGACGTGTTCGTACATGAGCCCGCAACACCGGAGAACACCCCGCTGCTCAGCCTGCCCAACGTCATTGCCACCTCCCACAACGGGGCCGAGACCTATGAGAATCTCGAAAACTGCGGCATCATGACCGCCCAGCAGATCATCGACGTGCTGGAAGGCCGTGAGCCGGTCAACCGGAGAGTATAGCTTTTATTCATGCGGCTACAAAATGCCCGCAAATCGGACTTTGCTCAGCCGCATGAATAAAACGATTAAAATGCCGCTTTTCTCGCCCCCTGCGGGGCAACCGAAAAGCAAGGTGATTATTACTCCGGCATTACCAGCTCAGCGGAATTTTTCGGATGTATAATTGCCGGAGTAATCATTACGACAATCAAACCCGGAGTCACCGGCATCGCAGGCAGCGTACCGTGATTCCGGGAGTTTTATTTGCTGATCCAGCGGCAGCCGCAGACGTTAGCCGTTATTCCCCTGACATCTCCGAACGGAACCTGCGGTTCGGATTATCTCAATTTGGCGGGGTGCTGCCATATCTTCGCCTTGCACCACTGCGCTGCTTGCTTTATAATAATTATATTTCGAACCCAGAGGTACGGACACGAGGATCATCATCTCCCCGGCGAAATAGATGCGGGCCGATACGGGCAGTTTTGACTGCCGGGAGCTTCCGGTGTTCCTCGATCGGACAGAGACGCGGATGAACCGGATCAAAGACTTTTCCTACAAAGAGCAGAAAAAGCTCTGGGCCTGCAGCGACAAGACCGCGCAGGAAAACACCGACTGTATCCCGTAATCGCTATGTGAAAACGGTTTTGAAATAAAGAGTTGAATTGAGACAAACGGGGGCAGGTGAAGCGGAATGGAAACTGTTGAGAGACAATGCCTTTTGTATAGAATCATGTTTTACCGGTCATACCTGGTCCTCCGTGTTAACTGTGATCCCCGTGGCAGTAGTCGTAATACCAGCACGCATACGGATCGGAGCACTGATCGCCGGGCTCCATTTCCACCTCATCCGTCTGCTTCTGCATCCGATTGAGATCCCAGATGTGATCGTTGACCCATTTGTAATAGCCTTTCGCCTCTTTTGTCACATCCACAGGGACGAAGGGATTGTCTTCGTCAGGGCCGTGGATGACGATAAAAATCCTACCGATCTTCATTTTGCATCTGGCCATGATGTAATACTGAAACCCGGCGTCCCTGACAAATTGAGGATATACTTCCGGGGCATTTTTGACTTCATAGAAGTCATACCCCGTGTCCGTCCTGCGAAGAATATCGACAGCGCAGTAGTTGTTGTAATTTGAAAAAGCCGCCTCACAGATCACGGGCGTTCCGGCTTCCAGATGCTCCTGCGTCTTTTGCAGCATGGCCGCTTTATCCGGGATCGTTGTACCGGGACGATATACCGTCATCTCTTCATAGGGGCCGAACATGCCCATGGCCTGATCGCCGAAGTCGTTGCCCGCGTCAAGCTTGGCCTGGATTTCCGGGGGTATGGCTTTCAGACCGGGCTTGTGCTTGTCCAGCCACAACATTTTCGGGCACTGCATGCCGCGCATGTAATCCGTTTTTGTTATCGCCATTTTTCAAAAGCTCCTCAAATTACCAATCCTCGTCAGGCAGAGCGGAAAGCCCCTCCGCTTCATCCACCCGGGAGACCGCATTTCATGACTGCTTGACTTGCGGTACACTGAACATCGGCCCTGAAAAGATGAGACTGCCGTAATGCGTTTGAACTGAGTATAGCGTATATACCTCCGGTTCTCAACAGAAAACGATGTTGTATATCTAAACTTTTTTTAACGTGCACCAATGGTATAATCCATTTATGGGCAAATCTGACGGCGGCACCGTCCGCGTCACGATCAAACTGCGGGAGGCTTGAGGCACAAATGCGGGAACTCGATATGGACACCCTGATGTTTTTCGATGCCCGCCGGGAAGCGCTGCCCATCTTCACAGCCTTGGAAGCAAAGCTGTATGAACATTTCCCGGAGACGCAAAAGCGGGTGCAGAAAACACAGATCACCTATTATCACAAGTATGTCTATGCCTGCGTGTCCTTTGCACGGGTCAGGCGCAGGGCGGAGCTGCCGGAGAGGTGGCTCACGCTGACGCTGGGGCTTCCGTATGCGCTGGACTCTGCGCGTGTCGCCGTGAAGACCGAGGTTTATCCGGGGCGCTGGACGACCCATTTTGTCATCGGTTCGCCTGAGGAACTGGACGATGAGCTGCTTTCCTGGATCGAACAGGCCTATGTGTTTTCCGAGCAGAAATAGCAGGGGAGCGGGAAAGGTGATAAAGCTTCGCCGGGACTGCGAACCTTTTCTTACTATCCCTGTGCGCGGCGACTATGCGCAGCAAAAGACCACCTTGCTTTGTTGCGGGGTGGCTTTTTGCTGTTTCGCATCCGTTTTGTTCTATCCCATAAACAGCCTGTTCATAAGGAATAGAAATAAATTATACTCGTCGGTTTAGCACATTAGCACAAAAAAGAGCAAAAGTTTTTTCAAAACTTGCACAGAGAAGGAGAAAAAATCTTTCCGTCTTGACAAACGGGCAGAGGCCCATTATCATCTGAGCCAAGATAGAGGCGCGAGGTTCATCAGTAAGCTTCTGCCGGGAAGCAGCTTTCGCGGGAGCTGAAAGGGAACATCGCCGAAGTGGGAAAGTATAGCTGCATGTTTTCCTGCTGGGCCGTCGGAGAAGATCCGCCGGACTGTCACGCGAGTGGAGCGCTATCGAGTACAGAATTTCAAGCCGGGGCCCCGGCTGTATTTGAAAGTCATGTGCCGTAGACGCGAAGCCGCGTCTGCGGCATTTTTTATGCGCCCTGTCAAATATGAATTAAAGGAGAAAATACCATGAACAACCTGAGAAGACTTGCGGCAGTCCTGCTGTCTCTGATGATGATCTTTTCCCTGACGGCCACAGCTTCCGCCGAGAGCGCCGCTCCGTACGCAGAACTTGCCTACCTCAACGGTCAGCTCCGTGTCGGCATGGAGTGTGCCTACGCCCCGAATAACTGGCAGGAAGCCGAAGCCAGTGACACCAACGTCCCCATTGAGAACGTGGCCGGCGCCTATGCCGAAGGCTATGACGTACAGTGGGCCAAAATCATCGCCGACTACCTGGGCCTTGAGCTCGTCATCGTGAAGATGGAATGGGACGGCCTGATCCCCGCCCTGAACGAGGGCCGGATCGACGCGATCATCGCCGGTATGATGGACACCGCCACGAGGCGCGAGGCCATCAACTTCACCACCCCCTACCACGCCACCGAGTACGGCATGATGGTCAACGCGGGCTCTCCCTTTGAGGGCGCAAAGACCATTCAGGACTTCAATGGCGCGAGCGTTCTGGGCCAGAAGGATACGGCCCTTGACACCGTCATTGATCAGATCAACGGCGTTGAGCATCTCAATCCCGTTTCCAGCATCCCCGACATGGTCGCCAGACTCCAGCAGGGTGCCTGCGACGCGATCGTTGTCAACGTGGAGAACGCCCCCGCCTACATGACCTCCAACCCCGACTTCCGCCTCATCACCTTCGCCGAGGGCGACGGCTTTGAGCTCCCCGCCAAGGGCTCCTGCGTGGGTATCCGCTATGAAGACGAGGATCTGTGCAGACTGGCAAACGAGGCTCTCGCCGGTGTCGAGCAGGCCCAGCGCGACGAGATGTGGAACACCGCCGCCGAAAAGGCGCCCGCCTGACGGCGTCAAACGCAACTCGCTCCAGTCCGCTTCTCCCATTTTCCTCTCAACTTCAAAGCAAAGGCTTTAAAACTGTAAAGAGGGAGCGGCAAAACTGAACAGACAGGGGGAAGCCCGGCAACGGCGCTTCCCCCTTATAGAAGGGATTAAAGTTATGATTCAGAAGACAAACAAGACGAAGGCGCTGATTATCGCGGCCTGGATTGCCGGGGCCGCACTGCTTGTCTGGTGCGGCGTGAGCTTTGCGGAGACGGTGCGCCGCTGCGCCGTGATGGATAAGAACCCGCAGGGCTTTGTGGATTCGATGGTCTACATGTCCATCAAGGGCAAAGACATGCTCGTGACCGGCGTCTGGACGACGGTACGCATCGCGCTTTTGGGTACAGCCATCGCCTTTGTGCTGGCGATCCTGTTGGTTTTCCTGCGCATTCAGGAACCGGACCGGCGTGACAGCGGCGTGATGAAAGCGCTCAAATGGCTGGCAAGTCATTTCGCCCGCTTCTATGTCTTTGTCATCCGAGGTACACCCATGATGGTGCAGGCGCTGATCTTCTACTACTTCGGCTTTAATCTCTTCAAGAAAACGGGCATGACCGTGACCGAGATCAACCATGTGTGGAGCTTCTTCATCTCCGGTCTGTGTACGGTGGCGCTCAACTCGACGGCCTACCTCACGGAGGTGCTGCGCGGCGGCATCCTCGCCGTGGACAGGGGCCAGACCGAGGCGGCGCGCAGCGTCGGCATGACGAACTGGCAGACGATGACAAAGGTGGTTTTCCCCCAGGCGGTGAAGAATTCCATCCCCGCCATCGGCAACGAGTTCATCATCAACATCAAGGATTCGTCGGTTCTGTCGGTCATCGGCGTGATGGACCTCATGTACGCGACAAAGTCAGTGAGCGGCATCTATTTCCGCTCGCTGGAGATCTACTGCGTGGCGGCGCTTTTATATCTGGTGCTGACCTGGCTGTCGTCGCTGCTTTTGAAGTGGCTGGGAAAGAAGCTGGACATGCCGGTGCGCGGCATCCCAAGCTCGAACTGAAGGAGGCTGCGGTATGAGTGATACGGTATTGCGGATCGAGAAGCTGGAGAAATCCTTCGGTGAGCTGCAGGTGCTCAAGGGCATTGACATGGAGATACACAAGGGCGAAGTGGTCTGCATCATCGGGGCCTCCGGTTCGGGAAAATCGACGCTGCTGCGCTGCGTCAACCTGCTCGAGGAGGCCGACGCCGGGAGCATCTGGTTCGACGGCCAGGATCTCATGGATCTGCGCGTCGATCTGAACGCCCTGCGTCAGAAGATCGGCATGGTGTTTCAGAGCTTCAACCTTTTCAACAACAAAAACGTGCTGGATAACTGCACGCTTGCGCCCATGACGGTGAAAAAGATCCCCAAAGCGCAGGCAGAGGAGACGGCCAAACGGCATCTCACGGCGGTGGGCCTCAAGGATTTCATTTACGCGGACGCCACGCGCCTTTCGGGCGGGCAGAAGCAGCGTGTTGCCATCGCGCGGGCGCTGTGCATGGAGCCGGAGATCATGCTCTTTGACGAGCCGACCTCCGCCCTGGACCCGGAGATCGTGGGCGAGGTGCTGGACGTCATGAAGGAGCTTGCGCGAGAGGGTATGACCATGATGGTCGTGACACACGAGATGGCCTTTGCGCGGGAGGTAAGCGACCGCGTGGTCTTTATGGACCAGGGCGTTATCCTGGAGCAGGGAGGCCCGGAGGAAATCTTCGGCCATCCCCAAAACGAGCGGACAAGGACCTTCTTAAGCAGATACCTGGAGGATCGCTGAACGATGGACAGAGGAAACGTGTATGCGTTCTACAGCGGCGAAGACCGCTATCCGGATCTGGACGCGGCAGGGGCTGTATCAAGGCTTTCGGAGGCGGTGCGCTGCCGGACAATAAACGAGCTGGATCACAGCAAAACGGATTTCACATCCTTTGACAGCCTGCAGGAGCTGATGCGGTGCTCGTACCCGGCTGTCATGGAGGCGGGGCGCTTTGAGCTTGTCGGACATTCAGTGCTGGTCACGATCCCCGGTTCGGACAGTTCTCTGCGGCCGTCGCTGTACATGTCCCACCAGGATGTGGTGCCGATTGTCAGAGGGACGGAAGGCAACTGGACCCACGGGGCTTTCTCCGGCGATATCGCGGAGGACTGCATATGGGGCCGCGGGACGCTGGATATCAAGCAGATGGTGTTCGGCATTCTTGAGGCGGCGGAGTACCTGCTTTCACATGGGGCACGCTTTCAGAGAACCGCGTACCTCGCTTTCGGCGACGATGAGGAGACGCTGAACTTCGGCGCGCGCGACATCGCGAAGGTTCTGGAGGAGCGCGGCGTGCGGCTGGAGTACGTGCTGGACGAGGGCGGCGGCATCATTGAGGACGGGGCCGCGTTCGGCGCGCCGGGCGTGCCGCTGACGATGATCGACCTCATGGAAAAGGGCTACGCGGATCTTGAGCTTTCGGTCGAGAGCGCGGGCGGGCATTCGAGCCGCCCCTGGGGAGGCAGTTCCCTCGAGCATCTGGCGCGGGCCGTCACGGCGATCACGGATCACCCCTTCGCCCCGCACTGCCCGGAGCCGCTGCTGAAAAGCTTTGAAAAGCTCGCCCCGTATATCACGGAAGAGCCGCTGCGCACACTGACGCAAAATGTCCGCGCCAACGCGGGCGAGATCGCCGCTTTCTGCGCGGCGCGTCCCGCACTTTTCCCGCTGGCCGCGACGACGATTGCCCCGACAGTGATCGAGGGCGGCAGCGCCGCGGGAAATGTCCTGCCCCATAACATGCGCGCGATCATCAATTTCCGCCTCAACGAGGGAGAAAATAAAGAGAGCCTGTTTGCCCGCTGCATAGAGGCCGTACGCGCCGCTGATCCGCAGAGTCCGGTCAGACTGCGCTATGAGCAGGCGAACGATCCCTCCGGGATTGCCCGGACTGACGGCTTCGGCTACCGGACGCTCGAAACCGTACTGGGAGAGTTTTATCCCGACGTTGTTGCGGTGCCGTCGCTCACGGCGGGGGCGACGGACGCAAAGTGCTATGAGCCGATCTGCGATACCTGTCTGCGCTGCAGTCCCTTCATGGTCGATGCGGCGCTTGCGCACAGCGGCGTGCACGGCACCAATGAGCGTATCCCGATCCGCGCTTATCTCCAGGGCATCCGCGTGCTGATCCGCATGATGGAGCTTGGCAACATAGCGCGCTGATCACTTCACACTGCGCGGCTTGCCTCCCTGCGGCGTTTCGCCATCATATAATCAATATAACGAACGGCCACGACAGGAGAGAAGCCTCCGGTCATGGCCGTTCGTGTATTTATTTGCTTTCTGTCGAAGCGGTGCACAGTCTATTCTTCAACGAAACGATGAGCGAAAAAAACGGCGAGCACTTATCATGCTTATGCCTTGCGTCATTGTGCCGCTAGCCTTATAATAATAATCACAAAGATACAACCCGGAGGTGCGGACATGAGAATCATCATCTCCCCGGCGAAAAAGATGCGGGTCGATACAGACAGCTTTGACTGCCGGGAGCTTCCGGTCTTCCTCGACTGTACAGAAACGCTGATGAACTGGATCAGAGGCCTTTCCTACAAGGAACAGAAAAAGCTCTGGGCCTGCAGCGACAAGATCGCACAGGAAAACGCCGGACGTTTTGCGGAAATGGATCTCCGGAAAAATCTCACGCCCGCAATCATTGCCTATGACGGCATCCAGTATACCTACATGGCCCCGTCGGTGTTTGAAAACAGCCAGTTTGACTTTGTGCAGGAGCACCTGCGGATTCTCTCCGGGTTTTACGGGGTACTCAAGCCCATGGACGGCGTGGTTCCCTACAGACTGGAAATGCAGGCAAAGGCCGATGTTGACGGAGCGAGCAATCTCTACGACTTCTGGGGCGACAGCCTTTACCGGGAAGTCCTGGATGAGAGCGGGATCATCATCAATCTGGCTTCCAGGGAATACTCCCAGTGCATCGAGAAGCACCTTTCGGCGCGGGATCGTTTTATCACCTGTGTTTTCGGGGAACTGGAAAACGGGAAGGTTGTGCAGAAGGGTGTCTATGCCAAGATGGCCAGGGGCGATATGGTGCGCTTCATGGCCGAGATCGGCGCGTCAGACCCGGAGCAGCTCAAGACCTACGACAGATGCTGCTATCACTTCGACGAAGCCCGGTCTACCGACAAGGAGTACGTCTTCATCCGGACGGAGATCCCCGGCAGGCCGCGGCGCTGACACAAAAACCATGAAATGAGGTACTGCCATGAAAGACACAGCCCTGCTTGTGATCGACATGCAAAACGGCTTTTTGAACGAGCGCTCGCCGCTCTACATAGACGGCGCTGCCGCGACTGTCCCGGCGTGTGCGGAGATGATTGCATTTTGCCGGGAACAGAAGGTCCCGGTGTTTTTCGTCACGCGCATCTATGCCGCCGACGGCAGCGACGTGGAGCATACCCGGTATGAGGCCTGGGCAAAGGGCGGCAAGCCGCTTTCGCCGGACTGCGCGAAGGAAATCTCCGCCGACATGCCGGAGACCTTTGGAGAGGACTCGCGGGACTACCACATCACAAAGCCGCGCTACTCCGCGTTCTTTGCGACCGGGCTCGACCTGATCCTGCGCAGACTCGGAATCCGGCACCTGCTCCTTGCCGGGACGACCACGCCGAACTGTATTCGCACCACCTGCTATGATGCCATTTCGCTGGACTACGCAGTCACGGTCCTGAGCGACTGCACCTCCTCCAAAACGCCGGAGATCCAGGAGAGCAACCTGCGCGACATGGCAAATGTCGGCGCAGTCATTGCTTCTTCAAAAGAGATTATAATGACTATCTGATGGCGAAACGCCGCAAGGCGTTCCGCCGAGCAGCATTGCTGCTCAGCGCCGCAATATGGATGCGGCGCCAGATATTCATTGCAATGAGCATCGCGAGAATGATTCAAAGAATCATTCTCCGCCAAACGTGTCGTTTGGCGGAGGAAACGATCGAAAATTCGATCGTTTTCTCCATGCGATAATCATTATCGAAGCATCAGAGAGAGCATGAAGTAGAATGGAAACATTTTATACAAGCGACCGGTCCGCGTGGCGGCAGTACCTTGCAGAACATTTTGAAACAGCGGCGGAAGTATGGTTTGTTTTTCCCACAAAAGAAGCCGGGGAGGAGAGCCTGAGCTATAATGACGCCGTGGAGGAAGCGCTCTGCTTCGGCTGGATCGACAGCACCAACCGACGCCTGGACGCGCTGCACTGCATCCGGCGCTTCTCGCCGCGCGTCAAAGGAAGCGCCTATTCCCAGCCAAATATTGAACGGCTGATCTGGCTGGAGGCGCAGGGACTGATCCACCCGAAAATCCGGGACAGCATTCTTCCGGTCATCGAAGCGCCGTTTGTGTTCCCGGAAGATATTCTGGAACTTCTCCGGCAGGACGAAAGCGTGTGGGAAAACTATCAGCGCTTTTCCGAACCCTATAAGCGCATACGCATCGCCTACATCGAGGCGGCAAGAAAGCGGCCGGAGGAATTTCAAAAGCGGCTGAACGGCTTCATCGAAAAGACGCGCCGGAACAAGCTGATCATGGGCTACGGCGGGATAGAGAAGTATTATCGGTAGGCAGAGGAGCAAAGCTGCCTCCATCCTCCGGGATGGGCAAGATAAAGAAAGAGGTGAGCCCTTATGCACGATATCTGGAATCCCTGGCACGGCTGCAGAAAGTGCAGTGAGGGCTGCCAGAACTGTTACATGTACTACCTCGACGGACTGCGGGGCCAGAGCGGCGCGGACATTTACCGCACGAAGGCGGGTTTTCGCTATCCGCTCTCCAAAGACCGGGAGGGGCGGTATAAGGTCAAGAGCGGCGAGATGATCCGCGTCTGCATGACCAGCGACTTCTTCCTGGCCGAGGCAGACCCCTGGCGGGAAGAGGCCTGGGAGATTATCCACCAGCGGTCGGACGTCAAGTTCTTTCTCCTGACCAAGCGCCCCGAACGCGTGGCGGAGCATCTGCCCTGGGACTGGGGCGACGGCTGGGAGAACGTGATGTTCAATGTCACCTGTGAAAACCAGCGCCGGGCAGATGAGCGTATCCCGATCCTGCTGGACCTGCCGTTTAAGCACAAGGGCATCATGTGCGCGCCCTATATCGGCCCGGTCAGCATCCGGGAATATCTTCCCGCCGGACAGATTGAGCAGGTTTTGTGCGACGGCGAAAACTACGGCGGCGCGCGGCCCTGTCACTATGAGTGGGTCAAGGCCCTGCGGGATGAGTGTGCGGAGTTTGACGTGACCTTCACCTTCTGCGGCACGGGCCGCCGCTTCGTCAAGGACGGCAAGACATACCGCGTGGAGGGGAACGGCGTACAGAGTCAGCAGGCGTTCAAGTCCGGGCTGAGCTATCAGGGCAGGCCGATGATCTTTAAGCTCACGGACACCTGGGGCAACCCCATCCCCGAGGCGGAATTATACAAGCCCTGGTTTGGCGAGCGCTGCCAGACCTGCGGCATGAAGCAGACCTGCAACGGCTGCAGCCGCTGCGGGAAATGTGAAGGATCGACCGCTGCAGCGGAATATTGATATGAAAAAACTCCGAACAAACGCTGCCCTCTACGGTACGTTTATTCGGAGCTTTTTTGCTGCGCGTATTGATCCCGAAAATAATTATGCCACGATTCTCCATTGTGCCAACGGGGAAACAGCGCTCGGCTCGAAGCTTAAACCGCTAACGATGCCGCTTCCTTTTTCAACAAATGCTTCGTAGAAAAGATCATCTAAATAAAAGCTTACGAAATAATAGGCTCCGTTTTCCTCGACCTTCATGGAAAAGACCGACGACATTGTGCTTCCTATGTCGGTCAAGACGGTTTCGACTGCTGCGATCTGTTTCATAATCAACCCTCCCTTGATGCCAATATAGCAGAGCAGTCCGGTCCTACCAACGGTCAAAACGATCCTTCCGTGGTGTTTTTACTCAAACGACCCACATTTGACCATCAAAATTGAGAAAATGACCATTGCGCAGAAACCGGACAACTGTATAATAAATACAAGAATAAGCTGTGAGGTGTGGATCAGATGAAACACGAGTTTACATCCATGCAGACAAAACGCGCCCTGGCTGCCTCTCTGCGAGATATTATGGCCTGCAAGTCCTTTTCCAAAATCACCGTCAGCGAAATCATCCGTGACTGCGGTGTAAATCGGAAGACATTTTATTATCATTTTGAAGATATCTATGCTTTGCTGCACTGGATGCTTGAGCAGGAAACAATAGAGATCCTGAAACACTTCAACCTGCTCGACGATTATCGTGATGCGGTTTCCTTTGTCATGGATTATATAGAATCCAATAAACACATTATCAACTGCGCTCTGGACTCAGTTGGGAGAGATGAGCTGCACCGGTTCTTCTATAATGATTTTATGGGAATTGCCGAGTCTGTCCTGCGTGGAATGGAAGAGAAATACAATGGAAAACTGTCGGATTCATACAGGAATTTTCTGGCTGAGTTTTACTGCGAAGCTGTTGCGGGGATGATCATTTCATGGATTCGCAATCGGAAATGTAAGGACAGAGCCTTTGCTCAGGAAGCAATCATTGCAATCCTGAGGGATTCGCTTCGCGGTGTCGTTCAGGCGGAGCAGGAAAACCGTTGAAATAATCATTTACTGCACAGCGCTGTTGAACTGACGCAAGTAAAGGTGAATTAAAAAACTCCTTACATCCGGCACGATTTGCGTACCGTTTGTACGGAGTTTTGTATATTTCTCTACACGCTCAGCAGATTGCTTTGCAGGGACAGCGCAAGCTTTCACACACTATTCTGACTGATCTTTTTTATCGTTTCAAATCCTCGCTCAGATCCTCCGGGACGCCGCGCGGGCCGCGGACGGCGAAGATGCGGTATTGGTCATTCAGCACCTCAAAGGTGAAGCGCCTGGGATCGTAGCGCTTCAGCAGGCGGATCTTCATCAGGCTCCTGATCGTCAATCCCTCGCGCCGGAACTGATAGGGGATGTCCGTCTCAGTCACCCTGCATTTATAAAGGATCGCGGAGACGGGCGCGCCCACATACATGAAAACAACGTCACCCTTCTTAATGCCCGCGCCCTGTTTCCAGTTGATCTCCTTTTTGTCGTCGAAAGCGTGGACGATATCAAAGTACTTCGGATTGGAGGGGATCAGCCACTCCTTCGGCGGACGGGTCGCCTGTTTCGTTCTGGCGGAGGCGGTGACCTGATAGCTTTTGTCGATCCAAGCGCATATCTCCTCAAGCGCCACCGTGCCGTCGAGCAGAATGGAGACCCAGCTGCCGCGGCTGATATGATAACCGGGAAAATACCCGTCCTCTCGCGACAACAGATCGACCATCAGGGGACTGTCCAGCTTCACGTTGAGAACATCTACGAACTCGTCCCCGCTGAAGCCGAGCTTTGAGCGGGGGATGTCCATCACAAGGCCGTACCACTTCTGATTGTCCTGATGCCGAAAGACCGCGTAATTCGGAGCGCTGAGCCAAAGGTATTCGATCTCACTTTTATACTTCTTTCGGACGTAGCGAAACACGTCCTCGCGCAAAGAATTTCCCATATCGCTCATCCTTCAGTGTGTTTGCGTTTAGTATATCGTATATTCCCCCGGTTCTCAACAGAAAGCGATACCGAAATCTGGTCTTTTAAGACTTGATGATCTGAAATCTGCAATGTTCTGCTCCGCGCAATATTGTTTCCAGGATCTCAACCTCAAATTTGCTGTCCGGTTCCAGACAACTGAGAATATATAAAACACTTTGTCTGCTGCAATTACACTGATCCGGATCAGCAACTTGACCAGACTGTACTTTGGGACAAGTGCATTTCTCGTATCCAAGCTCGTAGACATGTCCGGCCTCGATTACTTTTCCAAAATATCCGTTTCCATTCATTGCTTCGCCGTAGATTTTATCAAAATCACCGCCACAGGACTGATACAACTTGATCTGTGCAGGAAGAACAGTGTCTTTTACACAGGTTATGGCTTGTTCATAATACTTGTCTTTCATAAATCGTCCCCTTATCTGCGAAGTCTGTACTTTGCATTCAGCACCAATTCTTTATCATCATCACCGGCATCTGAATAAAGTGTTTTCTCAAATCCAACACCGTTATGCCCAAGGCAAATATCCATAAAGCAGATGAAAATTCCTATATCAATTCGGTTGTAAAATGAAACCATATCGGCAGGCATGATCCCTCTTTTACCGGGCTTCCTGTATCTGTAAACCAATAGCTCACCGTTGTTTTTTACAAGCCACGGTTGAGAATTGCAGGCACTCGGTGCAAACCTGACAATATCGGTCACACACGGAATCTGTTCGCCTTCCCATATCTCCTCAGCGCTCTTTCTTTTGCTCTTAAACATATCCTTGCGGTATTTAGAGCCATCACTGATTTTCCGGATGGAAAACATAATGACGAACGCCATATCGTCAAATGGTTCTTCTTTTGTTTTGCCGATTCCGAACCAGAGCGTTCCGATATTTCGGGATACAAGATAAAGGTCGAGTTGTTCACCGAGATAACCGATGTTCTGCAGATAGCCGTCTTTCTTTTCACTGTAAAGCAGAACGCAGTATTCTCCGCCTCGTTTGCAGTCAGTCTGCTTTTCGGAAACTATGCGAATGGCGGTTTTGATTCCGGGATTCAGGGGAGTAAATTCTGAATATGCACTTTGTATATCGTTAAGTTCATCTTTACTGATTGATTCATTCCCAACATTTCTGAAAATATGAAATGACTTTCTTTTAAATATCATTTCATAAAAAATACTGTTCAATGAAGTCACCTCCGCAAATCCGAATACTTACTCTTTTATAATTTGTATTCCATTTGGACATCAAAGGGCTCCGCTGCTGCCAGTTCCTCATTGACTTCCTCCGCAGGCGTACAGCCAAGTGCCCGGTATGCCGCCTGTGACTCTTTTGAGGAATGAGCCGAAATGTACAGTTTATCTGCACCCAGCCGCCGGGCCTCTTCACAAGCCATTG
>JBGUQD010000018.1:0-6565 GCA_045130755.1 Candidatus Limivicinus sp. | reverse complement strand
ATACCCTCGACAGCTGGCTTCTCGGCATGAACGTGAGCGCGATTGCAAACTCCACCGAGAACATGATCTTCATCGCGGACGCCGACGGCTGCATCGTGCGCTGCTCGGACAAGCCCACCGTCTGCCGCCATATCGGCATGAAGCTTACGGACGGTGTGCTGGAGCTGGCCCGCTCCGACACGGAGTTCGGCCTTACAAACCTCGACGGCGTGTTCCGTGAGCAGCGCTATGTGGTCTCCCGGGCCATCTATTCCGAGGCCGACGGGGACTGCGAGGGCTATGTCTTTGTCATCAGCAGCCCGGGCAAGATCTTCGGCGACTGGTCGGCCTTCCTGTTCCTCGCGTCCGTTGTGACCGCGGGCATCCTGTTTGTGTTCCTGATCATAACGCTCTTTTACTCCAAGCGCATGGCCAGACCCCTCGACGAGATCGCGGCGGCATCCCGGAAGTTTGCCCGGGGCGACTTCTCGGTGCGCGTGCGGCAGGAGTACGACTCCACCGACGAGATGGGCGCGCTGATCGACTCCTTCAACAAGATGGCGGACTCCCTCGAAGCCGCCGAAAAGCGGAGAAGCGAATTTATCGCCAACGTCTCCCACGAGCTCAGGACCCCCATGACCACCATTGCGGGCTTTGCCGACGGTATCCTCGACGGCACCATCCCCCCGGAGGTAGAACGAAAATATCTCATCTCCATCCGCGACGAGACACGCCGTCTCTCCCGCCTGGTGCGGGATATGCTGGACGCCACCTCCGCCCGCAGCCACGCCACCGACCCCTCGCGCCGCACGGTGTTTGACATAAACGAGCTGCTTTTGCAGACGCTTTTGAGCTTTGAAGACCGGGCCACAAAGAAGAACCTGGACGTGGATCCCCAGCTTCCCGACAACAGCATCATGGTCGTGGCGGACAAGGACGCCATTACGCGCGTGATCTACAATCTGCTGGATAACGCCGTGAAGTTCGCAAATCCCGGCTCCTGCCTGACGCTGCGCCTGTATAAGGACGAGGAAAAGGCTTTCGTCGCCGTGCGCGATATCGGCGAGACCATCCCGCCCGACGACCTGCCCTTTATTTTCGACCGCTTCCATAAATCCGACCGCTCCCGCAGCCTTGATAAGGAGGGGATGGGGCTCGGCCTGTACCTGGTCAAGGCCATCATCAACGGCCATGACGAAGATATCGCCGTCAAGAGCGAGGACGGCATGACGGAATTTGTCTTCTCCCTGAAACTTGCAAAGTAGGTGTAACAGTATGAACAACGAATATGATCAGAACGCTTCCGGCTGGTACGCCCCCATGACCCCGGCCCCGGCAGCCCGGACAGTCACGGAGGAACCGGCACCGCGCAGGCGGAGAATGCCCCTGGGCTGGCAGATCCTGCTCAATACGCTTCTGGCGCTGGCGCTCATCGTGTGCACGTCGCTCTATTTCTCGGGCCGCGGCTGGCAGCCGAACGCCGAAAAGCCCGCATCGAACCAGGAACCCGACAGCGGCTTTTCCGTCACCATTCCCGGTGAAGGGCCCGGCGGCTTTTTCAACATCCTCCCCGACGGCGGCGACGATAAGGACGAAACACTGCCCGAAGACTGGAAAGACTTCTTCAGCTCCTACTATGTGACCGAGGACACCGGCAAGATCGAAACCCACATCCCCCTGGCGGAGACGCGGCCCGACTGGGAGCTGGAGCTTGCCCCTGCCGCGAAAAAGGAGCAGACTCTGCAGGAAATCTACCGGAACTGCGTGGACTCCATCGTCAGCATTCGCAGCTATATTGACGGCGAGACGGGCTATTATTGGGGCACGGGCATCGTCCTGAGCGAGGACGGCCTGATCCTCACCAATGCCCACGTGATTGAGGGCTGCGACAGCGCGGTGGTCGTGCTGCAGAATGATCAGGAGTTTGAAGTTTCCCTCATCGGCACCGACAGGACCAGCGATATCGCGGTGCTGAAGATCGAGGCCAAGGATCTCACACCTGCCGTCTTCGGCGAGAGCGACGCGCTCACGGTCGGCGAAGCCGTCGCTGCCATCGGGAACCCCCTGGGCGAGGAGTTTCGCGCCACGCTCACCAACGGCATAGTCTCCGCCATTGACCGCGGCGTCAATTATGACGGGCACAGCATGAATCTCATCCAGACCAACACCGCCATCAACGAGGGCAACTCCGGCGGCGCGCTGCTGAACATGTACGGCCAGGTCGTGGGCGTGACCAACATGAAGATGATGTCGAGCTTTTCGAGCATCGAGGGCATCGGCTTTGCCATCCCGAGCACCACCGTGCGCAATGTGGTCAACGCCCTCGTAAAGGACGGCGAGGTGCTCGGCCGTCCCGCGGTCGGCGTCACGGTGGGCGCGATCCCCGATACGGCGGCCGAACACTATGAACTGCCGGAGGGCCTGTATGTCTCCGCCGTGTCCGAAGATTCGGACGCTTACGCCAAGGGCATCCGCGAGGGGGACATCATCACCGCCGTAAACGGCGAGCCCGCCAGGACCAGCGACGATATCCTCAAGGTCAGAAACGGCCTCAAGGTGGGCGACACCATCAATTTCACCATCTGGCGCGACGGCGAGACTTTCGACGTGGACGTGGCCCTGGTGGAACACAACGATATCTATTAACCCAAAACCATAATACGAAACACCGGCCCCCTGCTTTTCGGCAGGGGGCCGGTGTTTTATTTATAAGGAAGACTTGACAATTTTCGTCATTCTGAGTAATATAAGAAAGACAAAATTATGTAAAGCAAGATATGTCAATATTCCTATGTAAATCTTTCCGGCAAGGGACGAGTGAGGTGGTAGCGGCATGAACAGAATACGGCTGTCCGCGTTGACGCTGGCGCTCGTACTTGTCATGACACTCCTGCCTCTTTCCGCTTTTGCGGAAGGGGAGTACGGCGATGGGCTGACCCGCCTGCGCTTTACGGCCCCCGGCGGTGATATGCTCGTCACGCTCCTTGACGAGACGGGCAATCCTGTCCTTCCCATGAGCGATGAGGGCATGTATCTGCTCTCTCCCGGCTTCTACAGCTATTACGCTGTCGACCCCGCCCTCGGCGAGCTGCTTGTCCCCGTGACGCTGCTGCCGCTGGACGGTTCCGCAGCAGAGCTTGAGATCCCGCTCGGCGCGGAAGCCGAACCCTCTGTCACAACGCCCGGGGAAGCGCCCCAGGAACCGGCAGCGGACAGTTCGGCCATGCCGGTGATCTTCCAGTGCAGCCGCGCTGTCGACTTTGCGGGCCTGACCGTCACCTCTTCCGACGGGGCGGTCATGGAGCCCTGGATGGACCCGATAACCGGCCGGGTGCAGTTTGAAAACTACCTGCTTTTGCCCGGGCAGTATGGCTACTGGTATCACGATCCTGCGGGCCGGGTGCCCGATCAGCAGGGGAGCTTCACCGTCACGGCGAGCGGCATGCAGCGCATTGAACTGAACTTCTCGGGCGGCGCGGTCGAGGGCTGCTTCTCGGCAACAGCGGTCAATCCCTATTACGCCGGGCTCATCTCTGCAGACTATATCCCGACTCCCTCCATCAGCCCCGAACAGAGCCTTTCCCGCCTCACTGCCGAGGTCTTATCCAGCGGTAGCCACGACATGACCACGGTGTACTATGCCACCCAGGACAGCACAGTTGCCGATGTGCGCAGCGGTTCGCCCATCCTCTATGACACCCCCGAGGCCGCCGGAGCTGCTCTCAAGCGCGCGCTCATCCAGCGGCAGACGGAGATCTCCATCCGCGTCAAGACCCGCTTCAAGCCCACGGAAGAGATCTGGTGGGACATGTGCTGGATGATCTACAACGAGGCCATCCGTCACACCGGCGCCCCCACTGAGGGCGACTACCTGCGCTATGAGTACGGCGGCGTCAACTGCAACGGCTCCGCCGCGGGCTCGGAGGAGACAAACGAATACTACTACGAGTTCATCTACTCGCCCCTCTATTTCACCACGCTCGCCCAGGAATCGGAGCTGAGCGACTGTGTCGCCTCAATCCTCGGCAGTCTCCAGCTTTCCGGCAAGAGCGACGAACAAAAGGTTCGTGCCGTCTACGCCTATCTCTGCGATCATGTCATCTATGAGCAGGCGTACGACACCCTGAGCTTCACCGCCTACAGCGCACTCGTAAACGGAAGGGCTGCCTGCCAGGGCATATCCGTGGCCTTCTACCGCCTCTGCCTCGAGCTGGGTCTGGATGCGCGTATCGTCACCAGTGACGAGATGGGCCATGCCTGGAATATCGTGCGCGTCGGCGGCAGGCACTACTATGCTGTGGATCCCACCTGGGACATCGGCAGAAGACCGGCGGAGTGGAAATTCTACCTGCGCGGCAGAGAGAGCTGGAAAGCGGAACACAGCGTCGGCGATGAGTTCCGGGACGGCAGCTTTGCCGCCTACTCCTGGCCGTATGAAGACTACGGCGCCGGGGCCGAGGCGGTGATCCACTCGGTATCGCTTCTGTTTGACGGGCTTCTGCGCATCAAGTATTACTTCATCCTGCCAGAAAGCCTCATCGATGAGGCGGGAAGCGCTCTGTGCTTCAGCCGCGGCGGCGTGACGGTACAGACCATACCGCTCAGGGAAGGCCGTCAGGAAGGGGATTACACCTGCTTTTACTGCAGCGTCAATGCCGAAGAGATCGATACCCCCATTCAGGCGCGCATCCGCCTTGCCGACGGCAGCTTCCTGCCCATCAGCACCCAGGACGGCACCCTTTTTGCCAACGGCTTTTTCATCTCGCCCATGGAATATGCCCGCAAGATGAAGACCACGGCCAGCACCGCCGCAATGCGCGCGCTTGCCCAGGCCCTTGAGGACTACGGCACCGCCGCGCAGAACTATTTCAAGAACCGCAGCGACGGGCTGCGCAGCGAGGTCCTGGCCGTGAGCGCCTCGGATCTGGACGCCTGGACGATCCGTCAGGAGGGAACCAAGCCCGCGGGGTTCCTGGACGCCTCGGTGTCGGTCATGTTCGAGGCGGACAACAGTCTGCGCGTCTATCTGCGCTTCAATGAGGGTGCAAACCCGTCCGGCTACAGCTTCCGGGTTGACGGCCGGAGCGCCGATCTGCGCCGGAAGAGCGACAACAGCTATTACCTGACTGTGGAAAACATCGCGGCGGACGCGCTGGATACCGCGCACAGCTTTACTGTAAGCGACGGCGTGAGCAGCTACACCATCACGGTCAGCGTGCTCGGCTATGCCAAGGCAGCCATCGAGCGCGGCAGCGAAGCGATGGCAAATCTCGGCAGAGCGCTGTACCTCTATAATCGCGCCGCCGAGAACTACTTCGGATAACGCAGGTGAAATCATGAAAAGAAAAAACAAGGCCGCCAAGACCGTCAATACGGCTCTGGGACTGATCGTAATTATCGCCGTGATCCTCTTCTCGCCGATCTTCGGCTACGCCAGAGGCTTTGCGGTTCCCGAACAGCAGCAGGCAGCGCCGGCTGCGGCTTATGAGAGCAGCGCACCGGACTACGGCAGCCCTGCCGCCACACCGAGGCCGACCGCCCAGCCCACGCCCACGCCGGTGGTGCTTCCGACGGCGCCGCCCACGCCGGTTCCAACCCCGGTGCCGACACCGAAGCCTGTCCCGGTCCAGCAGCCGGTCCAGCAGCCCGTGCAGCAGCCTGTACAGCAGCAGTGGCAGGAGGAATATTACTGGGAAGGTGAAGAAGGCTATGTGGAGGAAGGCGGCGATGAGTACCTCGAAACCCCGCCGGAATCCTATAACTATGAAGGGCTGGGCGAGCAGGCCGAGAACGGCGTGATCGCCACCGAAAATGCCGACATCGTGTTCAATAATAATGATATGGGAAGCGGAGACATGAGCGGCGACACCTCATATCAGGAGCCTGTTGTCCAGCCGCCAGTCGACTATGCCCAGCCCACACAGGACATGCACGAAGCAGAAGCCTTTGTCTTCTGAGAAGCAAACATAACAAAATCAGGAGCCGCATGACTGCGGCTCCTGACTTTTTGCGCCTTATTCCTTTACTTTGCACGTAAAGCAGTGCCATTCGTCCTCCGAGCGGTGATTGAGGATCTCAAATCCGTTGGCGGTGAGGGCGGCGGCGGTTTCGGGCCAGCGGTTTTCGATGATGCCCGAGCAGATGAACACGGCGTCCGGGCCCATGAACTGCTGCACCTGGGCCGAGAGGGGAATGATCACGTCCGCCACGATGTTGGCCAGCACCAGATCCCAGCCGCCGCCGATGTGAGCGCGCAGGGCGGTGTCGCCCAGAATATCGCCCGCCCATGCCGTCATACGGTCGGGGCCGATCTCGTTGAGGGCGGCGTTGGACATCACCACGTCCGGCGCCTTGGGATCGATATCCACGCCTAGGCAGTGGTCACAGCCCAGCAGCAGCGCCCCGATGCCGAGAATGCCGCTGCCGCAGCCAAGGTCGAGTACCCGTTTTCCCGGCGCGGCCCAGCTTTCCAGAGCCGCGAGACACATGCGTGTGGTGGCGTGGCTGCCGGTTCCGAAGATGAGGCCCGGATCGAGCCGCAGGGGGATGCGCCCGTCTGCGGGGGCCTCCTCCCACTCGGGCACCA
>JBGUQD010000017.1:0-2533 GCA_045130755.1 Candidatus Limivicinus sp. | reverse complement strand
CAACGGTGACGAGGGCGACCCCGGTGCCTTTATGGACCGTTCCTGCATGGAAGGCGACCCGCATAAGATCCTCGAAGGCATGATCATCGCGGGTGTCGCGACCGATTCCACCGAGGGCTACATCTACGTCCGCGCGGAGTATCCGCTGGCCGTCTCCCGCCTGAGCATTGCAATAGCGCAGGCGGAGGAGCTGGGCATTCTCGGCGACAACATTCTCGGCAGCGGCAAGAGCTTCCACATGCACATCAACCGCGGCGCGGGCGCGTTCGTCTGCGGCGAAGGTTCCGCGATGACGGCCTCCATCGAGGGCAACCGCGGCATGCCGCGCACCAAGCCCCCGCGCAGTGTCGATAAGGGCCTGTTTGAGAAGCCGACCTGCCTGAACAACGTCGAGACCTTTGCCAACGTCCCCGACATTATCAAGAAGGGCGCGGCTTGGTTCCGCTCCGTCGGCACCGAGAAGAGCCCCGGCACCAAGGCCTTCGCTCTAACCGGCAATGTGGTGAACACCGGCCTCATCGAGGTCCCCATGGGCACCACCCTGCGTGAGGTCGTGTACGATATCGGCGGCGGCATCAAGAACGGCAAGAAGTTCAAGGCCGTGCAGATCGGTGGCCCCTCCGGCGGATGCCTGACGGAAGAGCATCTGGATCTGCCCATGGACTTCGATTCCCTCAAGAAGGTCGGTGCGATCATCGGCTCCGGCGGTCTGGTCGTCATGGACGAGGACAGCTGCATGGTCAACATCGCCCAGTTCTTCATGAACTTTATCTGCGAGGAATCCTGCGGCAAGTGCACTCCCTGCCGTGAAGGCACCACCCGCATGAATGAGATCCTGACCCGCATCACCCAGGGCAAGGGCCGCATGAGCGACATTGACGAGCTCAGAGATCTTGCCGAGATGATCCAGGTTTCCTCTCTCTGCGGTCTGGGCAAGACGGCCCCGAACCCGGTGCTGTCGACGCTCCAGAATTTTGAGGAGGAGTATATCGAACATATCCGTGACAAGCGCTGCCACTGCGGTACCTGCAAGGCACTGAGCCAGTATGTCATCACGGACAAATGCATCGGCTGCACCAGATGTGCGCGCAACTGCCCGGTCGAGGCTATCACCGGCACCCCGCGCCACAAGCACGTCATCGATACGACGCGCTGCATCAAGTGCGGCACCTGCAAAGAAAACTGCCCGGTCGGCGCCATCAGGGAGGGTTAAGCAATGAGTGAAAAGAAAATGATCATCGACGGCATCGAATGCCCGTTTACCGACGAACGCAACGTCCTTGAAGTCGCCCGCCATAATGGCATCGATATTCCCTCGCTGTGCTACTGTGAAAACCTGTCCATCTACGGCGGCTGCCGCCTGTGCCTGGTAGAGAACGAGAAGGGCGTGCTGGACGCTGCCTGCTCCATGCAGCCGAGAAACGGCCTTGTCGTCAAGACCCACACCGAAAAAGTGCTCAAGAGCCGCCACACCACGCTCCAGCTTCTGATGAACAGCCACCGGGCCGAGTGCCTGACCTGTGAGCAGAGCGGACACTGCAAACTGCAGGAGTATGCCCACCGCTACAATGTGGTGGAGCCGCGCTTCAGTGAGAACACCTACTCTCACGAGCGTCTGGATGTCTCCTCCCCCTGCATCACCCGTGATCCCTCCAAGTGCATCCTCTGCGGCCTGTGCGTGCGCATGTGTTCCGAAGTGCAGAACATCGGCGCCATTGACTTTACCAAGCGTGGCAAGAAGGCGATCGTGGCCCCGGGCTTCGGCAAGATGCTTATCGAGACTGGCTGTGTCGGCTGCGGCCAGTGCGCGGCGGTATGTCCCACCGGCGCCCTCACCATTAACCGCCAGATCCCGGAGATGTGGCGTATGCTCAACGATCCCAACAAACGCGTGGTGGTACAGTTTGCGCCCAGCGTGCGCGTTGGTCTTGCTGAGGAATTCGGCATGCCCGCAAATGAGCCCGTCACCGGCAAGCTGGTCACGGCCCTCAAGCGTCTCGGCGTGGACGTGGTGTACGACACCAACCTCTCCGCCGACTTGACCATCATGGAGGAAAGCGCGGAGTTCTTGGAAAAGGTCAAGTCTGGCGCAAAGCTCCCCATGTTCACCTCCTGCTGCCCCGGCTGGATCCAGCATGTGGAAAAGGCGCACCCGGAACTGATGCCCCAGGTGTCTACCTGCGGCAGCCCCATGGAGATGCTGGGCGCGCTCATCCGCCAGCAGTTCAATGACAGCGGCAAAGCAGCGGGGGATGACGACGTCTACTCCGTCGCGATCATGCCCTGCACCGCCAAGAAGTTCGAGGCCCAGCGGCCTGAGCTTGTAAAGGACGGCAAACGCCTCATCGACCTGGTTCTCACCACCGATGAGTTGGCCCGCCTCATCAAGGCCGCCGGTATCGATCTTAAAAACCTGCCCGACTCCGAGCCGGACAGCCCTCTCGGCGACTACACCGGTGCGGGCGTCATATTCGGCGTCACGGGCGGCGTGACCGAGGCGGTCATCCGCCGTGTCTTGGACGACGCTTCTCCC
>JBGUQD010000016.1:0-2837 GCA_045130755.1 Candidatus Limivicinus sp. | reverse complement strand
TTATTCCATATAACCATATACCCGTCGAGTTGTATCATCCCATTTTTCGGGTTTTTACTCAAAAAGGTGTAACATCCGAAATAGCCGCTATCGCTCGGTATGAGACAGTCTCTTTGCCTTATCTCGCTAACTCTCTCGAATGTTGTCGTTGTGTATCCATAAAGAGACATTTTGATGCCATAGCTGTCAATGGTGGATAATTCGGAGCATGACCACCCAGTTTCACGGCCGAAAAGCCAGTAGTTTTTCGGAGCATGACCACCCAAAAACGGTGCTAAAACCTTAAAAAATGCGTTTGCGAGGCTGTCCGGGGCCATGTTTTTCGGAGCATTGCCACCCAGCCGCAGACGAGGAGGGTGGAAAGGCGCAAAAAGCCGCCCCATTTCGGAGCATCGCCACCCATTTTTGAAAAGGACACCGTTGGCAATCAAGGCTTTTCGGAGCATTGCCACCCACTTGTTTGTTAACTTTGCAGCTCGAACTCAAAAAGAGCAAGCTATGGCAGGAAAATGCAAAGAAATGAACAAGATCAAACAAGCGTTACGTCTTCATATAGACGGAGAATCGAACCGGGAGATAGGCCGGAAACTGGGCATCTACAAGGGCACGGTCAACAAATATGTCAAAATGGCCAAGGCCTGCGGCATCCCCATCCCTGCGCTGCTGGCGATGGAGGAGCCCGAGATAGAGCGCGTGCTGACAAACGGTAACCCGGCCTACAGCGACAACCGCTTCCAGGCTCTCAAGGAGAGGCTGCCATACATCATATCGGAGTTGCAACGGAAGCATGTGACGATGTACCTGCTGTGGCGGGAATACCGTGGGGAGGACCCCGACGGCTACGGCTACACGCAGTTCTGCTTCCATGTCAACCAGTTCACGGAGGCGCAGAAGCCCTCCTTCGTTCTTTCCGACGACCGCGAGGGCGGACAGTACCTGTTCGTGGACTTCGCCGGAGACACGCTCTCCTACGTCGACCTCGACACGGGGGAGGAGGTGAGGTGCCAGGTCTTCGTGGCCACGCTGCCCGCGTCGGACTACGGCTTCGCAATGGCGGTCCACTCCCAGAAAATCGACGACTTCCTCCACGCCCTGGAATGCTGCCTCAGGCACATCGGCGGCGTCCCGAAGATCATCGTGACGGACAATCTCAAGGCGGCGGTCGTAAAGGCCGACCGCTACGCGCCGGAGATTAACCGGTCGCTTGAGGACTTCGCCGAGCACTTCGGCTGTGTCGCCATACCCGCCAGGTCGGGCAAGCCGAAGGACAAGGCACTGGTCGAGAACCACGTCAAGCTCACCTATCACGATGTGTACGCCCCGCTGCGCAACAGACAGTTCTTCTCACTTGACGAGCTCAACCAGGCCATAGCCGCGCAGATGAGGCTCCACAACCAGCGGCGCATGCAGCGCCTGCCCTTCACCCGCGAGGAACGCTTCATCTCCATAGACAAGCCCGCCCTGAAGCCCCTGCGGGCAGAGCGCTTCGAGATCAAGTACCGCTGCGAGCTGCAGGTCAACCCCAACAGCTTCGTCTATCTGGGCCGCGAGAAGAGCTACTACTCCGTCCCGTACCGGCTCATCGGGCAGAAGGTCAAGGTGATCTACACCAGGACGATGGTCTTCATCTACTCCCAGCAGGGCGAGAGGGTCGCCACGCACAACCGCTCCCGCAGGATCGGGGAGTACGTCTGCGACAAGACACACATGCCCTCCTATTACAACGACTACGTCCAGCTCTCCCCCGACAGGTACATCCACCGCGCCGACAGTGTCTCACCACTGTTCGGCGAAGTGATACGCGGGGTGTTCAGGCAGAACACGTCGGTGCCGCCGGAGACCTACTACAAGTCCTGCGACGGGCTGTTCAGCCTCCAGAGGAGCACGGAACCGAAGCTGTTCGAGAGGGCGTGCATGGCGGCACTGGAGCGAGACCGCTGCAACTACGGGTTCATCAAGAACCTGATCGAGAGCAAGTGCGCAGGTCTCCCTGCGGGGGACGAGAACCCCATGCTCTTCCCAGCCACACACGACAACATCCGAGGGAAAGAATACTTCCAATAACCCACTAAAACCCCAATAATATGGAAAACCAAATCTATCAAGACCTCAAGGGTCTGCGGCTGTCAGGCATGGCCGAATGCTGGCAGCGTCTGCAAGAAACACGCAAGCACCAGGAGATAGCCCTGCAGGACGGGCTCCTGACGCTCATCCAGGCCGAACACGACCAGCGTTCCGCGAACAGAACGGCCAGACTGATCAAGAAAGCCCGGTTCCGTTATGACGCAAGCATCGAACAGATCATCTTCGACCCCGCGCGAGGCCGCGAGCAGGGCCGCATCATGCAGCTCGCCTCCTGCGAGTACATCCGGCAGGGGGCTTCCGTCCTCATCACCGGTCCTGCCGGTGTGGGGAAAAGCTACCTCGCCACGGCCTTGGGCTACCAGGCCTGCCTCTCCGGCTTCAGAGTCCGTTACTACAACATGAGCAAGCTCCTTGAAGACACCCAGATGGCCCGCATCGAGGCCAAGACGGCAAAGTTCTTCGACCGCATGGCCGACGTGGAACTCCTCATCATCGAAGACTTCGGGATGAAGGTGCTCGACGGCCAGCAGCTGCTTGACTTCATGGAACTAATCGAAGACCGGCATGCCCGGAAATCGACCGTCATTACCAGCCAGCTGCCGGTGAAGAACTGGTACGATGTGCTCGCCAAAAACACCACCGTGGCCGATGCCGTGCTCGACAGGCTTGCGAAAACCGCACATCGTTTTGAACTAAAAGGTGACAGTATGAGAAAATAATTTTATTTTTGCCGCGCCAGGCTTGAATCGTTA
>JBGUQD010000015.1:0-3037 GCA_045130755.1 Candidatus Limivicinus sp. | reverse complement strand
CGGGAGTACCTGGACATCATCGTCACCGAGTCCGACCGGCTGGCCAACATGGCCAGCAACGTGCTGCTGCTCTCCAAGCTGGAGAACCAGACCATCGTCACCGACAAGACCGACTATCGCCTGGACGAGCAGCTGCGCCGGTGCGTGCTGCTGCTGGAAAAGCAGTGGGGCGAAAAGGACCTGGACCTGGACGTGGAGCTGGAGGAGATCACCTGGCGCGGCAACGAGGAGATGCTCAACCACGTTTGGGTGAACCTTTTGAACAACGCGGTGAAGTTCTCGCCCAGGGGCGGCACGCTGACCGTGCGCCTGTCCCGACAGGGCGACCAGGCCGTGTGCACCGTGCGCGACGCCGGCCCCGGCATGGACGAGGCCGCCCGCCGCCGCGTGTTTGAAAAGTTCTATCAGGGCGACACCGCCCACGCCACCGAGGGCAACGGCCTGGGCCTGGCCCTGGTCAAGCGCATCGTGGATCTGTGCGATGGCAGCGTGGAGGTGGACAGCGCCCCCGGCCGGGGCGCCGCCTTCATCGTGCGCCTTCCCCTGAATTGATTTTCTCCCCGTGATTTTTCCGATAAAAACCCTTGACAACCGCCCCGCAAGGTGCTATAATAGCTTTCGTCGTCAAGACAGAAAGCAAAACATGGTCGCATGGCTCAGTTGGTAGAACCAGCTGGTCGAGTTGTCAAATTGAATATGGTCGCATGGCTCAGTTGGTAGAGCACATCGTTCACATCGATGGGGTCACAGGTTCGAGTCCTGTTGCGACCACCAACCCGGAGAAGCCCTGATAATCAAGGCTTCTCCTTTCTTTTGCCCTGCTTTTCCCGGTTTGAATACGATTCAAATTCTCGATGTAAACAGTATGCCCCCGCCAACAAAGTCCCACAATATCGGTGTGGCTTTATTGACAGGCATACTGTCGTCGATGTGAACGCTTTGCCAGTTTCGACGTGAACGTAATGCCGGATTCGATGTGAACAGCATGGAATCGTCGGTGTGAACACTATGCTGGAAACAAAAAAAGATCCGTGAGGCTCCAATGTCCTCACGGATAATCCTTTCTACATCATGCCGCTGTCCCGGTGTACTGTTCCACACTGATGCGGAACTTGATTTGGATGTCGTAGTCGCGCCCGACGTCAATCCGTTCAATCAGCCTGGCGATGATCATATGCTTCGTTTCTATGCTGGCCTCGTCGAATACGTCCGCCCATGAGATCAGGTCGTTGACTTCCTGAGCCGCCGCCCTGCTGGTTTCCTTCTCCTCGTCCATCTTCTGCTTGGCTTCATCCATGCGGGCCTGAGCGTTGTGGAGCTTCTCCCTGTATTTGGGCATCATGGCGTTGACGATGGCAATGTCCAGGCTGTTCTCCCCCGTTAGGTACTTCATGGCCTGTTCTTCCAGTGCGGTGATTTGCTTGTGAGCTTCAAAGAAATCCTGTTCAGCCTGCTTGTAGGCAACCATGTTTACATCGTCATGGGATTCGCGCGCTTTGGCCAGAAGAACTTCTTCCGGTACCTTCTTAACCAGCGTGAGAATGCGTCTGACCTCCCTGAGCACCGCTTCATTGACCGTCTCGGCGTTGTAGGAGCTTTGCCCCTCGCATGAACCCTTTGCATTGATTTTCCGGTAGCACCTGAAGCAGTCGCGCTCATACACCCTCACAGTTCCGTCCGCCAGTTTTCGCCGGGTGGTGTTATGACTGTAGGTCAGTCTGGAACCGCAACAGGAGCAGAAGATGAGACCGGAAAGCAGGCTCCGAGTGTCCGTCCTCTCCGGCACGGTCATATTCTCCTTCAACCATGTGGAGCGCCCCTTGACCGTGTCCTGACACCGCTGAAACAGAGCGTCGTCAATGATTTGGAGATGCTCCAGCTTCGGCGAAAGCGCGTCTCCCATGTGCATATGACCGATGTAGATAGGATTGTCGATCAGCGCCCGGATTGATGTTCCGCGCCACAGCGTCGTCCCCCGTTTGGTCCTGATGCCTTTGCTATTCAGGTAGTTGGCAACGCGGACGGTGCCAAAGCCGTCATCCACCAGTAGGTGGAAGATTTCGCGGACAATGACCGCTTCATCTTCGTCAATCACCAAATCCCGAACAGGCTGGTTCTTCTTGTTTGTTCTGCCCAGATGAACCAACTTGTATCCGTATGGCAGCAACCCGCCGCGATACTGGCCTTCCTCGATCATCTGAAGGTGCTTGGTCTTTACGCGGATGGACGTTTTCTCGCTCTCACCAGACGCCTGCCAAAACCGGATGTAGTTCAGCAGCTTGTCCACGTGGGTGTCGAAGCGCTGTTCACCCTCACGGGTGCTCCATACTTCAATGCCCTGCTGCACAAACCACTGTACCACAAACGGTGTTTCATCCTCGCGCCTGCCCAGCCTGTCGAACATGAATACCAGCAGTACGTCAAATTCCCCGGCGATGGCCTTCTTCTTGATTTCAATGATGGCGTCACGCTCATTGGTGCTCACCTTGTAGCCAGAGACACCCTTTTCCGAAATCTCCTCGACAATTTCCCAGTCCGGATGGGTTGAAGCATACTCCCGACAGGCTATGCGCTGCATGGGGATGTCATCATGGTCGACCTGTCCTACCGTGGAAACGCGGTAGAGGCACAGCACTCTTTTCATCATCCTCACCCCTGTCTATATTTTGACCGCATTAGCATCCCAAGCACATCGGTGATAGCATCGTCGTCCGAAGTCTCTGAAAACACGAGCCTGACTTTTGCCTGTTGGGATACTGGAGTGCGGGCGCTTTCAGGGCTTCCCAGCCCTACGGCAGCACTACTATTACCTCTGTTTTCGGTATCTATCAAGCCATTATGTTCCGGCTCGTCGGATAAATTCTCGATTGCTCGCACACCACCAAGGCTATTGCGCCGACAGAAGGTTTTTACTGAATTGACAGGAATGTTTAGTTCCGTAGCGATGGCCTTGTAGCTCATCCCATCGCTGCGCATGACGGCAATCCGCTGTTTTTCCTGACTTGTCATAAACCTGCCCCCCAATCTGAAGGGCTTC
>JBGUQD010000014.1:0-8896 GCA_045130755.1 Candidatus Limivicinus sp. | reverse complement strand
GCTGTGGGTTCGGTTTTTGCGCCTTTTTTCAGATAGTTGGAGCCGGTATTTCTTTATTTTATACTTGACAATTACATTAGCAAGATTATTCGAAGCATAGATTTATCCATGTTTAACATGTTGTGTATTGGTAATAGGCCAAGAAAAAACACAGACTTTGTTACCCTGTTATGTCCTTTTGAAGCGCAGGACATAACAGGGTATTATCATGCCTTTACAGCGGAAATGCCACTGCTTCCCGGTAAAGGCCCTTCAGAATGTCGATAAATGACGACACACTTTGCCTCTTATCCGCTTTGTGGGTGCACAGCACGCAGGAGAAGCTCTCTTCGCAGTCAAAGGGAATCCAGGCAAACTGACCGCTGTGGTCGTTGAGGAAACCAGGAGCGAGGCATATGCCCTTACCGGCGGCAACATTCGTGAGGGTCGTATCATGGTCCGGGCTGTTGAAATACCGGATCTTCCCGGAATTGATCAAGCGGTGCTGGACGGCTTTCAGCGCAGGGGGAGAACCGCCGCCGACCATCAGGGTGCGCCCGTAGAGATCCTCTTCCCGAATGACATCCTTTCCGGTGAGCGGATCGTTTCTGTCCGCGATCAGATAGACGCGGCTTTCAAACAGCTCATGGACGGCGATCCCGGGGATCTGTTTCGTCTGCTCCTTCAGCGCGAACAGGATATCCGTTTCATTCCGCAGAAAGGAATCGACACCGTTTTCATATCGGAATACAGGTGTGATCTGAACGTCGCCGTTTGTTTCCGAAAAAAGCCGTATGGCCTCCGGGAGAAAAAATACGGCCTGCCGGACCATGAGGCCGATGGAGATGCTGTCCCGGTAGGTCGTGCTGATATTCTGCCCCTGCTCGACGGCGCGTTTCAGCTCCTCCCGCATGCCGGCCAGGAAGGAGACGAACTGTGCCCCGGCAGGCGTCAGCGCCGCGCCCTTCCCGCTGCGTTCAAAGATCGGGAAGCCGACCTCTTCTTCCAGCAGCCGGATCTGATAGGTCAGTGTCGGCTGGCTGACAAACATATTCTCCGCCGCCCGGCTGAAGTTCAGGGTATGGGCAAGCTCTATACAATAGTCGATCTGTTTCGTTGTCATGGCGTGCTCCAACTATTTAAGAATTTAATTGATTATACAGCAATTCAATTAGACATTGCAATAGTCGATGCGTATAATGGAGTCAGAACAAAACAGGAGGAACAGGCAATGTCTAAAATCTTGATCGCATACTATTCCAGAGCGGATGAGAACTATTTCGGCGGCGCGATGCGCTATGTGAAAGTCGGCAACACGGAAATCGTCTGCAATATCATAAAGGAGCTGATCTCGGCGGACAGCTTCAAAATCGAGATGAAGAATCCTTACTCGCCGGTGTATATGACCTGCATCGAAGAGGCCAAGAAGGATCTGCGGGCCAAAGCCAGGCCGGAGCTGGTTTCCCTGCCGGACTCCATCGACGGGTATGATACCGTCGTCCTTGCCTACCCCAACTACTGGGGCACCATGCCGATGGCCGTCTTCACCTTCCTCGAGCATTACGATTTCTCAGGCAAAACCATCCTGCCGCTGTGCACCAACGAGGGCAGCGGCATGGGCGGCAGCGAACGGGACATCAAGCGCACTTGCCCCGGCGCGGTCGTGAAGAGCGGACTGCCCATCACGGGCAGCAGCGCGGCGAATTCCGGGGAAGCCGTCAAGCGCTGGCTGTCTGCAAACGGCATGCTGTGAGGAGAAGACAGATGGACTACGAAAAAGGCTATGTTTCATATGACCGGTACAAAGCAGTCGGCCGAGGTGTTTTTGAAGGGTCTCCTGGATGGAACTTTCAATTACTACTCAGCAGAGCATGACAGCATCGAGGTCACCGTGGCCGGTGATCGGGCAAGCATGATCGGCAGGAGCCGGGTGCTGGCTGCCGTTTATGGCGGTGGAAAGCACAGCTGGCGTCTGCGGGGAGATTTTACCCTGAGAAAAGAAGATGGGCGCTGGAAGCTCAGCAGCTCCAGTGCTTCCACGTATTAAGAGTATTGAATTTGCGACAGGAGGAACATGACATGAAGAACCTGGGCTTCGGCATGATGCGGCTTCCGGTGCTTTCCGGCCCCACCGATTTCGATTATGAGCAGCTCAACCGCATGGTGGACGCGTTTCTGGACGCCGGGTACACCTACTTCGACACCAGCTATGTCTATCACAACGGAAAGAGCGAGGAAGCGACCCGGAAGGCGCTGGTGGAGCGGCATCCGAGAGAGAGCTTTACGGTCGCGACAAAGTTCCCGACCTTTATGCTGATCCCGGAAGAGAAGATCGAAGAGACTTTCCAGCGTCAGCTGGACAATCTGGGCGTGGACTACATCGATTACTATCTGCTCCACAACATTCAGAACGTCTACTACGACGATTATGACGGCAAGGGCGGTGTTGTTAAGACGACGCACCTGTTCGACCATGCAAAGAAGTGGAAGGAAGACGGAAAGATCCGTCATCTGGGCATCTCCTTCCATTCCTCTGCCAAGCTGCTGGATCGCGTGCTGACGGAGCATCCGGAGATCGAGTTTGTCCAGATCGCGCTCAATCCCATCGACTGGGACAGCGAGCTGGTGCAGGCTGGTCCCTGCTATGAGGTGATCCGCAGGCACGGACGGAAGGTCGTCATCATGGAGGCTGTCAAGGGCGGCGGGCTTGCCAGACTGCCGGAGAACGCGGAAGCTGTGCTGAAGGCCGTTCACCCCGACTGGAGCATCGCGTCATGGGCCGTGCGTTTCTGCCTGGAGAAGGAGGACGTCATCGCCGTCCTCTCCGGTATGAGCACGCTGGAGCAGGTTCTCGACAATACAAAGACCGCGAACAGCGCAAAGCCTCTGACCGACGAGGAGAAGAAGGCGCTTGCGGAGGCCATGAGTCTTTATCGCGAAAGCGCGCCCATCAAGCAGAGCGAGATCGACGGGTACAAGGGGCTCGCGTATCACGGCGTTCCCGTCAGCGCGATCCTGCAGGCCTGGAGCATCTGCCAGATCCAGCCGAACCCCGGTTTTTCGGACGACAACAACTATCTGAAAAATGCCATTGCAGAGGCCGAGCACATCGATTTCCGCAAGGGCCTGGAGAAGCAGACCGTCATCACGGCCGACGGCACGGACGTCACCGAGCTGGTCGAAAAGGCCGTGGGATGGCTCACGGCGCACAGCTTTTGAAAGACAGAAGAGAAACACCTTATACCCTGTTATGTCCTATTGAAGCGAAGGACATAACAGGGTATAATCATGTCAGAATACCAAGTGGGAGACCGAGGCAATAAGTATTGCGGGTAAGAAGGAAGAGAGAGCATGAGCAGCCTGTATCGCTATCAAAACAAACAGGTTCGGATCACGACCGGGGACGGGGCCGTGTTTACGGGAATCGCGGAGGTCTTGCCCTCCGGCTGGGGCCTCCACGAGTTTGGCCGGGAAGAAGAAAGCCTTCAGCTGGACGACGTGATCCTGTTCAAGTCCGATATCCGCACCATCGAAGAGCAGTCGGAGACCTCAACCGAAGACGCGGACCCGCGCAGATTCGACGAGATGATGGGCGCTCTGCTGGAAGGCCCGTATTGGATCGTGGATATCCTGCCCGAGCAGGTACCGACAGATGCCGCAGGACAGTACTTTGCCGTGGAACGCTACTTCCTGCAGACGGAGAGGATCGTCCCCCTGCGCTGCAAATACGCCGAGATCCTTCTGCGGCTGAACTGCTATGTTGACATGGCGGTGTCCTTCGACTCCTGCGCGTCCTGGGAGACGAATCCCGACCCGGAGACCTTCGCGGAGCGTCTGGCCGGGCTAACCGGAAACGAGTTCCTCCGGGCGGTGTTCGCCGAGCAGAACGCGATGATCGATTACGACCATAACGACACGTATCTGACGGTATATGATCCGGGTGAGGCGCTGCTGGACAAGGTCAGGACGCTGGCCGCCGCGGAGGGGCTTTTCGTGTGGAGCCCGCCGCAAGAAGAAGCATAAAGAAAGGTTGAACTGATCCATGATTTTTTATTTCACCGGAACCGGAAACTCCCTGTTTGCAGCCCGGACGCTTGCCCATGAGGGCGAAGAAGTGATCTCGATGATCGAGGCTGTGCGCAGCAAGTCATTTCACTACACACTGAAGAATAACGAGCCGCTCGGCTTTGTGTTCCCCGTTTATTTCTACACGGTGAGCGATCCGGTGCTGGAGCTTGTCCGCAACCTGACCGTGGAGAACGCGGGCTTTGTCTACGCGGTCATCCCCTGCGGGGCGAGCATCGGCGCGGCGGGCGGCTTTTTGAAGAGCGAGCTGAAAAAGCGCGGCCTGGAGCTGCAGCGGGTCGACGCGCCGGTCGTGCCGGACGGCGCGCTGATCTTCTACGACATCGACACCCCGGAGAAAATGGAAAAGCAGCTGGAAGCGGCGACAAAAGAGCTTGCGTCCATCAAGCAGGCCGTCGACAGGCGCGAGGGCAACGCCATCAAGGGAAGCCCCATCGCCGGCAAAATTGGCCTGGCCGCCTATCACGCCTGCATGAGCACGACAGCGTTTCATGCCGACGCGAAGTGCATCGGCTGCGGAAAATGCGCCGTGATCTGCCCGTCCGGGGCGATCGAAATGGTCGAAGGCCGCCCGGCCTGGACGAAAAGCAAATGCCTCAAATGCTGCGGCTGCATCAACCGCTGCCCGGTCTCCGCGATCCAGTACGGGAAAAAGACGGCGTCCCGCGGGCGGTACGTCAATCCGGTTTTGAAGTGACCTGACACGGAGGTACCCATGACGATCATCAATCTCGGCACGCGCGTGGTGAACAATTATCTGATCCCCTCTGAGGCCGGATGGATCCTGATCGACACCGGTTATGCGGGCGGCTTTGCGCATTTTCAAAAGATGCTGGAGAAGAACAGCGTCCGCCCGGAAGAGATCCGGTACGTCTTTCTAACCCACGCCCATGACGACCACGCCGGGTTTCTGAATGAAGTGCTTGCGGCCACAGGCGCGGATGTGATCCTCCACCCCGGAGCCGTCGAGGGCTTGAAGCGGGGGCAGAATTCCTTCGAGGGCGGCTGCTCATCGCTGCTCGCATGGCTGTTCTGTCAGGTCCTGGCGCTCTTCGGCCACGGCGAGCACCGCTATCCGCCCATCCGGGAGGAGTATCTGGGCAGACTGATCCCGATCGACTCCGAGCGCTTCCGGAATCTCGACTTCCCCTATGAGGTGCTGGAAACGCCGGGCCATACGGCGGGTCATATCGCGCTGCTTGTCGGGGACCTTCTCTTCTGCGGGGACGCGGCCATGAACGGCTTCCCCAGCTGCAGACGCACCACCATCTGGATCGAAGATCTGCCGCAGTTCAAGCGCTCGTGGGAGAGAATACTGAAACGCTCTCCGCGCCTTCTATACCCCGCGCACGGAAAGCCGTTCCCAACGGCGGATCTGAAGAAGTACAGGCAAGCGTTGGACAAGGTCAAGCTCCGCGCGCTGAAAGAGCAGGGAATGCATACCGATGCGTTCAAGAGGGGGGAGCAAACATGTTCCTTGCGTGGTACAGAAACCTTGAAGACGTAACAAAGGAGATCGCCGATATACAATCGGCACTGGACGCAGGCGCAGCTTCCTATACGCTGCAATACAGCGTGAAGTGTAAACAGAACCTGTTCAGGACAATAGAAGACTGAATCAAAAGTTTCCTGCCTAACGGAAGTGAACCGCCTGGAATCGTTCTGCATCTTTGCAGCAACAGGAAAAGCGCCGGGGTGTCCCGGCGCTTTTCTCGTTATTTATGACAGATGAACGCGCCGCAGGCCTACTATCAGCTTCAGTACCGCAAAAAGCTGGCTGAACAGGCAAACGCCTTCCGCAGCCTCAACGGAAGGGTGGAAACGCTGTGCAGCTTTGACACGCTGCAGGTCAAGGACTACAGCAAGTTCAACATGGCGAGTTTCAACGCCGAACACAAGAAGGCCCATCACGAAAAGCGGTTCCCGCTGGTTCTGAAAAGAGCCCGTCAGATGGGCAAAGAGCTGGTTCAGCTCTCAAACGCCAAATAAGGATGAGAATTCCCCGGCGCGGCGAACGATTCTCCGTACCGGCCGGACGAGGATGACTGTGAACAGACAGTAAAGTTTTCCCAAAGGACTTCCATGCGTCGGCTGCGCGTGATAGAATGCACACATCTTGAATACCGGTCATCGGAGGACAGTACGCCGTAGCGTAGGGGATCGCAGAGTTTCAGGAAAGCTTTGCAGGCCGCCTGTCGGATAAGATGTCGAGTGAGCTCGGAACATTTGGCTTGAGCGATCAGGCCTTTTGTTGCCGGGCTTTTCGTTGAAGGAGGAAATCAATATGGCAAACATCGCACTTACCCCGCTTACCGCAGACGACCGGGAGCAGTTCATTCTCGACAACCAGCGCGCGTTCCGATACGGCACGCTCCTGCTCGTCGGCTTTCTGGTCTTTTCCCTTGTCTCGGGAGCCTTCGCGGTGCTGAACGTCTTCGACGACAAATCCTATGTGATCGCCTCGGCAGTCTCCGAGCTGTACGTGCTCACCATGATGAGCCTGATCGGCTATCTGACGTATTATCTCGCGTATCGAAAAGCAAAAACAGAGCAATTCTTGACATATGTCTAAAATGCTGCTATACTCATTCTTGACATAAGTCAGAAAGGAGCTGCGCCTATGCCCAGAAAACAGCGCTGCCGCTGGATCGGCGGCTATCCGGATCATTGGGAATTCTCACCCGAGGAAGCATCCGACAAGGAACCGATCGTGATGAGCCTGGATGAGTTCGAGACGATCCGGCTTCTTGATTACGAGGGACTGACGCAGGAGCAGTGTGCTGAGCGCATGGGTGTTGCGCGCACCACGGTCACAGCCATCTACGAGAACGCCCGCCGCAAAATGGCGGAGGCCCTGGTAGACGGCAAACGGCTCCTGATCCGCGGCGGGAATTACCGCCTCAACGATCAGGGAGCAGAAAACATCATGCAGAAAGGATCAGATACTATGAGAATTGCAGTAACTTACGAAAACGGAGAGATCTTCCAGCATTTCGGCCACACGGAGCAGTTCAAGCTCTACGACGTGGAGAGCGGTAAGATCGTCGCGGAGCAGATTGTACCCACAAACGGCAGCGGACACGGCGCGCTGGCCGGTTTTCTGAAAGCCGCGCAGGCAGACGCGCTGATCTGCGGCGGCATAGGCATGGGCGCACAGAATGCGCTGGCTGAGGCCGGGATCAAGCTCTACGGCGGCGTGAACGGCTCCGCGGACGCGGCGGTCCAGGCGCTGGCCGAAGGCAGGCTCGCGTATGATCCCAACGCCAGGTGCGACCACCACGACCATCATCACGGGGAAGGCCATGAGTGTGGACATCACAGCGAAGGCCATAACTGCGGCCACCAACACGGCGAGGGCCACGAATGCGGGCACCATCATGGAGAAGGCCTCGACTGCGGTCACCAGGAGGGAGACGAGGGCTGCCGCCGGCATCACGGAAGCTGATAAGGTGGTGCGATGTTTCTGCTTGATCTATTTTTGAACTTCGCCAAGATCGGGCTTTTCACCTTCGGCGGCGGGTATGCCATGATCGCGCTTATTGAAGATATCTGCGTGGAAAAGAAGCGCTGGATCACGCATGATGAGATGATGAACGTGACGGTCATCGCGGAATCGACCCCCGGCCCGATCGCAATCAACTGCGCCACCTACGTCGGCTATAAACAAAAGGGTTTGTCCGGCGCAGCCGCTGCGACAGTCGGGATGGTGCTTCCCTCGTTTTGCATCATTTTTCTGATCTCCATGTTTCTGGACAATTTTCTGGAGATCCCGTGGATCGCGCACGCTTTCATGGGGATCAAGGTGGCTGTCGGCATCCTGATCCTGGACGCCGGGATCAAGATGATCCGCAAAATGCAGAAAAAGCCGCAGCCCAGAGCCATTATGCTCTGCGCCTTTGCGGCCATGCTGCTGATCGACATGTTCTCGCTGCATATCTCTTCCATCACATTGATGCTGATCGCCGCTCTTGTCAGTTTGTCGTTGTTTCTGGTGAAGCAGCAAGGCGGGAAGGAGGCGGCCGGGAAATGATCTGTCTGGATCTGCTGATCGGCTTTCTGAAAGTCGGGTTGTTTGCCTTCGGCGGCGCTTATGGAGCGATTCCCCTGATCCGGGATGTTGTTCTGTCCTACGGCTGGCTCAATGACGAGATGCTGACCTATATGATCGCGGTCAGCGAGAGCACGCCCGGGCCGATCATGGTGAATCTGGCGACCTATGTCGGCAGTTCGCAGGCCGGTTTCCCGGGCGCGCTGATTGCGACGACGGCAGTCGTTATGCCGTCCTTTATCATAATCCTGCTCATTATGGTCCTTTTGAAAAAGTTGCTGAAGAACTCGTATGTGCAGGCCGTTCTCCGCGGATTGAAGCCCTGTATGATCGGCATCATTCTTGCCACAGGCGTGTATATGATCCTGCACAACTGCCTTGGCAGCGTTACCGCTCTTTCCCCCGATACAGCCGCTGTTATCATGACCGCGGCGCTCGCGGCCATCTACTTCGGATCGAGAAAGATCCTGAAAAACGGCATCTCGCCCATCGCGCTGATCGGTATATCTGCCGCCGCGGGAATACTAATCTATGGCCGGTAAGATACCGCAGACACCTTTTGGTGCAAAACAGCTCCGCACAAAGCTCGCTTAAAGCAACAGGCAGAAGGCTTCGGACCCATAATTGCCGTTAGGCAAATCAACAAACTGAGCAAAAACACGATAAAAAGCAGGATAATCAAACCTAAATTGACGGCGTTGGAGCACAGCTTCTAACACCGTCTGTTTGTTTCGGTATATGGAATTGCTGTGCAGCGGTGATTGTTTTCCCTTACAGAGATTA
>JBGUQD010000013.1:0-17758 GCA_045130755.1 Candidatus Limivicinus sp. | reverse complement strand
GCTGTGGGTTCGGTTTTTGCGCCTTTTTTCAGATAGTTGGAGCCGGTATTTCTTTATTTTATACTTGACAATTACATTAGCAAGATTCGTTTTTTGGATCATCCTCATGCCAGGTGTAGCGCCAGCCGGTGCCGGAGCCCTTCTTGAAACCAAAGGGGGCGATCTTTTTCATCAGCGGTAGGAAGAAACGCTTCTTCGCCAGCTTCTGCATGCCGGAGGGATCGAGGAACTTCCACATCTCCTCCGAGACGATCCGATAGGCATCTTCCTCGCTGCGGCCGTGCCTCTTCAGCACCTCGTACAAGGCGATGGAGGTGAGGATCTGCGCCATGTGCTTATAGTTTCCCTTGTCGCAGTAGGCCTTTTCTTCTTCGATGAGCTCCCGCATGCGGGCGTAGATATCCTCCCGGATCTCGCCCGGAAGGCTCGGAAAATAGTTCTGATAGCGGCTGATCGCCACAAGCTGCTTTGCTTCATATTGCTTCATTTTCTGTGGCCCCTTAATTGTTTCAGTTCTGCTCCATTATAGTTTGCAGGCGCTAACTCGCAAAGAGAAAGCGCTGCGGAAATCGGGAAATTTCACAGCGCTTTTGGCTTTTGTCCTATTTTTTCCATCAAGCGGTTGAAAAACCGGTTTGAAAGCGGAGATTTGGAAAGCTTTCCGGAATCTCTGCTTTTTATCTCAGGGCTGCCGCCAGCAGAACCAAAGCAAGCGGCAGCAGCTCACTCAGGAGTTTGCGCCTGATGCGCTCCACTGCGGCGTCCATATCTCTTCCCTCAGGCCAGCGCCTTGCCCAGGGCATTGCAGGCCGCAACGGCGTCCCCGTCGGGCTCGCCGACGCAAATCACGCTTTCGCAGGCAAGTTCGATGCCGGCGGCCTCGCAGTCGGCTTCCCATTTGCGCATCCACTCCCCGTCGCCCCAGCCGTAGGAGCCGAAGAGCGCGACAGCCTTGGAGGCCAGCTTCTTCTTGACATCGTCGAACATGGGCTCAAAGTCGCCGTCTTCCAGGGATTCATCCCCCATGGCGGGGCAGCCGAAGGCGATGGCGTCATAGGCGGTCAGATCGGCGGCGGCAGCCTGGCTGCACTCCAACAGCACGGCGTCGGCTCCAGCCTCACGCATCCCGGCCAGCACGGCGTCCGCCATGGCGGCGGTGTTGCCGGTACCACTCCAATAGACAACTGCGGTTTTTTTCATGCTTGTATGTTCCTTTCTAAAAAATAAACGATCAGATGGCCACGGCAAGCTGGTCCAGTCCCATCCCCTGCCGCAGGCAGCGGCAGTAGCTGTCGGTGCAGCGCTGGAAGCGCTCAAACAGGCGCTGTGCCTTTTCCTCGTCGCCGTATACCTTCCACATGCCGATGCGCTTGTAGTTGGCAGCGTGGTTTTCGATGAAGCCCTGCACGTCCTCCGGCGGGTAGCCGAGGAACAGACCGATCTCATGGGGAAAGTCCTCGCTCTCGCGGAAGCGCTTGACCAGGCAGCTGACACAGGCGCTGCAGCCCTCCGTGGGATAACCCGCCCTGCACAGCAGGCTCTGTGCCAGGCTGTTCTGCAGATCCTTTTTCAGCCCTTCCGGACGGAACAGATACAGCAGCGCCCGCTTTTCTCCGAAGCGCAGCGGCAGCAGGCACAGCCCGCGGCGCACATAGCTGCGGTTGAAGGCGCGGATCTCCTCCTCCAGCTCTTCTCTGCTGTCATAGGCGCAGGGGAAGAGGTTACCGCTTTTGATCCCGGCCAGCGTCGGCGCGCACTGGCGTACCACGGTCTCGTCCGACATCAGGCATACTTCTCCAACACCTTGCGCAGCGCGGAGACCGAACTGGTGGAGCAGTGTTCGATGTAGCAGTCCTGGCCTCTCAGCTCGCTCATGGCGCCCTGCAACATTTTGTGAGACATGCAGCTGGTGAAGAGGATCACCAGGTCCGGACTGCCGAGCTTCTTCCTGACGCCGCCCACGGGCTTGATGAGCACCTTGGCGTCATGCTTGTAATCACGACACAGCGCCTTGTAGTTGCGTTCCATACACTCGTTTCCGCCGAGAATCACAACACTCATACAGTCATCTCCTTTGCTGTCGGATTGTTTGAGTTAGTCGTCTCTAACCGCCTTTTATTATAGTTAGCGGGCGCTAACTTGTCAAGAGCTTTTTGTTTTTCCTTGCCCCCTCTGCGGGAAAGCCGACGGCAGACGTTCTCACGTCTGCCGTCTGTCCATCTTATTCCGAATCTCGCTGATTGAGTCAGGCCGCCTATGGAAACGCGTTGTTCCGGTTTCCCTTTCCTTTTCATATCCGTTATCCTTCGTATGCTCTTTCCGTTCGCCCTTCGTGGGCTTCGAGCTCCATAAACTCGACAACCGCCTTCAGTACAGGCACGGTATATTGCTCCCCGCCGAAAAGCCATTGCTCATGCTGCATGTCGAATTCCCGGATCTCCGGATCACGGAAATACTTTATATAACGCTTCAGGTACTTTTCGCCCATTTTATTTGCGTAGATGAAATGGACCTTGGTGCCCTCCACGTGGATATCGTCTTTAAGCCAGGTGAGCAGATCCGTATAATACTCGTTTTTGATGGACTCCGGGCTGAATTTGGCAAAGCAGCTCATGAAGCGGTCCGCCGTCTCGTCGTTCATTTCAAAGAAGCTCTTGAGCTTTTCTCTGGTTTTGGCCATCTTCTTTTCGCTCTTGGTAAAGCTGGTCAGCAGCGGGACTACCAGCTTCGACTGCAGCCAGGCGCTGAGCTTCCCGCTTTGGTCCAGATCCGGGCTTCCGAAGATCCCGTGGTCGATGTGGATGTTCTCCCGCTGGATCAGCTGGCCCACGAAGCTGCTGCCCAGAGAGGAACCGATCGCCCCGTCCAGGCGTCCGCCATAGTGGTCGATCACATATTTCTCTATCTTCTCCGTGACCGTGATCATGTCCGGAAAGATCGCCCCGCTGCCATCAAAGCCGTCGTAGTTGACGCAGATCAGGTGATACTTCTCGCCCAGACGGTCCAGTACCGCAGCGAAGTTCGTCTGATAGTCGCAGGCCGTTCCCGGCAGCAGCATCAAGGTCTTTCCGGACGGATTGCCCATTTCAACAAATTGCATCGTACTATCCTCCTCATTTCAGGATCAGGGCCATGATCCCGGAGAGAACGGCGGCGATGAGCGCCATGCCCACGGTTCCCATGATCCATTTCCGCTGCTTGTCCTTCGCCGTGATATACGGCCTTAAGTCCTCCGTGCCCGGGATGACCCAGGCCTTGGTATGACCGACCCAATACTCGTCGATCAAAATGCGGTCGATCAGATTCATGATGGACAAAATGACAAACTCTCCGCTTTTTCTCTGTTCATATTCCCGCCTCCAGTCGAAGGTTTTCACGTATGTCCCTCTCTTTGCCGCTTCCCGTCAGAACCTCTTGCTGCGTTCCCAGCCATCTCCGGCGTCGGTCTCGTGCCGAGCGAGAACGCTCTTGTGCGTAGATAATGCGTTTATTTCGCGTCTGGGCCCGGCACGAAGCCCAGTTCCTCGGCTCTGGCCCGGCTCATCAGATGGAAGTTGCACTCGTCGTCGCCCCAGCCCAGAGTCTTCGTCCGGTCCAGCACGGCGCCCTGCATCTCAAAGGTGTAGTAATCCATCATGCACAGATGCTTCGTGAGGCCCTCGCAGTGCTCCTGCTTCGTGAGCTTGCAGATGCCGCACTGTTTGTGGGTGATGTAGTATTCTTCCTTTCCCGGCACGGTTTTAAAGTAGTAAAACCAGTTCATCGGGTATTCCTCGATATGCTCCCGCGACCACTGAGCCTGCCGGGTGCGGTTTGCGATTTCTTTTTCCGTAAAGGCGCTCTTGCCCTGCTTGGCCTTCACCATCAGGGGGCAGTAGGCCAGCGCGCGGACCAGACCTTTCAGCGTCTCCTCGTTCATCTGGCCCTCAGCCTCTTTGCAGAGCGCGATGGCGAAGGCCCCGCAGTACATGGTCATCACGAACATGTTGTCCTTCATGCTCCCGATGCCCGGCGTCCGCTCCACGATGGCCCGGTACTCCCGCAGCACTCGCTTTTTGTATGAGACCATATCCAGTCCCGGGATCGCTTCTTCCATATAAGCAAAGGCTGTTTTGGCAAAGGCGAGCTTGATAAAACTGCCCAGGATTCCGTATTTCATGTTACTCCTCCCTCCGGCAGCAGCGGCGTCATGCAGTCCATGCTCAGAAGCAAAGTCGAGCTGTTGTGCAGCAGGGCCGAGGCGGCAGGCGGCAGCACGCCGAAAGCACCCAGTGCGATCAGCGCGCCGTTGAAGCCCATGACAAAGCGGTAATTCCGGTCGATGCGTCCCATGAGCTTTTGGGAGAGCTCCCGCAGCAGCACCAGCTCCCGCAGATCCTCCGCAGCGATGGTGATATCCGCCACCTCCCGGGCGATGCTGGCCCCGCTGCCGATGGCAACGCCCACGTCTGCCAACGACAGGGCGGGCGCGTCGTTGATGCCGTCGCCGATCATGACGACCTTGCGGCCCGCCTCCTGTTCGGCGCGGATAAAGGCCGCCTTGTCCTCCGGCAGCACCTCGGCGCGCCAGGCGTCAATGTTCAGCTCCTCCGCAATGGCGGCCGCCGTACCGCGGTTGTCCCCGGTGAGCATGACGACCTTTTGGATCCCGGCCTCGTGGAGAAGGCTCACGATCTCCTTCGCCTCCGGGCGCAGCGGATCATGGATGCCGATGGCTGCGGCCAGCACCCCGCCGATAGCCAGATACAGCCAGGAGCAGTCCGGTTCCAAGGCATCAAACCGGGGCTGATCCTCCGGCAGGATGGAAACGCTCTCGTCCTCAAAGACAAAATGGCGGCTGCCGATGACGGCCCGCTCGTCGCCGATGCGGGAGGCGATGCCGTGGGCCACCACATATTCCACCTCGCTGTGCATCTCCCGGTGATCCAGCCCCCGCTCCTGCGCAGCTCGCACCACGGCGTTTGCCACAGAGTGGGGGAAGTGCTCCTCCAGGCAGGCAGCCACGCGCAGCATTTCCTTTTCATCCAGGCCCCGGAAGGGCACGACCTTACGCACAGTGGGGCAGGCATTGGTGAGGGTGCCGGTCTTGTCAAAGATCACCGTGTCCGTTTTGCTCAAAAGCTCCATGTACTTGCCGCCCTTGACGGTGATCTTGTGGCGGCCCGCCTCCCGCATGGCGGACAGGACGCTCAGCGGCATGGAGAGCTTCAGCGCGCAGGAGAAGTCCACCATCAGCACCGAGACGGCCCGCGTGGTGTTGCCGGTCAGCAGCCAGGTCAGGGCGCTTCCGCCCAGGCACCAGGGCACCAGCTTGTCCGCCAGGCGATAAGCCCGGTCCTCGGTGCCGGATTTCAGGCGCTCGGATTCCTCGATCATGCGCACGATGCGGTCATAGCGGTTTTCGCCCGCGGAGTGGGTCACGCGCAGGACGCAGCTGCCCTCCTCTACCACGCTGCCCGCGTAGACGGCAGCGCCCGGCCGCTTGGCCACGGGGACGGATTCCCCCGTAAGAGACGCCTGATTGAGCATCACGTCCCCCTGCTCCAGGATCCCGTCCAGCGGCAGAACATGGCCGGTGTGGACGACGATCCGGTCTCCGGCCTGCACCTGAGAGAGCGGGACCAGTACCTGTGCGCCGTCCTCCGTGAAAAGCCAGACCTTGTCCACCTGCAGGGACATGCTCCTGGCCAGATCGTCCACGGATTTTTTGTGCGTCCAATCGTCCAGCGTCTCGCCCAGGGAGAGCAGAAAGCGCACGGAGCCCGCGGTGGAGAAGTCCCCGGTCAGAAGCGAGGCGCCGATGGCCACGCCGTCCAGCACCTCCACGGTCAGCTTGCCCCGCAGAAGCGTCTTCGCGGCAAGCCACAGGCGGGGCACGGCGCTGACGGTATTGATGATCTGGCGCAGCGGGGCGGGGAAAAACAGCTTTTTCCCATAGTGCCGCAGCACCTGAAAAACCAGCTTTTCCTTGTACTCCCGGTTAATCTCGCGGCTATGGGGGCTGAGCACATGCGCCTCCTCCCCCGCCTCCGCATAGGAAAAGCGGGCAAGGGCGCTGTACAGCGCGTCCCGCTCCCCGGAAAAGAGGATGGTCACGCTGCAGATACGCTCGTGCACCGTCACCTGGTCGACGCCGGGCAAGGCCAGGATCCAGGCCTCCAGCAGGTCGGCATCACGCATGCTCATGGTGCGCTGCACCGCCCGCAGACGGACGCGGCCCCGGCTCTCGTGCAGAATCTGAAATCTCATGCTTTCGCAGCGTCTTCGATGTACTTGGCATCCTCGGCGGCTCTCGCCTCGTTGATGGCCTTGGCGTCGGCCAGGATGTCCGAGCAGCCCTCCTGTACGGCCTCCGCATCGCGCATCACCTGATCCTTGCAGCGCAGCACGGCGGCCGTGGCGTGGGTATAGACCTTGCGTGCTTCCTTGCTGCCAAGAATTTTCAGGCCGGCGGAGCCAAACAGCGTGCCGCCTACAAACAGTGCGATCTTTCCGGTAGTAGTCATATCTTTATCCTCCTATGTTTGCCCGGCTTTCGCCGGGTTTTTTTACTTTTTCTTATATCCGCAGTCGCAGTACGGCCCGCCGGAGGCGAGCGTGTATTCCCGGACAAATTCCGATGCGCCGCCCGCCTCGCTCATGGTGTAGTCCAGATGGCACATGGCGGGGGTCAGTTCAAAAAGTCCCAGCTCCTTCATCAGCGTACAGATGCCGCATTTGGTGAAGCGGGCCTCATAGCCGCTGCCGTCCGGATAGGGCAGATAGTCCATGTTCCAGGAATAGGGGTTGCGGTCGGCGGCCTGCAGCGCGGCGGTATCCCGCATGCCCTGAAGATCCGCGTCCGTGAATTTGCGCTTCCCGCTCATCCGGCAGAACCACCGGGTGGGCGCGGTCATCATGGCGCGGGCGTAAAACGCGGTCAGCTTCTCCACGTTCGGCCGATCCTCCATGCTCAGCAAAAAGGCGCAGAGCATAGCGCAGTTCACGATATTCATTTCGAAGCGGTCGCCCTTTTCAAATTCCGGGAGCTTTTCGATGATCTCCCGGTATTTGGGCTTCGCCTTTTCGGTGATCTCCCTTGCCTCCTGTTCCGTACACCCCAGCACGGAAACCAGATGCTCCCGGAACGACTTCCGATACAGCAGCCACATGCCCAGCGGCATTCCGATGTACTTCATGCTTTTTCCTCTCCAAACGCGATCTTTACGATCACCATCTTGACCAGGCTGTCGCAGAAGCGGATCATCAGCTTGTGGAAAGCGTTTACCCTGGGGTAGATATCCCGGTAACCGCGCATATAGCTACTTGTCGAAACGGCGGCGAAGTCCTTGCTCCAGTCCTTCAGGGTGCTCGGGTCATCCAGGGAGAACAGCGCGTTCACGTCCCGGATTCCGGCGCCCTTGAGCCAGGTTTTGGTCATCATCCGTGCGCCGCGGCGGTTGCAGCAGTCAAAGGCCAGCACCGCGCCGGGGAAGCGCGCGGCCATCGCCCGAAACAGCGCTTTGACCGCCTCTGTCTCAAAGTAGTAGAACACCCCGGAGGCGAAGAACACCGCGCCGCCGCTCGCGTCGATCCGATTCATCCAGCTGTGGTCGTTCAGGTCGCAGCCGATGTTTTCTTCCCGCTCGCCCGCGGGCAGCAACTCGTCTCTTACGGCGATCACGTCCGGCATGTCGAGGTTGCAGCCCCGGCACTCGCCGTTATCCACCTGGGAAAAGGTGTCGTCCAGTCCGCAACCCAGGTTGACCACCGCTGCTTTGGGGTGGGCCTTGAGGTAATCGCGCACCTCCCACATGAGGTCGTACTGCCGCTGGGCCACCTCCAGCGCGCCGAAGAGCCCCGCCTGGGACTCCATGAGTTTCCGCTTTTCGGAGAAGTCGTAGTCCAGCATGGCGCAGACGCGCGCCGCCGACGGGTCGGAGAACAGCTCCGGGTAATGCTCGGAGCAGATGAGCCGCCCGAATAGCGGGATGATAAGAGTCTCCTGTATGGAATTCTTTTCAATATGATATTTCATGGCCTCTTACTTCCTGCCCACCAAAAGTGTGGAGCCGCCGAGACCAAGGAAGGCCGCTTCCTTCCGGCCCATAAAGCGGCCGTCCGTGGTGTCGATCAGGCGCACGTCCTCATAGCCATCGCCCTTGAGCTTCCGCACAAAGGCGTCCATGTCGCCGTAGCGGGCTTTGCTCATCAGGTCGTGGATGGCAAAGGTGCCGCCCTTTTTCAGCACCCGCAGCGTCTCCAGCAGCAGCGCCTGCTTGTTCTGCCCGGCGATATTGTGGTACACATAGTTGCTGGTCACGGCGTCAAAGCTCTCATCCGCAAAAGGCAGATGGACCGCATTGCCTTCTTCAAAACGCACGTTGCTCAAGCCTTCAGCAGCGGCGTTTTCCTCGCAGCGCTTCTTCGTGAAAACCGCTTTGTACGCGCCGCTCCAGATATCGCAGCCAACCATCTTCGCCCAGGGGTTTCGCTTGGCGCAGGCGATGGTCAGTGCCCCGCTGCCGCAGCCTACGTCCAGCCCCGTACTGCCATCGGGAAGCGTCACGAAGTCCGCCGTCCCGTCGATGATGGTCTTCGCCAACTTGCGCTTTCCGTTGTAGTCAAAAGTTCTGTGCAGGGCCCCCATCCAGCCCGTGTAAAACAGCAGCACCGGCGTTGCTGCGCCAAAAGCGGCTGCAGCGATCTGCCGCGGCCTGCCTTTCAGTATTGATTCTGTCGAGCCAAAAAGTACAGAGAGGCTCGCGGAAGCGGCCGTCGCCGCGCCAAGACCGATCACCATGCTTTTGGGCACCCAGTTTTTATAATCCGGTTTTTTCATTTTGCTTCTCCTTCCCAATTTTGCTTTTCCCGCCTGTTCAAGGCAGGACCGTAATGAACCCGGCAATCAGCGCCGCGCCTGCGATCCAGACAGCCGTCAGGATCCCGCGCTTCTTCAGGACCTGCGGCCAGGTTTGCACGAAGGGAATCTCCTCGGCCTCCGGGATCACCCAGAAGCGGCTGTGTCCGACCCATAGCCGATCGATGACGATTCCGTCGTACCAGTTCATAACCTCCAGGAAAAGCAGTGCCTGCCAGTACGCCGGCAGGAAGCCGCGCACGCCGTTCCAGACGCGGATGATAAGGAGCAGCGAGGCAGCCATGACCACGAAAAACGCGGTCATGAAGCGTTTCCTTTTTCTTCCGACCATCTCCCGGCCCGTCAGGCCGAGCGCATACACTTTTTCCTGTACGGGCTTCGGATAGAAAAACAGGCCGTTGAGAGCACTGTTCCCTACACCGAGCTTCACCATCAGCGTGAACAGAGCGCAGTACATAACCAGCTGCAAAGCAATCCACATGACGCTCATTTGATGTAGCGAAAGCAGCCGATGCCTTCCACGCTCGTCACGTTGACTGAGCGGTAGAGTTTGGAGAGCCGCTGACGCAGGCTCGTCTCCGTCTCGTAGGGCGGGGTAAAAAAGCCCTTGGGCTGGTAGAGATGCCGAATGAACCAGTCGGTCCGTTTACAGCCGCCCCGGATATAAAAGCAGCCGCAGAAGGTGCCGCCCTTCTTCAGCGCCCGGAAGGTCTCCCGGTACGCTGCCTCCTTGTCCGGGAAGGCGTGAAAGCCGTTGAGGGAGAGCACGATGTCAAAGCTCTCATCGGGGAAGGGCAGCGCGCCCACGTCTCCCTGCACAAAGCGCACATTTCCGATCCCGGCCTTTTTTGCGCGCTCCTGCGCCGCCGCCATCATATTGGGGGAATAATCGAGACATGTGATCTCCGCCCTGGGCAGTTCCCGGTAGACCGGCATTGTCAGCACACCGGTTCCCACCGGCACCTCCAGCAGCTTTCCGGAAAAATCCTCCGGCAAGCCGGAGAGGGCGCGTTCCAGATAGCGGAGGTTTTTCTCCCCGTCCATGTTCCACACGATTCGGCAGATCGCTTTACCGGGCAGCGTGGAATAGGTCATCATGCCGTCGTAAAAGGAAGCGTTTCCTCCCGTCAGCCGGTAGGCGTTTTGGATCTGCTCTTTTCGTGTCATGTTTACGCTCCCGCTCCTTTCTTTTTGGATAGCGGCACGGTCCGTGCCCCTTTCTCCGTGTCCTCTGCCTCCTCGTAGCCGTCGTAAGGGGCCTCCGAATCGGAATATCGCTTGGTGAAGGGCTTGCAAATCTCTGCCCTGTGGGCAAAGGCGAAGTCCAGATCGTCCGTCCAGCCGGTGTGCCCGGTGATCACCACGATGCGACCCTTTCGAGCACGAATGGTCTGTTCCAGCCTTTCCAGGGATCGGAGGGCCAGCTTGTTGTCCTCCGCCAGGGTGCTGATGAAGCTGTAGCCGCCGTCGGCACCGAACCAGATTGTGCCCCCGGTAAAGAGGTATTCGTCGTCGATCAGATAGACCATGTGTCCCCAGGTATGACCGGGGACCAGGATGCACTCAATCTTGATGTCACTGATGTGGAAAATCTCGCCGTCACGCAGCAGCACCTTTCGGTTGTCCATCCTGACCATCGGCAGCTTATACAGGCCATGAATGACCTTCCGCCGCGTCTCGCCGGTCAGATAGCGGTTTTCGATCTCACCGATGTAGACTGTCGCGTTTTGAAACAGCAGCTCGCTGTCCTCTTCCAGGGCGCCCACGTGGTCGGTGTCCTGGTGCGTGATCAGGATGTGCCCGATCGTGGCGGGATCTATGTCCAGCCACCGCATTTTCTCCTGCAGCCGGGCGTAGTTGTAGCCCGCGTCGATCATGATGGTGATGCCGTTCTTCGTGTAAAAGAAAATATTTGCCACCCACTCGCGTACACAGGCCACATGCTCGTCGATGCGCCCGGTGTTCAGAGGCTTGAAGATCGCCCGCCCGCGGAACATAGCGCTCATGGACTTTTTTTGGTTATCCGAATCATTTCTTGCCATGCTCAGTTCTCCTTCTTCCGAAACCGAAAATAGCCTTCCAGTCCCAGATCGTTTGCTTTGTGCACGGTTTCAAAGCCGCGTTTATTCGCCTCTTCCTCGAACTCCTTGAAGGTAAAGAGCGCCTCCTCCGCATGATCCCAGTGTAGCAGCGCGTCGACGATGTGGATGCAGGTTTTCGAGAGATCGGCCGCATAGATACTTCCGCCGCTCTTCAGCACCCGGCGGCTCTCGTCAAAGAAAGTCCGCCAGCCCTCCACATGGTGGAGGATGCAGAAGTCCAGGATCGCGTCGAAGCTCTTATCCGGGAACGCGCTCAGATCGTCCGCGCTTCCCAACACGAAACACGCGTTGGCAAGATTTCGCTTTCGCGCGATCTCCAGCTGCTCCGGCATGATGTCCAGCCCCGTGTAACGGTTGACGCCGCGCGCTGTGATCAGGGAGGCCGCATAGCCGTTCCCGCAGCCCACCTCCAGAATATCCGCGCCGAAGAGGTCAAGGCCGAACTTCTCAAAGGTCTTCAGCTCTACCTTTTCGATGTACCATTTCCGCCAGCCCATTTGCATGGCGTCGAATTCTTTCGCGCTCAGCTTCATCTCTCGCCCTTACTTTCTCGCCAGCACCGCGATCCAGGGCTTATTGGGATGATGGTCGATCTCCACCTGGGAGAAGCCTGCGGCCTTCAGAGCGGCTTCGATCTCCTGCGGTGTGTAGTTCTTCATGCCGTCGATGATTTTTTCATATTTTGCGCTCGTGGGGTCGGCTCCGTCGGACTCGTTGCAAATCAGAAAATACCCGCCAGGCTTCAGCACGCTTAAAGCCTGCGCAAAGCATTTTTCCAATCCGGGCCAGAAGTAGACGGTTTCAAAGGCCGTGGCCAAGTCAAAGGCCGATTCAGGAAGCTGCAGGTCTGAAACGTCTCCCTGCCGCACCTTGCAGCGCCCCGCCGCGATCATGTCCCGGTTGTATGCCTTTGCCTTTTCCACACACAGAGGGGAGTAGTCGATGGCGGTCACGTGTGCCGCCGGGTACTTTTTGAGCAGCTCGCCCGCATTGCGGCCGCCGCCGCAGCCCAGATCCACCGCCGCGGACGCGGAGAACTCAGGCAGATGCGCGAGCCCCCAGTCCGCCAGTTTTGCGTGTCCGCTGTTCATACCGCTGAGCATCAGTCTGCCGAGAAAGCCCTCCGGCTTTCGGGTCTGATTGAAGAATTTTCTGAGAAGCGCCATTTTGGTATCCTCCTGTCATTCACCATTCCGCCAGCGCCTTTTTCAGGCGCCGGTCAATATCGAGCCGCGTCTCTCTGCACTCTCTCGGATGCTCCTTCCCGGCTTTGAACATGAACGTTACCAGCAGCCCGGAGCCCACCGGGAGCATGCTCTTGAGCAGGGATTCGGGAAAGGCAAAATGGGTACCGTGCTCATAGAGCCAGACTTCATAAACGCTGTCATGGGGAAGCCGCTCCAGCCGCTCCACCATCCGGCGGATATACTTGCAGGTATCCCACAGCACGTCGTCCTCCGCGCCGATGAAAATGAGCTTTCCGCGGATCTTTTCGACGTGGATCCGCTCCTCCTCCTGAATGGGATGGCGGCGCTCCGACTCGTCAAACATCTTCCGGGAGGCGATCTTGTCGCCCCCTGCTTTTGAATCCGCCATGATCTGCTGCCAGTACTCGGGGTGACGGTAGGCATAGGGCAGATAGGGCAGAGGCTTGCCCTGCCAGGTGACGGTGGATTCGTTGTCTCCGGGGCGCTCGTGCATGCCGTCCCTGCCGTCCTGATAGAAGCCCTCCATGACAAAGTCGGGCGGTGAAATAGCGACGGTAAGCGTGAGCTCCGGATAATAAGACGCCGCCAGCAACGCCATCATACCGGTGGTGGAGGCGCCCACCACGCCAAGCTTTTTGCAGCCCTGTGCTTTCAGAAAGGCGATGGCCCGGGCGAAGCGCTCCAGCGGGATATTGTGGTGCCCGTAATCCTTTTTCGCTGGGGACATGGCCAGTACATGGATCCCCTGTCGGTTCAGCCATTTGGCTCCGCATGAAGCCATATAGTCCTCCGCGCTGTCTCCCAGCATGGCGATGATCCCGCGGTTGCTCTCCGCGGCGCAGGGATACCATGCGCCGTTAAAGCCGTCGGTCTCTACCCGGAAAACCTGTCTTTTCATGTCTCGTCCCTCCATTGGATCATCCGGTCCACCATCTGTTGCCAGCCATCCTTGCCCTCTTTCACGATGGGGAAGACCGGATAGCAGTGGAACAGGCCTTCGCCGAGGATTAACTCGCAGGAAGCGCCGCTTTTCTGCAGCGCCGCCTCGATAGCCGGGGCGCAGGCGTAAAGCGTCTCATCAGTTCCGTAAATGAGCGTGACCGGCGGGCAGCCGCTAAAGTCCGCCCGCTGCAGCCAGAGCATATAGTCGGGCACACTCTCGTCCCCGTGGCGCATGACCTCCATCGCCGTCTTCATGTACTGGGCGGGGATGGCCACATCTTTCTCGTCCAGCTCCAGCATCCGCTGCCACTCCTCCTCGCCGTCCACGCAGGTACCGGGAGAAATCGCCATGATGTAGGATGGCATGGGCGTCTCGTCATGTCTGTCATTGATATACGGCACTATCCCCAGTGCCAGATTCCCGCCGGAGGAGGTGCCAAGAACGGAGATCCGGCCAGCCGCATACTGGTGCAGCATTACCCGATAGGTCTCGTGGATCATCTCATAGGCTTTGGTGATGGGATAGTCTGTGCAGAGCGGGTAGTACGGGACAAAGAGATCGAGCCCCGTCTCTTTGGCAAAGCGCAGGGCCTTTTTGATAGAACCGGGTCTCGGCGCGCTGATCATGCCGCCGCCGATCAGAAACAGATTGGCATGATTCGCAGGCTGCTTATGGACCAGTTTCAGTACCGGGAAACCCATGACGTCGATCCGGCTGATGGTAAAGGCGTCGTCCTTTAGCTCCGGAATGTGATTTTTGGCGTTTTGCTTCCGGCGGTTTTCCAGCAGTTCCTCGGTGCTCTGACCAACCCAGCGCTTCTTGATTCCGGACGCCTTGACCAGGCGCTTCAACACTTCATATTTCAAAGACATGCTTCTGCTCCTCCGCGGCTTTTCCGTCTTTACTGCCGCTCATCTTTTCTTGTAGCCCTGCCAGCAGAGACCGGCAAACACAGTGCACAGCAAAGAGCCCATCAGCATGATCGCCGGATGCTTCTTTTCTTTCTGCGCCGCAAGTCTATGGGCGGAGACGATCATGCCGCCGATCCCGCCCGCGGTCAGTGCGCCGAAGCCCCGCAGCAGGCGGCGTTTCGGCAGCACCCGGTCAAGCCCGGCGATGCGCTCGCTGATGAGTTCCCCGACGCCAAGCAGCATCAAGCCGCCGGGCAGCAGCGCCGCAATATTGAATGTGTTCAACCCACGTTTCAGGCTTTGGAACAGGCAGGCCAGATAGGCAATCCATCCCGCGTTGCCCGGGATGTCATAGGCCCACCAGCGAGCGTCTGAAATCTTGGTCTCATATATGGGTTCTCTCACATTCATGCTTTATCTTCCTTTCTTCCGCACTCGGCGTACATCAGTGTGATCCGCGCCGCCATTTCCTTGCTGAAAGTGACGCGCCAGCCATGCGCTTCCAGCCAGGCAAGATATTCCTGTGAAGTCCACTGGTGCTCAAAGCTCACGCCTGCCAGCCTCAAGACCCCCGACCAGATCCGGCTTGCCATTCCGGTCTGATGCTCCACAAAGTTCGGCGCGATCAGGATGCCGCCCGGCCGCAGCACCCGGTCGATCTCCCGCAGAGCCTTCTCCGGCTCCGGCATCACATGCAGGGCGTTGGCGATCAGCACTGCGTCGAAGTTGTCGTCCGCGTAGGGCAGGGAGGTTGCATCTGCCACCTCAAACCTGAGATTTGCAGGAATTGCGCCTTTCTTCGCCTCCCGAATCATGCCGTCGGAATAGTCCGTGGCGATCATACGTTTGGCGGCGCCTGCCACGTGCTTGGCCAGCAGGCCCGGCCCGGTGGCGATCTCCAGCACTTCTTTGCCGTGGATGACCGTCGGGATCCGCTCGTACATAAAGGCGTAGACCTTCCGGTCGGCGCGCATAGCTCTCTCATAGATCGGGGCGTACAGGTCCCAGGTTTTCTTTTTCACGGCTTTCGCTCTCCCTTCGCGATCGTCTCCCAACTGGCTTTGAGCTTCTCAAAAGTCTCGCGGCTGATATCATGCCCGATCCGGCAGGCGTCCTGCTCGGCTGTCTCCGGGTCTACGCCGAGATAAATCAGACCATCTGTCAGAACACAGTGCCGTTCATAGATTAACGCTGCAACCTCGCGCCCCAACTCTGTCAGATGAATCTGCTTGTCCCCGTCCATTGTCAGGAAACCACCTTCCTTGAGAAACCGGGTCGCATTGGTGACGCTGGGCTTTGTCACTTTCATCTGTTCCGCCACATCCGAAGATCGCACATAGCTTCGCTTTTGTTCCAGAATCAAGATCGCTTCCAAATAGTCCTCTCCGGATTTATGAAGTCTCATGGTTCAACCTTTCCCCTCGCTATAATGATCATTGGATGGCGAAATCAATCGATGTTTCGATTGATTTCTTAAATCATTCGCCCGATGCTCATTGCAATGAGTATTTGGCAAAACAGCCTTACTGTTTTGCTGCGCCGCAGAGCGGCGCGGCGAAAAGATTTTTGGCTTTTCGCCATCTAATAATCATTATAAGGGAGTGTGCCTCCAACATTCTGTTAGCGACGTCTAACCTCCATTTATTGTAAAAGCCCATCGCACAGATGTCCATGATCGGGTCACTGTACGATGGGCAAGCAAGGCTCGTTAGACACCACTAACTATTATAGCGGAGAGACCATCGTTTTGCAAGGAGTTACGATATTTTTTTCTTTTTCCTGAATGCTGACTATTAGACCGCAAGGAGAATTTTTTTAAGTGACCTGAAGGGTCTGGTGTCTGTGTTCAGCAGGTGTCAGGCCCTTTAGTTTAACTTGATCCTGCGGTTATTGTAGTAGTCGAGGTATTCGATGAATTCAGCTTTGAAGTTTTCTAGCCCAATTTCGATATTCTGTGAAATCACAGTTCTTATCAGGTTTTCGCAGGAGTGCCGACAATTCTCCGTCGCTGTATGTTTCCTTTACCGTTTCTCTGTCTTTTATCGGGGGAACGTAAGCGCTTGTATATCCCTGTCCCCGGCACCATTACAGCATCGTTCGCAGGACGCGGGCATAACTGCTGATTGAATTATGGGCCAACCCGCTTTTCCTCATAGACACGACAAAACTGTTTATATCGTCCTGTGTCAAGCCGCCAAGCAGGGCAGAAACATCCAAGTGCTTTGAAATGCTGTGAAAATGCTGCTGATACATCTTTGCTGTCTTATTGCTGACACCCTCCGCGATTTTCGCGGACACAAAGCGGGGGAAAACATCGTTCAGAGATACCGCCCCGGCGGTCATCACAATAGGCTTTCTTTTCATAAAATCAGACACCCTGCCTCTCTTCAAAATTGAGATTTAGGCAGGGTGTCCAATCTTTTATCATAGAAAAGGGAAAACCCTTGAAAACATAGCGTTTTCAAGGGCTTTGGTGCTCCAGCGGGGACTCGAACCCCGGACACCCTGCTTAAAAGGCAGGTGCTCTACCTCCTGAGCTACTGGGGCGTGGCTGGGATGGCGGGACTCGAACCCACTATATCGGAGTCAAAGTCCGGTGTGTTACCATTACACTACATCCCAATGTAGTCACAAACCGAGACCGGCGCCGCCGGCCTCGGCTCGTTTTCAGTGGGGTGGGATATGGGGCTCGAACCCACGACACCCGGAACCACAATCCGGTGCTCTACCAACTGAGCTAATCCCACCATATCTGTCCGTGCGGCAGACCGCACGTCCTATCAAAAACTCAAAGCCGAAGCCTTGAAGTTGTTTTCCTGCTGCGCTCTCCTCTCGGAGAGGCTATATCAAAACTCACGCACCCCGGCTAGTTCAAAATCAAAGCCCCGCGAAGCGGGTTTGATTTTGGGAGAAAGAACGAAGGAGCAGAACGCAGTTTTTGCCGCCTTCGGCGGAAACGGAGTGGAGCGAGTTTGTTCTGACGATGGCACGCCAAGAGGGATTCGAACCCCCGACCTACTGCTTAGAAGGCAGTTGCTCTATCCTGCTGAGCTATTGGCGCATGTAGCGACGTAAACTGAGGACGGAGCGGGCGATTGGAGCGGGTGATGGGAATCGAACCCACGTATCCAGCTTGGAAGGCTGGTGTTCTACCATTGAACTACACCCGCACGGCCAAAGCTTTTCAGCTTGAAGATGATACCACAGTTTAGGCCGTGCTCTCAATCCCTTTTTTATTTCTTTTCTTTTTTTCTTCAGTGTCCATTGCAGAAGCAATGTGTTTTGTGATACACTATTAAAGAAGTCGGATGGAAGGTGGTGGTTCGAATGGCGAAAACGCAGTGGTACAAGGAAATGACGGTTTACCAGATCTGGACGCGCAGCTTCTGTGACGGGAACGGCGACGGCATCGGTGACCTTTTCGGAGTCCTGAAGAAGCTGGATTATATCAAGAGTCTTGGCGTGGATGCGATCTGGTTTTCCCCGATCTACCCTTCTCCGAATGCGGATTTCGGCTATGACATCTCCGACTATATGAATATTCACCGGGATTACGGAACCCTGGAGACCTTCCGCGAAGTGCTCGACCGCGCCCATGGGATGGGGCTGCGGGTATTTATGGATCTGGTAGTGAATCATACCTCTGACGAGCATCCCTGGTTTAAAGAGAGCCGGAGAGCCCATAACAATCCCTATCATGATTACTATATCTGGCGGCACGGGCGGGTCAGCCG
>JBGUQD010000012.1:0-11884 GCA_045130755.1 Candidatus Limivicinus sp. | reverse complement strand
GGTGGTGTAGCTGACCTCACCCTTGGTGAGGGCGCTCTGGGTGCCCTGACGGCAGTTGGCCAGGTGATTCTTGACCACGTCGTGCAGAACGCTCTTGTTCGGCTCGACGCCGAAGATGGCCTCGGAGAGCTCGATCTGACCGATCTTCTCGCCTGCCATATTGAAAACATTAGCAGTAGGCATTTATGCTGCTCTCCTTTCCTTAGCGAGTACGGGCGGAAGCCTTCTGGGGATTGCCGCGACCAGACTGCTTCTGCGGGTTGAGGGTGACCTGACCGGCATCGCCCTTCTTGACGGGCTGAACCTTGACGGTATCCTTGATATAAACGATGCTGCCCTTGGGGCCGGGGATGGCGCCGCGAACGGCGATGAGATTCAGTTCAGCGTCGACCTTGACGACGTCAAGATTCTGAACGGTGACCTGCTCGACACCCATGTGGCCTGCCTGCTTCTTGCCCGGGAAGATACGGGAGGGGTCGGTGCTGGAGCCCATGGAGCCCGCGTGACGGTGAACAGGACCGCCGCCGTGGCTGGTGGGGGTACGGCCCTGGCCGAAGCGCTTGATAACGCCTGCGTAGCCGTGGCCCTTGCTGGTGCCGGTGACGTCGACCTTGTCGCCCTCGGCGAAGATGTCAGCCTTGACGGTGTCGCCGACTTCGAGCTTGGAGCTGTCAGCAAGACGGAACTCCTTGAGGTGCTTGACCATGCCAACGCCCGCCTTCTTGAGGTGGCCGGCTTCGGGCTTGGTGAGCTTCTTCTCGGCTACTTCCTCGTAACCGAACTGGACGGCATCGTAGCCTTCCTTGTCATTGGTCATCTTGGAGACGACCGTGCAGGGACCGGCTTCAATAACAGTCACGGGAATGACCTTGCCGGCCTCGTCGAAGATCTGCGTCATGCCGACCTTCTTGCCAATAATGGCCTTCTTCATATTTTTTCCTCCTTGGTTATTGGTTACCTAGCATACGGCTGTGCCCAGAGGCTGGCAACTTAACCCGCTCGCATACGCAAGATGTGAGCCTTGGGTTATTGATAATGTGTGGGCCCGGTCACGCGGCCGGGAGGGGCTTTGTCTCAGTGCTTACTCAGATCAGAGCTTGATCTCGATCTCGACGCCGGCGGGAACCTCGAGGTTCATCAGGGCCTCAACCGTCTTCTGGGTGGGGGCGACGATGTCAATGAGGCGCTTGTGGGTGCGGCGCTCGAACTGCTCACGGCTGTCCTTGTACTTGTGGACGGCGCGCAGGATGGTGACGATCTCGGTCTTGGTGGGCAGGGGGATGGGACCGGAGACCTTGGCATCGGTGCGCTTGGCGGCCTCGACGATGGTCTCGGCGGCCTTGTCGATGAGCTGGTGGTCATAAGCCTTGAGGCGGATGCGGATCATGTTCTTTGCTGCTGCCATGGGTGTTTTCTCCTTTTTCGTACGTTTTTTGTGACGGCATTGGCTCCGTCCTTATGCGTACGGATGAAACCTTTTGTTACCCGTATACACACAACCGTGCGTATCAGGCCGCGTCCGAAAAACAAACCGGCTTTTCTGGCCGGTTCGCACTCCGCGCCGCGCGATATACGCGTGTATCGGAGAGGTTTCAGCCGCCCGATTGTGTACCGGTTTGGCCGGTACCGGACATACTCCACGGAAGTTACCTCGCTCTGCGAGCAATCTCCCGCTTCATCGCATAATACGTCTGTGCTCTGCACAGGCGCTTAATCAATATACCAGCACAGTACCCATAAGTCAAGAACTTTTTTGGCTTTTTGCTAGAAAATTTTCTTATTTTTTGTGAGCAGTGACGAAAATGGTTTCATTGCGGTAAAAGAGTTGAATACTATACTATATATAGTATATGTAAGTAGTTGCCGCTCAAAAGACATAACCTGCGTATTGCGCCCCCCATTCTTTCTTTTCGCCTTGCCGAAAAGAAAGAATGCGCCGCGCCCGGTGTAAGAAAGAAAAGGGCGCCAGACGCGGGTAACATTCCCCTTTTCTGCACATTTTATTTGCGGATAACGTACATTTCTGTTGTCCGGTCAGAAGTAGAACAGCTTGGCTGCACATCCATCCGCGGAAGGCTTCGCTTACGCTCGCGCCGCTGCCTGGGCTTAAAATCCGCGAGTATCGGGTTCGCTGTATGGCACAATTTTTGTCAGAAGTAGAGGTACTTCATGAATCTCCCCTACGATCATGCTACATCTTTTCTCCCAACCGGCAGCACTCTTTCCGCCCCGTCATTGCGAGACAGTGCGCACACCGGCGCGGCAATCCGCATCTCCCGGCGGCCAGGAAAGCAAACAGAAAAACTCCGCCTCTTGCGAGACGGAGTTCTTTTCGCTTAAACTCAAATAAATTACTTGAGCTCGACGGTGGCGCCGACAGCCTCGAGCTGAGCCTTGAGAGCCTCAGCGTCTTCCTTGGAGATGCCTTCCTTGATCTTGGCGGGAACGCCTTCGACCATGGCCTTGGCCTCAGCCAGGCCCAGACCGGTGATGCCGCGGACTTCCTTGATGACCTTGATCTTCTCAGCACCGAAGCTGGTCATGACAACGTCAAACTCGGTCTTCTCTTCGACGACGGGGCCGGCAGCGACAGCGGGGCCGGCGGCGACGGCGGCGGCGGAAACGCCGAAGGTATCCTCCAGCGCGTGGACGAGCTCGCTGAGCTCAAGAACGGTAAGGCCTTTGATCTCTTCGATCATGGCGGCGATTTTTTCACTCATGATAATTTCCTCCATTAAAAATCTTTGTGTCGCCGATTATTCGGCTGCGGGGGCTTCGACGGAGCCGCCCTTCTGCTCGAGAATCTGACCGAGGCAAACGGCCAGGCCGGTGATGGGTGCGATCATGGTACCCAGAACCTTGGAATACAGCGCGTCCTTGGTGCCGAGGGTGGACATCATTTCGATCTCCGCGTCAGAGAGGACCTTGCCTTCCATGAAGGCGGCCTTGACGTTGAAACGATCGCCCAGCTTCTTGCTGTAATCACTGATGATACGGAAAGGAGCGATGGGGTCCTTCTCGGCGGTGGCCAGAGAGGTGGTGCCGTTGAGGACGTGATCGAGATCACTCATCCCCAGCTTGTCCAGAGCCTTTCTGGTCAGCGTGTTCTTGACGACGGAATACTCGACGTCCTCCTTGCGCAGCTCGGCGCGCAGAGCGGTGTCCTCGGCCACGGTGATACCGCGGTAGTCAACGATGACGCCGGCGCCTGCGTTCTGGATGCGCTGGGCGAGAGCTTCGACGATCGCCTGTTTTTCGCTGAGAACCTTTGCGTTAGGCATGTGTGTTTTTCACCTCCACACGATTGATCCGCGCTCAAAAAGAAAAGCCCCTGCGACATAAAGACGCAAGGACACGAAACGATCAAGAATCATGTTGATGTCCTCGGCAGGATTTACGGGCATACACCCACCTGCTGTCTTCGGAGCGCTCAGATAATATAACAGACACCGTGTAAATTGTCAAGGATTTTTTTCAGTTTGGAGTGTGGAGTGTGGAGTTGTGGTATCCGCTTCGCGGATGATTATAAATGCCGCATCGCAATTCCTTAACTCCAAACTCCTAACTCCTAACTCCACACTTATAAAAGTGTGATCTTCATGCACTTGTCTTTGCCGAAATAATTTTCCATCTCGGCCTTGTAGTCGTCAAACATAACCGTCGGCATCAGGGCCTGCACACAGCCGGCAAAGCCGCCGCCGTGCACACGCCACGCGCCCTTGCCCTCGAGAAGCTCTTTGCTCAGCTCAAGCCCCTGCTGGAGCTTGGTGTCCCCGGTGGCGCTGGTTACGATATTATTTAACAGCGTCTCGGAGGAGCGGCCCGACTCGTTCATCAGGCGCATGTACGCCTCTCCGTCCCGATTTTTCAGCGCGTCGCGCATCTTCGGCACACGCTCGTTCTCATCAAAAAAGTGCATCGCGCGGCGCACCGGCCGGTCGGAGGCATTCCAGCCCTTGGCGCGAAACTCCGCCGGATCCACGTCCGCCAGTACGCCCTTGTCAAAGAGGTTGGCAATACGGACCATGTCCTCCGGGATGCGGGCATAGGAGGTGGCAAGGCCCGCGTGGCTGCCGCCGGTGTCGGTCAGGCAGAGCGTCAGACCCATGCCCTCGAAGTCGGCTGCGACCGGCTCTACCTCGCCGGTACTCAAATCGGCATAGAGGGTCTTGCCCAGTGCGCAGGTGAGCTGACTCATGAGCCCGCACGGCTTTCCGAAGAAACGGTTCTCCGCCTCCTGGGCTGCGCGGGCAATGACAATGGGCTCGACACTGCCGCCGTTGAAGAGCTCGCTTAAGATCTTGCCCATCAGCACCGAAAACGCCGCCGAGGAACTCAGCCCTGCACCAGAGGGCAGGGTACTCTTCACCGTCGCGTCAAAGCCGCCGATGTTGAGACCCAGAAATTCAAACGACGCCAGCATCCCGCGCACCAGCGCCTTGGAGGTGCCGAACTCCGTCGTGCGTGGCTGGAGATGGTCGGTGCGCAGCTCGAAACTTTCGATCCCGGCGCCGGTGATGTGCACCGTTTTTCCGCCGTTTGCCTCGAATTCCGCCGTAATGCCGCGGTCAATGGCAGCCGCCAGCACACGGCCGTTCTGGTGGTCCGTATGGTTGCCGGCAAGCTCTGTCCTGCCGGGGGTAAAGAGCGTCTTCTTCATGACGCATCGCTCCTTAATGCTAACAGTTTTTTACAAAGCATACCCCACAAAGCCTTGAAAGTCAATGGCTTCGCTCGTTTTTCCAATTATTGGAACGCAAAATTTAAAGATCGTACACATTTGGCTTGCGCAAGTCTGAAACGAAGGATATAATAGGAAATGATCATGCATTTACATGGCTCCCCGGGAAGGCATTATAATGATCATCGCATGGCGAAATCACTCGAGAATTCGATTGATTTCGCTGCCAAACGACAAGTTTGGCAGCGAATGATTCTAATAATCATTCGCGGGATGCTCACTGCAATGAATATATGGCGCAGCAGCACCGCTGCCGCGCTGAGCAGCAAAGCTGCTCGGCGGAACGCCTTAATGCGTTTCGCCATCATATAATCATTATTATTAACGAAACGGAGAAATCTATGAAAAGCGCAAACGGAATCAACCTGACCATGCTCTGCGACTTCTATGAGCTGACCATGGGCAACGGCTATTTTGCCGACGGGATGAAGGATCGTGTCTGCTACTTTGACATGTTCTTCCGCAGCGTGCCCGATCAGGGCGGCTACGCGGTTGCGGCCGGATTGGAGCAGATCGTTGACTACATCCAGAACCTGCACTTCAGCGAAGAAGACATCGCGTATCTGCGCGGCCGCGGCATCTTCAGCGAAGAATTCCTCGATTATCTGAAAAACTTTGAATTTACGGGCGACATCTGGGCCATCCCCGAGGGCACGCCCATCTTCCCGATGGAGCCGGTGCTCACCGTGCGTGCTCCCGCCATCCAGGCGCAGCTTTTGGAAACCTACATGCTGCTGGAATTCAACCACCAGAGTCTCATCGCCACCAAGGCCAGCCGCGTCTGCCGCGCGGCCCAGGGGAGGACGGTCCTCGAGTTCGGCTCGAGGCGCGCTCAGGGTATTGCCGGCGCCGTGACGGGCGCGCGGGCGGCGTTCATCGGCGGCTGCGCCGGTACGGCCTGCACGGTATCCGACCAGCTCTATGGCGTCCCGGCCGCGGGCACCATGGCCCACTCCTGGGTACAGATGTTTGACACGGAGCTCGACGCTTTCCGCAGCTACTGCCGCACCTATCCGAATAACGCGGTGCTGCTGGTGGACACCTACAACACCCTCAAGTCCGGCGTTCCCCACGCGATCCAGGCGTTCAACGAAATTCTGAAGCCGCTCGGCATCAAAAAGTGCGGCATCCGCCTCGACTCGGGCGACATGGCGTATCTGACCCAGAAGGCCCGCAAAATGCTGGATGACGCCGGCTGGACCGAGTGCACCATCACCGTCTCCAACTCCCTCGACGAGCGGCTCATCGCAAACATCATCCACCAGGGGGCGAAGATCGACTCCTTCGGCGTGGGCGAGCGGCTCATCACCTCCAAGAGCGAACCGGTCTTCGGCGGTGTGTACAAGCTCTGCGCCGTGGAGAATGATGACGGCTCCATCACCCCGAAGATCAAGGTCAGCGAGAACGTGGGCAAAATCACGAACCCCGGCTTCAAGAAGGTCTACCGCTTCTTCAATCGCGAGACCGGCATGGCCGAGGCGGACTATATCTGCATGCGCGACGAAACCGTTGATGATACGCAGCCGCTTGAGATCTGCGATCCATCCGAGCGCTGGAAACGCAAGACCATGGAGAACTTCCGGGCCGTCGAGCTGCAGGTCCCGATTTTCCTCGGCGGCAAGCTGGTCTATGAGATGCCGACCCTCAAGGAGATCAAGACCAACTGCGGCTACCAGATCTCCACGCTCTGGCCCGAGGTCAAGCGCTTCGACAATCCCCACAGCTACTATGTAGACCTGTCCCCCAAGCTCATGGCGCTCAAGGATAAGATGCTGGAAAACCACGGGAGAAGATAAGCGTGTCCGCTGCAGATACAATTTGATTATCTGCCCGAGCAATGCCGTTTAAGCTGGTTATTAAAGATATTATTATAAGAAGGAGAATTCCAATGAAAAAGATTCTGAGTTTTCTTCTCGCGCTTTGTCTGCTGATCCCTCTCGGTGTTACACCTGCTTTTGCCGCCGTCTCGTCACCGGAGGAATTTGAGCAGCTCAAGCAGAAAGCAGAAGCCGGTGATGCCGCCGCCATGGCTGATGTCGCCAACGCCTACTACCGCGGCAGCTATAATGCCGGCGTCTCCCGCGACTTTGCACAGGCCCTGTCCTGGTTCCTGCGTGCGGCGGATGCGGGCAACGCTGATGTTTATATGAGCATCGCCACCATCTATGAGAAGGGCTCTGCCGGTGAGCTCAGCTTAGAAAAGGCCTACGACTGGTTAAAGAAAGCCGCGGAGGCCGGCAGCAGTGATGCCGAGGAACGTATGCAGACCGAAGCGTTCGCTGCTTTTCACTGGAAGGACAACGCTGTTGCGCTGACCGGCACTCTCGGCGAGTACGGCGTCTGCGGCGGCCGCTATGGCACACCCTTCTATCTGGATAAGCCTGTGACAGACTGCCCGCTGATCAATCTGGAGATGCGCTTCGTCAATTACCGCGGCTGGCCTTTCGGTCTCTACGGTCTCTTTGCCCAGACCCTCAACGGCGACTGGATTGAAGTCTCTCAGTTTCAGATTGAGAAGTACCAGGCCGAGGAAGGTGCTGAACCCAGACTCTATTCATTCCAGCCGGCCTCTCCGATTTCCTTCAAGGCACTGGCAGTCGTGCTGCTGGAGGACGGCATGGACTTCAATCTCGTCCATGAGGACACCTACTATGTGGACAAGGCCTGCCTGTCCGAGTATTCCGACACCGTTCTCCCCTCTTCCTTTACTCCCTCCGGTGCGCAGTACCCAGAAAACGCTGCCTCCTTCGCCACCTCCGCCTATGTCAACCCCTATCCCGAGGGTTATGGCGGCTGATGCGGTGCTGACACCTGTTTGTGAATGTTATCATGAAACCCCTGCGAGCTCAGAACTCGCAGGGGTTTTGTGTTCTTTGCGTTTGCTTTTTTTACCAGATATTTACTCTGTCCTCCGGGGCGAGGTACATGCCGTCGCCCTCGGTGATGCCGTAGCAATCCAGGAACTCGTCGAACTGCTGGAGTGTGCAGTTGATGCGCAGATAGCCCATCGGGTGCACATCGTTGATGCGTATATAAGTCATCTGCAGCGTGTCCTTATCGAGCCAGAGGCCGGCATAGGCTCGGAAGAAGGCGTCGTAGTCGAAGTTCTCCTTCCCGGCGGCAATGCGCAGCGCCACCTTGATGCCCGCCATATCGGCGCAGGCCTCGCCGGTCACGATGCTGCCGTAGAGGTTCTGGCCTTCCCAGGGGTGGATGGCGTTGTAGTAATCCTCCATCTTTTTGTTGCGCGCGAGGAAGGTATTGTAGTCTTCCTCCGTCCACCAGGCGGCCATATTGCCATCCTTGTCATACTGCGCGCCGGAGGAGTCAAAGGCGTGGGAGATCTCGTGGCCGATCACGGCGCCGAGCGTGCCGAGCAGCTCCTCGTCGGACATGTCGCTGTTGTAGGCGCCGCCCTGCGCGAATGCGCCGAGGATCGTGATGGTATTGTTTGACCAGTCATAGAAGCAGTTGACGGTCGTCGGCGGAGCGTTCCATTTCTCCTTGTCCACAGGCTCGGCATATTCCTTTACGCTCTCGGCGATATTGTAAGCCCGGATGCTCCTGTAGGCCTCCCAGAGGGTGCCGCCGTCCTCGGGTCCCTTAAAGTTCAGCTCCTCGCAGCTGTATTTCTCCCAGCTGTCGGGATAGAGGCTGCGGGGCTCGATGCTTTCCAGCTTCTCGATGGCTTTTTCGCGGGTCGCGTCGGAGAGGAAGTCGGCCTCTTCGATGATCCCGTGATAGGCGTCCAGGATCTCAAGCATCATGTTGTGGATGCGGTCCTTGTCCTCCTGCTTGAGGTAGGTCTGGGTGTAAAGCTGTGCCACGGGCCACATCAGCGTTCCGGCAGCCGCGGCAGAGAACATCGTCTCATCGTCGAGCATGCCGCTTGCGCCGGAGATGGCGTTGTCACAGGCATAACTCCACTCATAGCACTCGCGGTCCAGGCTGCCCGACGCGCCGATCGCGCCGTGTACAATGAGATAGTCTTTGATCAGCGGCAGGTTTTCATCGGTGTACAGCTCGACCAGCTTTGCAAGGCCGGCTGGGTTCGTGACCACATACTGCTCCGCCTCGGGGTAGCCGACGGCAGCCAGTTCCTCCAGGATCGGGAGCGGGCCCTGGGCCGCCTTCAGTTCATCGAGGCTGTAATAGTTGAGGGTTTTCTCCATGAAGTCGGGCTTCTGCTCATCCTCATTGGTATACAGGGCGGGGGCCAGCATGGTCTCAAAAGCGAGGCAGTTGTCGATCTTCTGCTGCGCCTCTTCCTCCGTATAGCCGAGCTTGACCAGCATCTTGTGCGCAAGCTCCGTCAGCGCGTCCTTTTTGATGGCGCCGTAGTCGGTCAGCTTTTCATACTCGGCCGAATCCCCGAGAAGAAGGCCGGCATCCGCCACGGTGAGCATATATTTGGTGGAATCCTTCAAATCCGGAGAGGACCCGGCGTAAAAGAGAGAGGCAAGTTCGTCCTCATCGCGGGTATTCACGAAGTACGCGCTCAGCTCGTCGACGGAACTGACGGCCTCCAGAGGCGCGATCCCCTCCTTGAGCGGCGCAGCGCCCAGGGCATTGCGGCTGTCCCAGTCCATCATCAGCTTGAACAGGTCGTAGGCCAGACGCTCGTCGTGTCCCTCCGGCGCGTCGCCGAGGAACATGTTTTTGACGTCTTCCACCTGTTTCAGGTTCACGTCCATCAGGGTGCCGCCGAAGGAGTAGCCCTCCGGGATTTTCAGCGCGAGGATCTTATCCCTGTTTACCGCAAGGGCAAAGTTGTCCTTCACTTCGGCAGTCGTTTCCTCGGTCACGACGCCGTCCAGATCGCTGCAGATCCAGGGCGTGCCGCTTAAGTAATCCGGCCCGTCGGCAAAGGCCGGGGTGCACAGTGAGGCAAACAATGCCAGTGTCAGCAGGATGCTCAGCAGTTTTTTCATAGATGCTCTCCTTTCAAGACTGTCTTATCAGGGCGGGGATTTCACAGAGTAAAGGATATGTATGATATCAAATCAAATATAATAAGCCTTCTGTTCTTATTATATCATGTCTTGCCGAAAGAATGCTTAAGGGCTTTCATATCTTCGGCCCCAGGCGGGCCAGGATCTCATTGAAATAGTCCGGCAGGGGGGCTTCGAACTGCAGCGCCTCCCCCGTGCGGGGATGGATGAGGCAGAGCCTGCGCGCGTGCAGGCACTGACCTTCGAGTCCCTTGTCCGGGCACTTTGCGCCGTAGAGCCCGTCGCCCAAAAGCGGGTGGCCGATGCTCGCCATGTGTACACGAATCTGGTGGGTGCGCCCGGTCTCGAGGCGGCAGAGCACCATACTGTAGCCCCGGTAGTTTTCTAAAACCTCCCAGTGCGTGACGGCGCGCTTGCTGTTTTTCTCGGTCACGGCCATGCGCTTGCGATCCACCGGGTGCCGCCCGATGGGGCGGTCCACCACCCCGCTTTCCTCACGGAAATTGCCGTTCACCACTGCGACATATTCTCGGCAGAGGCTGTGATCCGAAAGCTGCGCGGACAGGCCCTGATGAGCAAAGTCATTTTTTGCCACGGCAAGCAATCCCGAAGTATCCTTGTCGATGCGGTGGACGATGCCGGGCCGCTGCACACCGCCGATGCCGGAGAGACTGTCGCCGCAGCGGTACAGCAGGGCGTTGACCAATGTCCCGTCCGGGTGGCCGGGCGCGGGGTGCACCACCATGCCCCGGGTCTTGTTGACGATGATGATATCCTCGTCCTCGTACACGACGTCAAGGGGGATATCCTGGGGTTCAACAGGCAGGGCCTCGGTCTCGGGGAAAGCGAAGACGATCTCGTCTCCGGTATTTGCGCGCGCGTTCTTTTTGACCGGCTTTCCGTTCACGGTCACGGTTCCGGCCTCCATGCACTTCTGGATGAGGCTGCGGGAGAGAGCCGGGAATTTACGCGAAAGGAGAGCGTCGATCCGTTCGCCGCTCTCCTCATCTGTTATCTGTATCCGTTCTTCGTCCATTACGGCTGCTTATTTAAACTCTGCCAGGATATCGTCCAGATTGAACTCCTCCTCAACCGTCGCCGGGGCGGGCTTGGGGGCGGGCGCTTTCGGCTTCTCAACCGGGGCGGCTGCGGGCACAGGTGCTGCAGGACTCGCGGCTGCCTTGGCCGGAGCAGGTGCCTTGGGCTGGGCAGACGCCTTGGCCGGGGCACTCTTCGGCGTATCCATGAGGCGGCCCGCGTAGGACTCGGCCTCGCTCTCCCCGGCCTTTGCGTTTGCACGCTCCCAGGCGGCAAAGGGATCGGGCTCGTCGGCAGCCTCGCTGCTCTCCTTCTTCGGTGCGGGGGCCTCGACAGGCTGGACCGGAGCCTCAGCCGCGGTCTTCTTGTTCATGGCGGCGCGCTGCTGCGCCTTGTACTCCTCGTACTCCTGCTCGTACTTTTCCTGGCGGGACTTGCGGGCGGCGCGGACCTTGCTCTTCTTCCCGGTCTCGGTAAGCTCAGGCACAGCCGCAGCTTCACTCTCAGCCTTGGCTGCCGCCTTCTCCGCCTTCTTCTCCTTGCGGGACTTCTTTTCCTTCTTCGGCTTCTCTTCCTCGTCGTCCATCTCATAGAGGACGTCGTTCAGATCGCTCTCAGGCCGCTCGAAGATCATGGCCAGAGCGAAAAAGATGGCAAAGACCGTGATAAAGATATCCGCCACATTGAAGATGGCAAAGTTGAAGATCTCCACCTTGAACATGTCCTGAACGTAGCCGTAGATGATGCGGTCGATCATGTTTCCGAGACCGCCTGCCGCCACGAACACCAGGCACCAGCGGGAGAACTTGCCGCGGATAAAGTTGGTCGCCAGAGCGATCACCACCAGCAGCACAAATACGCCTGTCGCGATGATGAAATAGATGCGCGCGCCCTGGCCGCTCAGGAAGCTGAAAGCGGCGCCGTCGTTATGGACGTTGACGAGGCTGATGACCCCGGGGATAAAGCGCACCACGTCCGTGCCGAAGAGGGTGTCGGAAACCCAGAATTTCACGGCCTGGTCCAGAATGATGACAAGAATGCCGACGATTGAATACAGCATGTTAACTCCTATCTGCCGGGTGATGACCCGACGCATGGGATAGGGCTTACCTCCCTTTGGAAAAAGGGAGGTGCCCCGAAGGGGCGGAGGGAT
>JBGUQD010000011.1:0-9278 GCA_045130755.1 Candidatus Limivicinus sp. | reverse complement strand
CAATGCCGTGAGCATTGTGTTTACCTTTATCAAATTTTGCCTCATGAAGCTTTTCCTGGGTGCCGGCTTTCACTTTAAGCCCATTGTGCGCTTTTCGCCCAATGTGGTCACGGAGTTTGAGCGTGGCAGCCACGTCTCCATCGGCAACCGTACACGCATTCATTCCGGCTGCAAGCTCAAGGTGCGCAAAGGCGCGACGCTTAAGCTTGCAGACGATGTGGTCTTTACCTATAACTGCATGATCAACTGCCGTGACAGCGTCACCATCGGGGAGGGGACCTCCATGGGCCCCAACGCATGTATCTACGATCACGACCATGATTTCCGCGCGGGACTGGACGAGCTGCGCTTCAAGACTGCACCCGTGGTCATCGGCAAAAACTGCTGGATCGCGGCCGGAACCGTTATCCTTATGGGCACCACCATCGGCGACAACTGCATGATCGGCGCCGGCTGCATCCTCAAGGGGGACATTCCCGCAAACTCTGTCGTCACGCAGAAGCGTGAGACCGTGATCCGACCCTGGGAGGTGCGCGCATGATCCGCGTGCTGCACATGATCGCAAGTCTCGACGTGGGCGGCTCGCAGACCATGATGATGAACATCTACCGCAATATCGACCGCGAGAAGATCCAGTTTGACTTCGTGATCGACCGTCCGGACGAGACCTACTTTGCCGAAGAGATCCGCTCCCTCGGCGGGCGCGTCTTTACCATGTCTCCCTTCCGCGGCACCAATGCCGGAGAGATCAAACGGGACTGGAACAACTTTTTCTACACCCACCCGGAGTATCATATCCTCCACTCTCATGTGCGAAGCTACGCCTCCCTCTATCTGCCGGTGGCGCGGGAGCACGGGGTTAAAACCATCATCCACAGCCACTCCACCTCAACCGGCGGAGGAGTCAAGGGCGCGGTCAAATCTGTGATGCAGCTTCCTCTGCGCCATCAGGCGGATGTGCTGATGGCCTGCTCTCTGGATGCTGGGGAATGGCTCTTCGGCAAGCGCGCCTGCCAGAGCGAGCGCTTTGTCCTCCTGCCGAACGGCATCGATATCCGCCGCTTTGCCCTGAATCCGGAAACCAGAAAGCAGTACCGCCGGGACCTGGGTCTGGAAGGAAAGTATGTCATCGGAAACGTCGGCCGCTTTTACGATGTGAAAAACCACACGTTTTTGCTGGACGTGTTTCAGAAGGTACACGAAAAAGACGAAAACGCCGTGCTGCTGCTGGTTGGTGTCGGCCCTCTGCAGCAGGAGATGGCGCAGAAGGCCGTGCGCCTCGGCATCGCCGACCAGGTCATCATGACCGGCAACCGCGACGATGTGCCGGAGCTTCTCGGCGCAATGGATGTCTTCGCCTTCCCGTCGCTGTGGGAAGGTCTCGGCATAGCGGTGGTGGAGGCACAGGCGGCATCTCTGCCCTGTGTGATATCCGACACCATCACCCGCGAGGTCGGTATTTCCGATCTTGTTCATTATCTCCCGCTCGGTGACGCCGAAACCTGGGCCGACGCGCTGCTGGAGAGGCGGCCCCGTCAGAATGTGACGGAGGCGATCATCAAAGCCGGATACGATATTCGCTCTGCGGCGCAGAGGCTTGCCATGCTCTATACCCGCCTTGACCGCGAAGCGTGCGGCTGAAAGGAAGCACATGGAAAAAAGCAAAGTCATCCGATCGCTGATCTATAAATTCACCGAACGCTTTGCCGCCAAGCTCATCGGCTTTGTCATCCAGATCATTCTGGCGCGTCTGCTGCTGCCGGAGCTCTTCGGGCAGGTCGTGCTGCTGCAGACGGTGATCGACTTCTTTGTGCTGGTGATCGAAAACGGCGTCAACACCTCCCTGATTCAGAGCCCGGAGGTGGACGAGCGCGACTACTTCACGGTGTTTGTCATCACCTTTGCGCTCACGGGCACAACCTTCCTCGTGATGGAGGCTGCGGCGCCGCTGCTCGCGCGCTTCTACCGCAGCCCGGGAATCGTGGCCCCCATGCGCTTTTACGCAGTGTCGCTGCTGTTCAGCGCCTTTAACTCCATCCAGACTGCCCGCATGCAGCGTGAAATGCGCTTTCGTGAGATGATGTTCTGCAATCTCTCCGCCACGGTGCTGGCAGGCACGCTGGGCGTCGTGCTGGCCTGGCGCGGTGCCGGAATCTGGGCGCTGGTGGGTTACTCCTTCGCTTATATCGTCTTTGTGTGCCTCTTCACCTTTCTGGTACAGCGCTGGGTGCCGCACGGCGGCTTCTCCAAAGACAGCGCAAAGCGCCTCGGCGGCTACGGCCTGAGGATGATGGCGGCTTCGGGGGTGGAGAATCTCTACATAAGCCTCCGCCCGCTCATCATCGGCAGGTTCTTCTCTGCTGCCCAGCTCGGCTACTACAAACAGGGTCAGCAGTTTTCCCACACCATCTCCATCAACATGGACGCCGCAATCCGCCAGGTCATGTTCCCGGTGCTGTCACGCGCCCATGACGAGAAAGAGAAGTTTATAGACATTATGCGCCGCATGAATAAGCTCGGCAGCTTCGTGATCTTCCCGGTCATGTTCGGCCTGTCTGCGGTGGCAAGACCGCTGATCCTCCTGCTCCTGAAGGAGCAGTGGCTGCCGGCGGCGCCCCTGCTTGCGATCCTGAGCATCGCGGAGGCGCAGATCCCGCTGACGAGCGCCAACACCGTAGCCCTCAAATCCCTGGGCCGCTCAGACCTCTATGCAAAGCAGGAAGTGCTGCGCCGGGTGCTGATGGTGGCGGTGCTGCTTTTGAGCATCGTGGCCTTCGATTCGCTGACAGCCATTGCAGTGGGCTACGCCCTGTCCGCGTGGCTGGACGTGATCGTGACGAGTCTGCCCATCAAAAAGCTTTTAAACTACGGCGCGGCAGATCAGTTCCGCGATATCTGGAAGAACCTCGTCAGCGCTGCCCTGATGGGCGCCGCTGTATATGCGCTCGGCCTGCTGCTGCCGCTGCCGACGGCACTGATGCTCTGCGTGCAGGTCCTCTGCGGCACGGCGGTCTACGTGCTGCTCAATCTGATTCTGAAAAACGACAGTCTCCTGTACATCCTCTCCCTTCTGAAGCGGCGCAAAGCCGCATAAAGGATTCGTTATGAGAAAAGAAACTGCAAAATGGTTCCTCAAGATGCTGCTGGCGGGGCTTGCGGCCTTCGCACTTTTGTGCGCGGTGTGCGCGTTTTATTTCAATGTCCCGGTGCGTGTCTCCAATCCCGACGGTGCCACCGAATACAAATACGAGCCTGATCGCCGGTACTACCGGGGAATCGAGGGCTTCGGCTATGGTCGAACCAACAACGACGGCTTCAACAATCTGCGTGACTATACCCCGGGCGAAGAGATCAATGTGCTGCTGATGGGCTCGTCGCATACGGAGGGTTTCTGTGTGCCCCAGCCCGACTCTGCCGCCGCGGTCTTAAACCGCCTCTTTGACGGGGATCGGTATGTCTACAGCATCGGCATGGCGGCCCACACCTTCCCTTACTGTGCAAAGCATCTGGACGAGGCGCTGGCACACTACGCCCCGACGGATGCCGTGGTGCTTGAACTGGCTGCGCTCAGCTATGATTCTGCCGTGCTGGACGCTGCTGCGGACGGAACGCTCAAAGACATGTCTTCCCACGAAGGCGCTCTGATTACTGCCCTGCAGAAGATCCCGTATCTGCGCCTGTTTTACACCAAGTACTTCCAGGGCGGCGGCCAGGCTGCAGAGGCCGGGAGCACGGAATCTGCCGCAAGCGGAGATTTTGAGGCCTCGCTGTCCCGGCTGCTGCAGAAACTTGGCGAGACGGGCCGTGCCCGCAGCGTTTCCGTGATCCTGGCCTACACCCCGACCGTCCTGCCAGACGCCGACGGACACATCGAAGCACAGGAAAAACCCGGCGAGCGGGAGCTTTATCAGCGCCTGTGCGCGGAAAACGGCGTTGTCTTTCTTGACCTGACGGAGAAAAACATTGCCGCCGCGCTGGACGGGCAGCTTCCCTTCGGCTTCGCCAACACTACCCCCGGCACCGGTCATATCAACCGCCTCGGCCTTCGCATCTTTGCTGAGGGCGTATATGAGCAGCTTGCGAAGGGGGTGGACTGATGGTATTCACAAGCAGTGCTTTTCTGCTTTTCTTCCCCATCGTCTGCGCCCTGATGGCGCTGACGAATCTGCCCGCCTTTACCGCCATGGAGCAGGCGAGACGCCTGCGCATCCGGCACATCATCCTGCTGATCGCAAGCTATGTGTTTTACGGCTGGTGGGACTGGCGCTTCTGCTTCCTGATGCTGGCACTGACCGCGGTTTCCCATATCTGTGCTCTGCAGATGGACAAGCCCTGGCGCAAAGCGGCGCTCGTCATCGGCGTGGTGATGCCGCTTGTGGTGCTGGGGATCTTCAAGTACTATGATTTCTTCGTGGACTCCCTCTGTGCGCTCTTCGGCATGCACCGCACGGGCACCTTCCGCATCGTCATTGCCGTGGGCGTCAGTTTCTACACCTTCCAGTCCCTGAGCTATACCATCGACGTATCGCGCGGCAAGCTCGAAGCGGAGCGGGATTTTGTCCACACTGCACTCTATATCGCCTTTTTCCCGCAGCTTGTGGCTGGCCCCATCGTCAAAGCGGGGGAGTTCCTGCCCCAGCTCCGGCAGGAGCGCAACATCTCCCTTGCCAATCTCGAACCGGGTCTGCAGATCATCGCCTTCGGTTTTTTCAAGAAGATCGTGATCGCAGACAATATCGCACCCTTCATTGATGCGGTGCACAGTGCCCCCTCGGCTTACAGCGCGGGAACACTGCTGCTGGCGGCCTATGCTTACTTTATCCAGCTCTACTGTGATTTTTCCGGCTACTCGGACATTGCGGTGGGCTGCGCCAAATGTCTGGGCTACGACCTGACGCGAAACTTCGACATTCCGCTTATTTCCCCCAACGTCAACGAGTTCTGGCGGCGCTGGCATATAAGCCTCTCCACCTGGCTGACGGAGTACCTCTACTTTCCGCTGGGCGGCAGCAAAAAGGGGGAGGCGAGAACCTACCTCAACATCATGATCAACATGACGGTCTGCGGCCTGTGGCACGGCCCGGCATGGAAATACGTGATCTGGGGTTTCCTGAGCGGTGTTGCCCAGTGCATCTTCCGGGCGCTGACCCCGGTCCGCAAAAAGATCCCGAAGAATCCGGCGCTCAATGCCCTCAACATTTTCCTGACCTTCAGCTTTTTCTGCTTTATCGCCATCATCTTCCGGGCAAAGGATCTCGGCACCGCCTGGCAGTACATCGGCTATATCTTTACCCTGCACAAGGGCATCCGCTTTGTGAGCTTCTGGGGCGTGTTCGGCATCGCCGCGGTCTGGGGCGCACACCTCGCGGCCTGTGCGAGAAGCCGCCGCCTCGGCATCCGGCCCACCGGCTATTACCCGATGGTAAAGCTTGGGACCTTCGGCGGCCTGTTTGCGTTCTTTCTCTTCGTCGGCGTCATCATCGCGCTGGCCCATACCGGCGCAAGCCCGTTCATCTATTTCCAGTTTTAATGAGTCAATTGCGAACATGGTTCGCAATTGAGAGACTCGCGCTCACGTCAGAAGAAGCTCGCTCCACTCTGTTTCCGTCGAGTGTGACGAAAACGTCGCTCTGCTCCCTCCTTCTTCCTTACCAAAATCAAAGCCGACGCTTTGATTTTGAGAGGAAAACGGAAGGAACGGATATGGAGCTTTCGCCCTTAGGCGGAAGCGGAATGCAGTGAGTTTCGTTTGACGACGGCGCGAGGCCTCGCAGCAAGCTTGGATCGTCGCGCGCTTCCCGCGCGTCGTCATGCTCGGCGCAAGGTGTTTTTGAGACGGCAAAGCTGTCTCAAAAACGAGCCGAATTGTAATTGAAACTGCAAACAATGGTTTGGTATAATTTGTCCCACCCCTCCATACACTCTGGAGGGGTGGTGATATTTTTATGAAGCATAAAATCCGATACGGGCCGCTGGCCCTGTCACTTTTGATCCCGCTTGCGGCGGGCGGCTTTTCGGCCTTTCTGACGCGTGACGGCATGGCGTATTTCAAAATCGTTTTGAAGCCGCCGCTCAGTCCGCCCGCGTGGCTTTTCCCGGTGATGTGGACGATCCTGTATCTCATGCTTGGCGCGGCATGTTATCTCGTGTGGGTAAGCGGAGCAAGTCCCGTGCGGCGCGACCGGGCGCTCACTGTCTACGGCATGGGGCTTGCGTTCAACTTTCTGTGGCCCATCGTGTTCTTCACCATGCGCTCTTACTTCACGGCCTTTCTGCTGCTTTTGCTGCTGTGGGTGCTGGCAGTGGTGACGGCTCTGCTCTTTTCCTGCATCGAGGAAAAGGCAGGCAAGCTCCTGATCCCATATATCATCTGGCTCACCTTCGCGGCGTATCTCAACATCGGCGTGTGGGTACTGAACCGGTAAAAACAGATTGACATCCTGTTAGAGTGCAGGATGTCAGTCTGTTTTACGTTTCACCCGATACTGTCTAAACATTTTGACACTATTCAAACAACGATTTGAACAAAAAGTGCCTACAGCTTCATTTTTAAAGTGTTTATCTTGCATAATGTCAGGCCGTGTGTTAAAATAACCACGATAGTAATATCAGCTTATTGTACACTTTTCTCAGAATGGGGGAACGCACATGGAACAGAAAGCCAAGATCCTTACGGTTGCCGGAAAGGGCGGTGTCGGAAAGACTTCCATCTGCGCCTCGATTGTCCGTCTTCTCGTGGAGCAATACCCCGACAAGAAGATCCTGGCCATCGACGCAGACCCCGCTGTCGGCTTGTCCGTTGCTCTTGGTGTGGACGTAAAGCTGACGCTGGACGATATTCGCATGAGTATCGTTGACAGTGTGGAAAACGGCGAAACCAAAGAGGCTTTGGAGCTTTTGAGCGAGGCGCGTTTCCGCATTTTTGACGCGCTGGTCGAGATGCCGGGCTTTGCTTTTCTGGCCATTGGCCGCCCGGAGAGCTCGGGCTGCTACTGCAAGGTCAACTCCTACCTCAAGGAAGTCATCAGCATTCTCGCCAACAGCTTCGACTATGTCGTCATCGACGGCGAAGCCGGGATCGAACAGATCCAGCGCCGCGTGATGGAAAAGGTCACGCACCTCATCCTCGTCACCGATCAGAGCAAGAAGGGCGCGCAGGTTATCACGACCATCAAGCAGGTGGCGGATGAACTGATCGCCTATGACCGAATCGGCGTCATCGTCAACCGGGTCACGAATCCCGAGCTTGTGAGCGAGTTCAAGACCCCCGGCGTCGACATCCTCTCCTTTATCCCCGCCGACAGCGCCTTTGCCGCAAACGACATCATGGGCAAGAGCGTCATGGCACTGCCCGCGGATTCCGCTATGCTCAAGGGAGTGAAGGAAGCACTCCAAAACATAGAAATACTGTAAAAGAGGTGTAACATTTGAAAGATCTTAAGCATCTGATTTTCTTTGAAAAACTGCTTGAGAACGCCGATAATGAGCTGGTCAGACAGGCTCAGGACGAGGGCGGCATCGCTCTCGGCTATACCTGCTACCATATGCCCGAAGTTCTGCTCAACCTCGGCAACTGCTTCTCGGTACGTCTGCGCGCACCCAACACCGGCTCCATCGACATCGCCACCTACTACATGTCCAACTACACCTGCGAGTATGCACGCGCACTCGTGGAGCGCGGCATCGAGGGCGGCTACCAGTTCCTCGACGCCATGATCGGCGTTGATGCCTGCTCGATGATGAACCGCGCCATGGAGCATTTCGAGATCCTGCAGGTCAACGACAAGCCCAATTTCTTCGTCAGCCACTGCGACATTCCCTTCAAAGTGACCGACTACACCCTCGACTCCTATGTCCGCCAGATGGAGGTACACGTTCTGGACGAGATCAACAAGCGCTTCGGCGTCGACACCTCCGACGAGGCCATCCGCGCCGCCGTCAAGGAGCACAACGAGGTCTGCGCCATCCTGACCGAGATCGGCCAGATGCGAAAGGCCGACAACCCCGTTGTCACCGGCTATGAGTTCCATGTTTTGAACCTCGTCTCCTTCACATGTCCCAAGAAGCTCATCCTGCCCTATCTGCGTGAGACACTGGAAGAGCTCCGCACCCGCGAGCCCGATCCCAAGCCCGCCTTCCGCGCCCGCGTTGCGATCGTCGGTTCCGAGATCGACGACCCCAGCCTCACCAAGCTCATCGAGGGCTGCGGCGCTCTGGTCGTGTCCGACCGCTACTGCTTTGGCTCCACCCCGGGCCGTGAGATCATCGAGCTCGAGGACGACAAGCCCGCGCTGCCGCAGATCTGCCTGCACGTCATGCAGCACTCCGAGTGCGCCCGCTACATCGCCGACGAGAAGGTCCTGCAGCGCCGCGAGACGGCCGACCGCCTCGCCAAAGAGTACAAGGCCGAGGGCATCATCTACGAGCAGATGAAGTACTGCGATTACTGGGGCTTTGAGCGCGCGCTTGTCTCCCACATCATGCACGACGAATACGGCTGGCCCGTCCTGTCCATCGACCGTCTGTACAATAACGGCAACTCCGGTCAGCTCCGCACCCGTGTGCAGGCCTTCGTAGAGTCGCTTGAGATCAAACGTATCCACAAGGAGGCACAAAAGAATGGCTAAAAAGGAAAAGCTGGTTTACCCGAATCCAAAGTTCTGGAAAGCCAAAGACAATATGGACTGGAAGAAGCAGGGCGAGAACGCCGCCGAATTCCTCGGCATCGCCTGGGAGCTTCTCAAGGGCACCGACTGGCAGAAGTTCGGCCAGGATCGCGTGAACGACTGCAAGGCCGACTGGGAGCGTGTAAAGGGCGAGTACAAGGACTTCATGGCCCTGGATAACACCGAGAAGTGGGACCGTGTCGTCAACGGTGAGAGAAGCCTCGGCCGCCTCTACCGCAAGGGCGCCATGGCGACCGTCCGCCGTGAGTGGCGCGGCGTCAAGGATACTGCCTACGACTTCTATGAATGGGCAAAGATGTGGGGCATGCTGCTCGGCACCTTCTCCAAGGACCTGATCCCCGCCATGAACGGCGCGCTGTGGTATCGCTGGATGATCTCCTACTTCTGCTGCCACGGCTTCATGGACAAGAATATCCTCGGCCTGCGCGGCTCCAACCTGCGCATGAGCCATGAGCTTACCTACCAGATCTTCCGCTACGTGGCGGAGAACCTGGTCCTCCTCAACAAGGCCGACCGCAAGAACGGCAACAGCGATGAACTCAACCGCATGATGGTCACCTTCGACGAGATGACCATGGGCCAGATCATGGC
>JBGUQD010000010.1:0-9918 GCA_045130755.1 Candidatus Limivicinus sp. | reverse complement strand
TTCCTTCTTCCTTTCCAAACCGGAGGACTCACGGGGGTCCTCCGATTTGGTCTGTGGGGAGAAAATGACAGATACGTTATGAACAATCGCACCATACGGCAAAGAGCCCGCCTTTTGGCGGGCTCTTTGCCGTATTACAGCATAATTGTTTGAAGTTCCCGGTCGAGTACAATGACGGGCGGTCCGCTCTCCGGCCAGGCACGGAGGCTCCGGGAAAACATCTGTTGGAGCTGTTCCCCGTTTCCCGCCGGAAACGGCAGATGATACACGACGATCGTCTCCGCCGGCAGCGTGCCGTGAAAGAAACGCCTGCGCTGAAGATCGCTGAAGAACAGGGGGTTGACAAAGGCGGCCCGCAGCGGCTCTTCCCCAAGAAAAGAAAACGTCTCCCGGGTATAGTCTGCATCCGATGTAAACAAGAGCCTTTTTCCCCCGCAGGCGATCAGATAGCAAAAGTGCAGGACGTAGTGGTACTTCTCGTCTAGGTGCAGGGTCCGGAACGTAGAAACCTGCACCTCGTCCGAGAGAGTAAAAACGGTTTTCACGATCTGGCCGGACAAAACAGAACAAGGAGTTCCGGTCTCTCTCACAAAATCAAAAAAGCCCTGCCGCTCCAATCGCTCCGACACGGGGAGCATCAGCCCCTTCACCGTGTGACGACGGAGAAAAGTCCGGGTCATGTCCTCGGAGAAATGGTCCTCGTGCAGGTGCGTAAACAGCACGTAATCCACTTCGTCAAAAGGCGGGAGATCGGACATGAGCCTTTCCCTCGTCTCCGGCGACAGCCCGCAGCCGGAAGTATCTGCAAAGAGCGCGTCAATCAGAATGGACGTATTCCGGACCCGCAGCAGAACGCCGGCGTTTGCCGCAAGGGTGACCTGTATCGGCGGCTCCATAGGCTTTCAGGCTCCTCTCTCTCCGTTCTGTGTTCCGCGCATCTCCCACTTTCCTTCAGGCCTTCACATACACGGTCAGTCCGGCGATCACGATCATGATCTGATCCCCTTCCCCGAACTCATCCCGGTGGATTCCGTTGAGCATCATGCCGCCCTGCACGACCTCCACGTCCACATTGTCGGTGATCAGCAGCTTCTTCAGCGGCTCCGGGTCAATACTGTCCGGATTCGGCGCGCCGATCTTCATGCTGACGCGGATCTCAGACCGCAGATCCTTGACCCCCAGCGTCTCCACCAGGCCGCACATGCAGCAGTGGGACACGGCGTCCCTGACCGCGCGCGCAGCGGCCTCCATGCCATCCATCCCGTGCAGATCGGCTCCATAGCCGATTTCAACAAGATATCTTTTCCACATGTTGAGCGCCTCCTTTTGTTTTGTCGGAACGGTCTCTGCAGCGGCTTAGGGGCTCAGTTCTCCAGCCGAGACCTTTTCGTGGATGATCTGCGCGATGCCGACTTCCTCATTGGTGGGAAGCACCAGAACCTCCGCAGGCGAATCCGATGTTGAAATCCTGCCCTCTCCGCGAACAGCCAGATTGGCTTCCCGGTCAAACTTCACACCGAGGCAGGAAAGGCGCGAGCAGATTTTTTCACGGACGAGCACGGAGTTTTCCCCGATGCCGCCGGTAAAAACCAGATAGTCCATGCCGCCAAGCTCCGCGTAAAACGCGCCGATGTATTTCACCACCGAATCGCAGAAAGCGTCAATGGCAAGGGCGGCCCGCTCATTGCCGTTCTCGGCGGCATCCTGAATATCCCGCAAATCGTTGCTGACGCCGGAGATACCCAGCAGTCCGCCCTTTTTGCCGATTCCCTCCATGATCTGGTCCATGGTCAGCCCCTGGGTCAGCAGGAAGGGGATCACACAGGCGTCCATGTCCCCGGCCCGGTTGGCGTGGGGAATGCCGGTCTGCAGGGAAAAGCCGAAGGAGGTGTCCACGGACTTTCCGTCTTCTATGGCGCAGATGGATCCGCTGCCGCCCATGTGGCAGGAGATCAGCCGGAAGTGTTCGCCCGCGCGCTTTCGGATCTGACGGGCAATATAGCCGTGAGACGCGCCGTGGTAGCCCAGCCGGCAGATGCCGTACTGTTCGTACCACTCATAGGGCAGGGCGTAGATCCGGCGGGACAGCGGAATGGTCGTGTGAAACGCCGTTTCAAAGCAGCCCACCATCAGCTTGTCCGGAAGCAGGGAGCGGAACACGCGGATCGCCTCAATATAGGGCGGATTGTGCGCCGGCGCCACAGTGACATAAGCCTCCATGGCGGCGAGGACCTCGTCTGTCAGCTCGTGCACGCCGTAGTAGCCTTTCGCCAGCACGGTCTTGAAGCCGATGGCTTCCAGCTCGTCCATGCTTTTGAGCGCGCCGGACTTTTCGCCCAGCAGATAGCGCAGAAACAGCCGGATCCCGTCCGCATAGCCGGGAACGGAGAGTCCCTCCAGCTTTTCCGAAAAGCCGTTTTGGTTGTTTCGATAGGTAAAGATCGCGTCATTGCGGCCGACGCGCTCGGTTTTTGCTTCCACCAGAATGTCCGTGCACGGCATGTCAAAGAGCTTGTATTTCAGGGACGTGCTGCCCACATTGCACACCAGAATTAACATGAAGTCCTTCCCCTTCTACCGCGCCGCGGCCAGCGCGAAGACCCGGCGGATGCCCTCAATGGGGTAATCCACGAAGCGTCCGTCGGCGATCATGGCGGTGACCTCATCCAGACTGAACCAGCGCGCGTCGGCCACCTCGTCCTCCTGCAGGGTGAGCGCCGCGGGGTCCGCCTCCGCCCGGGCCAGGAAGTAATCGTCCAGTACATACGAGAAGGGCTCGGTAAACACGAAGCGCAGATCCTCCGGCTTCAGCGCAAGGCCCATCTCCTCCTCCAGCTCCCGCAGCGCGGAGATTTTGGGGTCCTCCCCGCTCAGGACAAAGCCCCCGGCGGTCAGATCCCAGCGGCCGCCGTAGTGGCCCTTGGCCGTGGACCGCAGCTGACAGAGCAACTCATTCTTTCCGTTGAGCACGCACACATGGGCGACCAGCAGGCGATCGTCCCCGGTGATGGGATCGCCACGGCGCACACTGCGTCCGGTGCGCTCGTGTTGTGGGGTATAGATGTCGAGGATTTCGCCCTCGGCATTTTTGTCGCGGATCTCATCCATGCCGATCTCTCCTTTTTCGCCGCAGGGAGCTTCCGAAATCCGAAAGCTCCCTGCTTTTCTCAATTACAGGAAAATCTCGTCGCCGCTCTTGTTGTCAAGGCCGGGGTGCAGGTCGAAGCGGACCGCGCCGATGCGGGCCTTGCCGGCGACCGCCTTGTCGATCAGCGCCGTGCCCTGGATGCCGAAGCCGCCGCAGAGCTCGATGGCGCCGCATCCGGCGTCCGCCATTTCCTTGGCGACCGCCACCGCCTGGTCGATGGTCTCCACACCGATAGCCGTGAGCGCCACGCCCGGGGTCTCAACGGTCTTGCGGTGGATTGCCGGATCCGCGCCCGGCGCAAGGAAAATGAAAGCTGCTACCAACATGATGGAACTCCTCCTGTTATTTATTGGGAATATGAATGGCCTTCTTGTCGATGTTCAGCGCCGCCTCACGCACGGACTCGGCCACGGTGGGATGGCAGTGGATGGTTTCCACGAACTCCTTGACGGTGCACTCCAGCTTGATGGCGAGGGCGGCCTCTTCGATCAGCTCCGTGGCGCTGGGGGCCAAGATATGCACGCCCAGGATCTCGCCGTACTTCTCGCCCGCCAGGATCTTGATCATGCCGTCCGTGTGTCCGGCCACCAGGCTGCGTCCGCTGCCGCTGGTGGGGAACTTGCCGACCTTATAGGCGATGCCCAGCTCCTTGGCCCGCTCCTCGGTGTAGCCGACGCCTGCGAACTCCGGTCCGACATAGGCGCAGGAGGGGCTCATCTCCGGCTTGAAGATGCGGTCGCCGCCCATGGCGTTCTCCGCCGCCACCTCGCCCATGGCCATGGCCGCATGGGCAAGCATGAGTTTGCCGGTGCAGTCGCCCACGGCGTAGACGCCGGGGACATTGGTCTCCTGCTTCTCGTTGGTCTGGATGAAGCCGTCCTTGACCGTGATGCCCGCCTTGTCCAGGCCGAGGTCTTTGGTGTTGGGGCCGCGGCCGACGGCCACCAGGATCTTCTCGGCATCCAGGACCTTCTCCCCGTCGGGGCCCTTGACCTTGACCTTCGCGCCCTTGCCGGTATCCTCCACGGAAACGACGGAGGTGGAGGTGAGGATCTCCAGACCCTCGCCCCGGAGCTTGGCCTCACAAAGCATGGTCAGCTCCCCGTCCATCAGGGGCAGCACCCGCGGCTGCATCTCGACCACGGTGACCCTGGAGCCGTAGCGGCGGTAGACGCTGCCCAGCTCCAGGCCGATGACGCCGCCGCCGATGACCACCATGCTCTCGGGAATGTGGTCCAGGGACAGGCAGGCGGTGGAGTCGATGGTGGCCTTGCTCCCCTTCAGGCCGGGGATGCCCGGAATGATGGGATAGGAGCCGGAGCAGATGATGACCTTCTCGGCGCTGTATTCCTTGTCGCCCACCTTGACGGTCTTGGGGCCGGTGAAGACGGCCTCGCCCGTGACGGAGGTGACCTTGTTGAGCCGCAGCAGGGCCTTGACGCCGGAGGTGAGCTTCTCCACGACGCCGGCGCGGAAGCCCTGGACCTTCTCCCAGTCCACTGCCACGTCCTTGCCGATGATGCCGATGCCAGCGCTGCTTGTGGCGGCCTCATAGATCTCGGAGGTGTGGAGCATGGCCTTGGTGGGCATGCAGCCGCGGTTGAGGCAGGTGCCGCCGAAGGAGTCCCGCTCGATGATGGTGACCTTGCCGCCCAGCTGCGCGGCGCGGATGGCAGCCACATAGCCGCCGGGGCCGCCGCCGATGACCAGGACGCTGTTGGCCTCTCCCGCAGGAGCTGCCGCGGCTGCGGCGGCAGGAGCCGCAGCGGCGGCGGGAGCCGCGCTGACAAGACCGCTGATGTCCTCATCCGCCGCGGCAATGATCGCAACCTTGTCCAGCACGGGGACGGTCACGCCCTCCTCCACGAAAATGTGGCGCAGGACACCCTCGGCGTTGGCCTCGATGGTGTTGGTGAGCTTGTCGGTCTCTACTTCAAAGAAGGGCTCGCCGGACTTGACCGGATCGCCGACCTTCTTGAGCCATTTGCTGACGGTGCCCTCGGTCATGGTCAGGCCGAGTTTCGGCATTACGACTACTTTTGCCATTGTTTTTCTCCTCCCTTACGCAAGCATCAGCGCGGGATTCTCCAGCAGGGCCTTGACTCTCTGCAGGAATTCCGCCGCCACGGAACCGTCCACCACACGGTGGTCAAAGGTCAGGCTCAGCGTCATCATCGGGCGGATGACAATCTCACCGCCGCGGACCACCGCGCGGTCCTCCATTGTGGTGACGCCGAGGATGGCCACTTCGGGCTGGTTGATGATGGGCGTGAAGCTCTCGATTCCGTACATACCGAGATTCGTGATGGTGAAGGTGCCGCCCCGGAGCTTCTCCATGGGCAGGCCGCCCTCGCGGGCCAGCTTTGCCAGCTCCTTGATCTCCTTGGAGATCTCGGTCAGGCTCTTCTTGTCTGCGTCGGGGACGTTCGGCACCACAAGGCCATTATCCAGGGCGACCGCGACGCCCATGTTCACATAGTGCTTGTAGACGATCTTGTTGTCCTCCACCGAGCAGTTGAGGAGCGGGAACTCCGTCAGCGCCTTGGCGATGAACTTCACCAGCAGGTCGGTGTAGCTGACCTTGATCTCCTTGGCCTTGAGCTGCTCCCGGTAAGCCTTCATGGCGCTCATGTCCACAGAGAGGTTGGCCGTGACGGTGGGGCTGGTCATGTGGGAGTTGAGCATGTTCTTGGCAATGGCCTTGCGCATGCCGTTCATCGGGACGACTTCTTCCCGCGGGGCTTCCTCGGGTGCCTTCTCGCGGGTGCTCTCCAGGTAGCGGAGAATGTCTTCGGCAAGGACCCGGTCTTTCGCGCCGATCTTATCCAGTTCAATTCCCAGGTCCTTGGCCACCGCCGCCGCCAGCGGCGAGGCTTTGGTCTTCGGAGCTTCCTCCGCAGCGGGGGCGGCGGGGGCAGGCTTCCAGTTCTTCACATCGTCCAGGGTGATGCGGCCGTTGGGGCCGGTGCCGGGGACCAGGGCCAGGTCGATACCCAGCTCCTTGGCCAGCTTCTTGGCGGCGGGAGCGGCAACGACGCGCTCGCCCGGCGCTCTGACCGGAGCCGCAGAAGCGGCGGGAGCGGCGGCGGCAGGGGCTTCAGGCGCGGCGGCGGCAGCGGAGGCGCCGCCCAGCAGGGCGCTGATATCCTCATCCGCAGCGGCAATGATGGCGACCTTGTCCAGCACGGGGACCGTCGTGCCCTCTTCCACAAAGAAGTGGCGCACCACACCGTCGGTGTTGGCCTCGATGGTATTGGTGAGCTTGTCGGTCTCCACCTCGAAGAACGGCTCGCCGGACTTGATCTCGTCTCCGACCTTTTTCAGCCACTTGCTGACGGTGCCCTCCGTCATGGTCAGACCCAGCTTGGGCATTACGACTACTTTAGCCATAACAATCCTCCTTGTATATTATCATTGAAGTGTGTTATATCGAAAAAGGGCTTACGCCCTGAACCAGCCGAGTTTCTGTGCCTTCGACAGCGCTTTGCGCGGCAGGACGCGCCACGGGCCGTCGTCCGTGACAATGAAGTCCGCCTGATCTCCCGCGAAGAGCTTGACCTCGCGCTCGCCGTCAAGGGCGATCATGCAGGGCTTGTCCGCAACGACCGTGTACTTTTCACCCAGGGCAAGCTGGCGCTTGTCCTTGATAAACATGGGCGTGAGGATGCCGGCTGCGATGGGTGCCTTGACCGGGATGCCCTCCTCCCCCAGGGCCACGGCATAGCCGAAGGGATCGCTGTCCTCCACAATCTGGTAGGCGCCGGGCACGGCGGAAAAGCCGATGGACGCCGGATGGCAGCGGGAGACGATGATGTGTTTCATCTTCTTCGGATCCCAAATGGCCTTGGCGCCCGCAAACTCGTCGTCCGAGATCACCGCGTCGATCAGGGCCATGTCGCGGTATACGCCGTTGACGAAGACCTGGATGCGCTTGTCGTGGATGCAGACGTCATAGGGGTCGTCCATCAGGGCGGTGGCCGCGGCGGCCATGCCGGCGACCGTGCCCTCCATCATCTGGGGGTAGACGTTGTTGGTGCCAGTGGAGATGGACAGCATCGGGGTCTTCTTCAGAGACTTTGCAGCCGCGCGGGAGGTACCGTCGCCGCCGAGCACGACCACGCAGCCGACACCGCGCTCCTCCATGAGCCGGGCCGCCTCAATGGTGTCGATCATGGAGGCGTCAAAGAGGAAGTCGAGCACCTCGATCTCACAGCAGGGCATTTTGTCGTCCTCCAGCTGATACTGTACGCTGTAGCCCATGGTGAAGGTATCCGGCATATACACGGCCTTTTCGATGCCCAGGCCGTAGGCGGCAAGGGTGATGCGCTTGCAGATATTGACCTTCTCGTTGTTGTCAATGGTGGTGGCATAGGACACAAGTCTCCGGATATCCTTTCCGGACTGGGGATTTGCAATAATGCCTATGGACGCCATGATCATTCCTCCTTGCTTGTGCTTACGCGCTCTTTACAAGCTGTGCTGCGGCAGAAAGCCGCAGCACAGTTTGTGGGTGTCCTTTGCTTCGGCAGGAATCCGGAGGGCGGGAAATGAATTAGAACATCTTCTTCGCGGCAACCACGATGTCCACGTCGTTGGGCATGTAGTACGCCTCAAGGTTGGGGGCGAAGGGGACAGGGGTGTCGAGAGAGCCGATTCTTGCGACGGGAGCGTCGAGCAGGTCGAACATCTCCTCGGCGATGGTGGCGGAAATCTCGCCGCCGTAGCCGCCGCGCTTGGTCTCCTCGGTGATGACGATGGCCTTGTGGGTCTTCTCCAGGCTCTCGCGGATCATGTCCTTATCCAGCGGGAAGAGGCTGCGGATGTCGATGACCTCCGCCTTGATGCCTTCGGCGGCCAGCTTCTTGGCGGCGTCGAGGGCGGTGTAGACCTGGCGGCCGTAGGTGATGATGGTCAGATCCTCACCCTCGAGGGCGATGCGGCCCTTGCCGAGGGGGATGGGATCGAAGTTGTCGACCTCGCTCTTGGTGGCGTAGAGGCACTTGTTCTCGAAGAACATAACGGGGTTGTCGTCGTCAATGGAGCTCAGCAGCAGACCCAGGGCGTCCTGTGCGTTGCTGGGGTACACGACCTTCAGGCCGGGGACGTGGGTCAGCCACGCTTCAAGGCTCTGGCAGTGCTGGGCGGCGCCGCCGGTGCCGGCGCCTGCGGGCAGACGCACCACCATGGGCAGGGAGATGTTGCCGCCGAACATGAAGCGCATCTTGGCCGCCTGGTTGACCAGCTGGTCCATGGCGACCGTCAGGAAGTCGTTGAACATGAGCTCGGCAATGGGTCTGAGGCCGGTGGCTGCGCTGCCCACCGCCGCGCCGATGATGGCGCCCTCGGAAATCGGGGTGTCGCGGACGCGCTCGGGGCCGAACTCGTCAATCATGCCGGCGCTGACGCCAAAGCAGCCGCCGAAGGCGCCGACGTCTTCACCGAACAGGAGCACATTGGGATTCTCGCGCATCCGGATGGACATGGCCTCGCGGATCGCTTCGCCGTAAGTCATCATCTTACTCATCTCTCACGCACCTCCGCAACAATATCAGAATATACATCCACGACGGCGCTCTCCTCCGGGGCGAAGGGCTGAGCATCCGCAAAGGCGATCGCTTCGGCAATCTGCTTGTCGACAGCGTCCTTCACGCCCTTGATCTCCTCGGCGGTCATGACGCCGTTCTCCTCGAGGTACTTCTCGAAGCGTGGCATCGGGTCCTTGGCTATCCATGCGGCCTGCTCCTCTTTGGGCTTGTAGGTGGCGGGGTCGCCTTCGAAGTGGCCGCGCTGACGGTAGGTCTTGCACTCGATGAGCGTGGGGCCCTTGCCGGCTCTGGCTCTGGCGACGGCTTCCTCGGCCGCCTCAAACACCGCGATGGGATCGTTGCCGTCAACGGCGACGCCGGGTATGTTGTAGGCCGCGCCGCGATCGGCGATGTCCTTGATGGCCTGGTGGCGATCCTGACTCATGGAAATGCCGTAGTGGTTGTTCTCGCAGACGAAGATAATGGGGAGCTTCCAGATCGAGGCCATGTTCAGCGCCTCATGGAAAGTGCCCTGGTTGGTGGAGCCGTCGCCGAAGAAGCAGGCACAGACCTGATCGGTGCCGCGGATCTTGGCGGACAGGCCCGCGCCGACCGCGATGTTGTGGCCCGCGCCCACGATGCCGTTGGCGCCCAGGATGCCCAGGTTTCTATCCGCAATGTGCATCGAGCCGCCCTTGCCCTTGCAGTAGCCGGTGTAGCGGCCGAAGAGCTCGGCCATCATGAGATTCAGATCGCCGCCCTTGGCGATGATGTGGCCGTGGCCACGGTGGGTAGACGTGATGAAGTCATCATCCCGCAGGCACTCGCACACTGCCGGAGCGATCGCTTCCTCACCCAGATACAGGTGGGCAAAGCCGTAGATCTTGCCCTCGGCGAACAGATCCTTGGCTGCCGTCTCGAAAGCACGGATGCGGCACATGCGGGTATAGATGTCTTTCATCTGTTCTCTGCTTACTGCCATTTGAAAACCTCCTATCGTAATACGCGGCGGCGGAGCAGATCGCGCCGGCCGCTTTTCCGTGGGACAAAAGCCTTTGTCCTCTATAAATAGTATACAACTATCTCACAAGATTCTCAATGCAGAAATGGGTTATTTTGTCATTTTCTACAATACAGTCATTTTTTGGAGTTTCTTTTGGGCATTATTTAAGGATTGTTAAACAATGCCCAAAGTGCGGCTTTCAATTATTCCTAATTTTGAGACAAAATCTCACGCGTCTCATT
>JBGUQD010000009.1:0-5776 GCA_045130755.1 Candidatus Limivicinus sp. | reverse complement strand
GACAATCCCCAGACCCGCGGCAAGATCGCCAAGATCGGCTATCTCGTCCAGGTAACAGAAGAATAAGGAGGGCCAGAGAATGTATATTCACGAACTTTCTCCCGTAGCCGGCTCCACCCACGTCGACAAGCGCAAGGGCAGAGGCCATGCCACCGGTAACGGCAAGACCGCAGGCCGCGGCCACAAAGGCCAGAAGGCCCGCAGCGGCGGCGGTACCCGCATCGGCTTCGAAGGCGGCCAGATGCCTCTGGCACGCCGCATCCCCAAGAGAGGCTTCAACAACATCTTTGCAAAGCCCCTGGATTCCCTGAACGTTTCTGTTCTGGACCGTTTCGAGGACGGCTCCGTCGTCGATGTACAGGCCATCAAGGACGCCGGTATCATTTCCCACTGCAAGTACGGCGTCAAGTTCCTTGGCAACGGTGAAGTTACCAAGAAGCTGACCGTAAAAGCTTCTGCTTTTTCCGAAACCGCAAAACAGAAGATCGAGGCGGCCGGCGGAAAGGCAGAGGTGGTTTAAGTGCTTCAGACATTACGCAACGCATGGAAGATCGAAGAGCTCCGTAAGAAGATCCTCTTCACACTGCTCATCCTGGCGCTGTATCGTCTTGGCAACGCCATCCCTGTTCCCTATGTCAATGTCGCTGCTCTGCAGCAGTACTTCACGCAGCTGCAGAACACCGTCCTGGGTCTGCTGAACGTCATGTCCGGCGGCGCCTTCTCCCAGGCCACCATCTTCGCGCTGAGCATCCAGCCCTACATCAATGCGAGCATCATTATCCAGCTCCTCTGCATCGCCATTCCCGCCCTTGAGCGCATGAGCAAGGACGAGGGCGAAGAGGGCCGCAAGAAGATCGCCTCCATCACCCGCTATGCCACCGTCGGCATCGGCCTGCTGCAGGGCTTCGGCTTCTACATGCTCATCAAGAACTACGGCATCCTCACCGCTGAGGCAAACGGCAACATCTGGGCCGCGATCGTCATCATCCTGACCTTCACCTCCGGCTCTGCGCTGATCATGTGGCTCGGCGAGCAGATCACCGAGTTCGGCATCGGCAACGGCATCTCCATGATCCTGTTTGCCAGCATCATCTCCCGCTTCCCCACCGCGATCATCACCACCATCTCCAACATCATGCGCGGCGAGCTCCAGTGGTGGGTTGCCGTCCTGATGTTCCTCGGAGCGCTGGCGATCATCGTTCTGATCGTGTTTGTCAACGATGCTGAGCGCCGCATCCCCGTCCAGTACGCCAAGCGCGTTGTCGGACGCAAGATGTACGGCGGCCAGAGCACCCATCTGCCCATGAAGGTGAACATGTCCGGCGTTATGCCCATCATCTTCGCCCAGTCCATCGCCTCTGTCCCCGCGACCATCGCGGCGTTCACCGGCAAGACCAACGGCTGGGTCAGCACCTGGTTCGGCACCAACTCCATCCCCTACGCGATCGCTTACCTGCTGCTCATCATCTTCTTCGCCTACTTCTACTCCACCATTCAGTTCAACCCCGTTGAAGTTGCGAACAACCTGAAGAAGAACGGCGGCTATATCCCCGGCTTCCGTCCCGGCAAGCCGACGAGCGAGTTTATCCAGAAGGTCCTCAACAAGATCACCCTCTTCGGCGCGATCTATCTGGGCATCATCGCTGTCGTCCCCATCCTCATCTCGCACTTCTCCGACGCTGCCGCAAAGACGGGTCTGTCCCTCGGCGGTACTTCCATCATCATCGTTGTCGGTGTTGCGCTTGAAACCATCCGCGCCCTCGAGGCCCAGATGCTCATGCGTAACTACAAGGGCTTCCTGGATTAAGGAAAGGAGCGCAGCATGAGACTGATCCTCCTCGGCGCCCCCGGCGCCGGAAAAGGTACGCAGGCGGAAATCCTCTCGAGACTGCTGGAGGTTCCCACCATCTCCACCGGCAACATCCTCCGCGCCGCCATGAAGGCCGGCACTGAGGTCGGCCTCAAGGCCAAAAGCTATGTGGAGTCCGGCAAGCTCGTACCCGATGAGGTCATCATCGGCATCATTCAGGAACGGCTCCGCGAACCGGACTGCGCCAATGGGTATATCCTTGACGGCGTGCCCCGCACCATCCCCCAGGCCCAGACCATGGAAGATATGGGCATCGACATCGACTGCGCCCTGTCCATCGAAGTCGAGGACGAGGTCATCGTGCGCCGCATGTCCGGCCGCAGGACCTGCAAGGACTGCAGTGCCACCTTCCATGTGGAAAGCAATCCCCCCAAGGTAGAAGGCAAGTGCGACTTCTGCGGCGGCGAGCTCACCATCCGCAAGGATGATGCGCCCGAGACCGTGAAGAACCGCCTGACAACCTACCACCGCGAGACCGAGCCTCTCAAGGCCTTCTATGCCGAGCGCGGCAAGCTGCGCGAGGTTCAGAACCAGCCGACCATTGAGGCTACCACCGCGGCGATACGGGATTGTCTGGGGATCTGAACATGTCCGACACGATCTATATCAAGTCCAAATCAGAAATCGAGATCATGCGTCAGGCCGCGAAAATCGCGGCCGGCGCAAGATCCATGGGCCGCCAGGCCGTGCGTGATGGGATGACCACCAGGCAGATCGACAAGGCGGTGCATGAGTTCATTGTGAAATCCGGCGCCAAGCCAAGTTGTCTCGGTTATGCGGGCTTTCCCGCCGCCACCTGCGTCTCGGTAAACGAGCAGGTCATCCACGGCATCCCCGGCAAGCGTGTGGTCCACAACGGAGACATCGTCTCCATCGACCTGTGCGCGACCTATAAAGGGTTCGTGGGCGACTGCGCGGGGACCTACCCCGTCGGCGAGGTGAGCGAGGAAGCAAAGAAGCTGATCGAGGTCACGCGCCAGGCCTTCTTCGAGGGCATCAAGTTCGCGAAGGTGGGCTACCGCATCGCCGACATCGGCGCTGCAGTCCAGGAGTACGTGGAGAGTAACGGCTTCTCCGTTGTGCGCGACTACGTGGGCCACGGCATCGGCCGCAGCATGCACGAAGCGCCCGAGGTGCCGAACTACCGCCCCGAACGCGCAAGACCGAATCCCCGCCTTGTAAAGGGCATGACCATCTGCGTCGAGCCGATGGTCTGCGCAGGCGACTGGCATGTCAATGTCCTGGCCGACGGCTGGACGGTGGTGTCAGCGGATCAGTCACTGGCGGCGCACTACGAAAACACCATTCTGATCACCGACGGCGAGCCGGAGATCCTGACAATGGCGGACGATATTTGATGAGACTTGGGAGGAAACACCTTTGGCAAAAGACGATGTAATCGAACTTGAGGGCACGGTTGTCGAGTCTCTGCCCAACACCATGTTCAAGGTGGATATCGGCAAAGGCCACATTATCCTTGCCCACATTTCCGGCAAGCTCCGGATGAACTTTATCAGGATCCTTCCCGGCGATAAGGTCACGATCCAGATGTCGCCCTACGACATTACCCGCGGCCGCATCGTATGGAGAAGCAAGTAGGAGGTATAACAAATGAAAGTAAGACCTTCCGTGAAGCCCATGTGCGAAAAGTGCAAGATCATCAAGCGCAAGGGTAAAGTCATGGTGATCTGCGAGAACCCCAAGCACAAGCAGAGACAGGGCTAACGTCAAACGAAACTCGCTCCAGTCCGCTTCTTCGGTTCCGAAAAGCCGAAAAAGCTCCCTGTCCGCTCCTTCCGTTTTCCTCCCAAATTCAAAGCGGATGCTTTGAATTTGAACGAGGGCCGCGGATCGAACGGTATGAGCGTCTGGCGATCGCAGAGAAATACAATAAGTTTTTGACGGGGCTTTGCCTCGGCAAAAACACCATGAGGCGAGCTTAGCGAGCCCTCGCGCCGACCAAGCGCGGCGTGTTATGCGCCGCCGCGCGCGATAAGCGCGAGTATCTCAATTGCGAATCGTATTCGCAATTGATCAAATCAGAGACACGGAACCTGCACAGCAGGAAATCCTGTCCTTATAAAAGATCCCGCATGGACACGGAGGCTCCCTCCGGCGGGAACAAGTCCCCGCGTCGTGTAAATGCGGAAAAAACTCGAAAGGATGATCAAATAGTATGGCACGTATAGCCGGCGTTGACCTGCCCAAGGACAAGAGAATCGAAATCGGTCTCACCTACGTCTACGGCATTGGCAGAACTAGCGCGAACAAGATCCTCGAAATGACCGGGATCAACCCCGACACCAGAGTCAAGGACCTCACCGATGAGGAAGAGGCCAAGCTGCGTGAGTGCATCGACCACAACTACATCGTGGAAGGCGACCTGCGCCGTCAGACCGCGCTTGACATCAAGCGCCTGACTGAGATCGGCTGCTACCGCGGCCTGCGTCATCGCCGCGGCCTGCCCGTGCGCGGCCAGCGCTCCAAGACCAATGCCCGCACCCGCAAGGGTCCGAAACGCACCATCGCGAATAAGAAGAAGTAAGGAGGGATATGGATTATGGCAGCAAATAACGCTAAGAAGAAAGTCAGAACCCGCAGAAGAGAGCGTAAGAACATTGAAAAGGGCCAGGTTCATATCAGCTCTTCCTTCAACAACACCATGGTCACCGTGACCGATACCCAGGGCAACGCCATTTCCTGGGCCTCCGCCGGCGGCCTCGGCTTCCGCGGAAGCAAGAAGTCTACCCCCTTCGCAGCCCAGACCGCTGCCGAGACGGCCGCCAAGGCCGCCATGGAGCATGGCCTGAAGACCGTCGAAGTTTTCGTCAAGGGTCCCGGCTCGGGCCGTGAGGCCGCCATCCGCGCCCTCCAGACCGCCGGTCTCGAGGTTACGATGATCAAGGATGTCACCCCCATTCCTCACAATGGCTGCCGTCCTCCGAAACGTCGTCGTGTATAAGAAAGGGAGGATAGACTGTTATGGCTAAGAACAGAGAGCCTATTGCGAAGCACGCAAAGGCGCTGGGCATCAGCCCCGCCACTATGGGCTATTTCAAGAAGGAAACCACCAGAAATTCCAACAGCCAGGTTCGGCGTAAAAAGTCCGAGTACGCCCTGCAGCTGCAGGAGAAGCAGAAGGTCAAGTTCGTGTACGGCGTTCTGGAGAAGCAGTTCCGCGGTTACTACGAGCGCGCCGAGCGCATGTCCGGCAAGACCGGCGAGAACCTCCTCATCCAGCTGGAGAGCCGTCTGGACAACGTCATCTACCGTCTGGGCTACGCCGCTACCCGCCGCGAGGCCCGTCAGATGGTCAACCATGGCCACTTCACCGTCAACGGCCGCAAGGTCAACATCCCCAGCTACCAGGTGAAGCCCGGCATGGTCATCGCCATCAAAGAGAGCAGCCGCAGCATCGAGCGCTTCAAGGCCAATCTCGAGGCTAACGCGTATCATGTCATCCCCAAGTGGCTTGACTTCGACGCGAACAACATGGTCGGCAAGGTCGTCGCCGTCCCCGCCAGAGAAGATATCGATCTGCCCGTCGAAGAGCGTCTCATCGTCGAGTTGTACTCCAAGTAATACAGATACCCTCACAAAATTGGTAAGCTGAATCACCGCAGCCCTTAACGGGCAATCTTATAAGGAGGGTTATATAATTATATGATCGAAATTAAAAAGCCGCGTATCGAGTGCATTGAAACGCCCGCAGACAGCTCGTACGGCAAGTATATCATCGAGCCTCTGGAGCGCGGCTATGGTACTACGCTTGGTAACTCTCTTCGCAGGGTACTTCTCTCTTCCCTCCCCGGCATCGCATGCACCAGCATCAAGATCGCCGGTGTTCAGCATGAGTTTTCCACCATCCCCGGCGTCAAGGAGGACGTGACGGAGATCGTGCTCAAC
>JBGUQD010000008.1:0-35724 GCA_045130755.1 Candidatus Limivicinus sp. | reverse complement strand
CCCCCCCCCCCCCCCGCCCGCCCCCCCAATTTCTGGTGACATTCCTTCCAATTCTGTTGTTGCTGGGAATCCCGCAAAAGTGATTATGAGTCTTGATGAATATTACCATAGAAGAAAAGATAGATATATCTCTGAAGCGAAGGAATATATTCGAATCTTTATTGAGAGCAAGCATCGAAATCCAACCCCATCGGAGATGCTTGCCTTCTGGCCACTATTTATGGATAGAGATGCAGATGAATTAAGAAAACAAGGGATCAGGACTAATCTTGGAGGAGATAATGAAGAAGAGGTTATTCGTGATTTTTTAGCTACAGAAAAGGTATATCCAGATTTGCATGAGTTGATAAGTGAAGCACTTCTGGAAAAGACAAAATTAGGAAAATCTATGCAAAAGGATTGAACAATGACTATGGCTACGATTGTTTTGAATCCGGAGATATAGAGACAGAAGAGGAATAACTTACCGAAAGGATAACCACGAAATGAACCCCCCCATCAATCTCAACAACAAAACCATCCTCGTGACTGGCTCTCCCGGTTTCATCGGAGCCAATCTCGTCATTCGTCTCCTCCAAACCCTCACCTCAGGAACCATCGTCTCCCTCGACAACATGAACGACTACTATGACGTGAGCCTGAAGGAGTGGCGGCTGGAGCAGATCAACACCGTTGCAGCAACCTCCTCGGTCAAGCATGTCTTCATCAAAGGTTCCATCGGGGATAAGGAACTGGTGGATCAGCTGTTCTCCACTTACCACTTCGATATTGTTGTGAACCTTGCTGCCCAGGCAGGCGTGCGCTATAGCATCGACCACCCGGATGTCTACATAGAGTCAAACATCATCGGCTTTTATAATCTGCTGGAGGCATGCCGCCACAATCCCGTCGAACATCTCGTCTATGCCTCATCTAGCTCAGTCTATGGCGGCAATAAGAAGGTGCCATTCTCTACAGACGATAAAGTCGACAATCCTGTCTCCCTTTACGCTGCCACCAAGAAGAGCGACGAGCTTCTTGCCCACGCTTACAGCAAACTATACAACATCCCCTCAACGGGACTCCGTTTCTTCACGGTTTATGGTCCTGCCGGTCGTCCGGATATGTTTTACTTCTCTGCAACGAAGAAACTGGCTGCCGGACAGAAGATCCAGATCTTCAACTATGGCGATATGAAGCGTGACTTTACCTATATCGACGATATTGTGGAAGGTATTGTTCGAGTAATGGGCGGTGCTCCGGAAAAAGCTAACGGTCCTGATGGTCTTCCCATCCCTCCCTATGCTGTGTACAACATTGGCGGCGGTCAGCCGGAGAATCTGTTGGATTATATCAGCACCCTTCAGGAAGAGCTTGTAAGAGCCGGAGTGCTTCCTCCAGATTACGACTTCGAAGACCACCGGGAACTTGTAGGTATGCAGGCCGGTGATGTGCCGATCACATATGCGGATTCTGAAGCTCTGGAACGTGACTACGGCTTCACGCCGACCATAGATATCAGAACAGGGCTGAGGAAGTTCTGTGAATGGTATAAGGATTATTACGGAGCATAAGTCTTCGTAGAAAGTAGAGAAGAATACGTGAGATGTGAAGAAGTATACTTCGAGACCTATGGAAGATCCCCGGATGCCATAGCTTTCTGCCCGTACAGGATTTCTCCCCTTGGAGCACATATAGATCATCAGTGGGGAAAGATCAATGGGCTTGCCATTGATAAAGGTATCCACATTGCGTATAGTCGGAAGGAAAACGGTGTTGTTGAACTCCAGAGCCTGAACTTCCCAAAACGGGCGCAGTTCCATGTGAACAGTATCCCGGACGAGAAGGTGGGCGACTGGGCGGATCATATGCGTGGCGCTGCAAAGATGCTGCAGGAGAAGTATCCACTACGATATGGTATTTCTGCTGTGATCGAAGGGACCTTGCCCATCGGTGGACTGTCTTCCTCTGCGGCGGTGATCATCGCCTTTATGTCTGCGTTAGCCAAAGTCAATAGGATAAACCTTGATCCGTGGGAAACCATCATGATGGCGAAAAAGGCAGAAAATGCCTATGTCGGCGTGAATTGCGGTAAGCTGGATCAGAGCTGTGAAGTGCTTTGCCAGAAGGATCAACTGCTGTATTTAGACTGTGCGGATGATTCCTACTCCCTAATCCCGTGGACAGGGCCGAAGTTTAAAATTGCCGTGTTCTTTAGCGGATTGGAGCGTAGTCTTGCAACTTCTGCGTACAATCTTCGCCAGGATGAGTGCAAAGCAGCAGCGTACAGCCTTCTTGCTCATGCCGGGTTAGAGTATGGCAAGTTCGCTGATACGAGATTACGGGATGTTCCCACACCAGTGTTTGAACAGTATAAGCATCTGCTTCCAGAGAACTTCCGCAAGCGTGCGGAGCACTACTTCTCTGAGTACCGGCGCGCCGAAGAAGGCGCTGAGGCGTGGAGAAAAGGCGATCTTGAGACCTACGGGAAACTGATCTTCCAGTCTGGTCGCAGCAGTATTGAAAACTACGAATGTGGCTGCCCGGAGTTAATTACTCTCTACAACATTATGATTGAAACCGAAGGAATCTACGGAGGACGCTTCTCAGGCGCAGGTTTTAAGGGCTGCTGCATGGCGCTCATTGATCCGGCCAAAGCGGAAACTGTTCTCCACAGCGTGGGAGAAAAGTATCTCAAAGTCTACCCGGCACTGGAAGGAAAATACATGTCTGCTCTGTGCAGCTCTGCAGATGGAGTAAAACTATGAAAGCTATTATTTTAGCGGCCGGTTATGCTACACGACTCTATCCGCTCACAGAGAACTTTCCCAAGCCCTTGCTACCTGTCGGTGGGAAGCCAATTCTGGACTGGCTCATTGAGGATTTATCCTCTACCGTTGACGAGTTCATCGTTGTAACCAATCACAAGTTCGCCGATCGGTTCAGTGAGTGGGCAGGAGAGAAGATATCAATAATAGATGACGGCACGGAGAGCAATGAAACCCGGCTGGGTGCCGTCAAGGATTTTCAGTTGGTATGCCAGGGAATAGAGGATGACGTGTTCGTCATGGCTGGTGACAATGTTCTGGATTTCTCCTTGGTGCCGTTCATCCGCTTCGCTCAAAAAAAAGGTACAAGCTGTGTCATGTGCCATGTAGAGAACGACCTCGCGCGTCTACAGCGGACAGCGGTGATCACAGTAGATCAGGAGCAGAAGATTACATCCTACGAAGAGAAACCGCGGGAACCGAAAGGAAACTTGGCTGTACCGCCGTTCTATTATTATCGGAGCGGAGATCTGAGGAGAATTGAGGAAGCGTTGAAAGACGGCTGTGGCTATGACGCGCCTGGAAGCTTCGCTGCGTGGCTGAGCGGAAAAGTCGATATGCACGCTTGGTTCATGCCTGGAAAGCGACATGATATCGGCGATATGAAGAGCTATGAGGCGGTCAGAGACAGCTATACAGGGCCGAGTGAGAGTAAAGGAAAAAGATCATGAAAATTACAGTTGCAGGAGTAGGTTATGTTGGCCTTTCTTTGGCCGTTCTGTTGGCCCAGCATCATGAAGTGACCGCTATAACGACCACAGAAGAGAAAGCGGAGAAGCTGAACGAGTTTCATTCCCCAATCCAGGATGATGAGATCGAGCGGTTCTTCGCCGAAGCGAGAGAAGGGAAGCGTGTACTGACCCTCCACACCACAACCGATAAAGAAGCAGCGTATAAATCCGCAGAGCTTGTAGTCATCGCCACACCGACCAACTATGACAGCCAGAAGAACTATTTCGACACCAGCGCCGTTGAGGACGCCATCCAGTGGGTGCTGAAGGTGAATCCGGATGTTCCGATGGTTATCAAGAGCACGATCCCGGTTGGATATACCATGAGTGTCCGGGAGAAGCTAGGGGCAAAGAATCTGTTCTTCAGCCCGGAATTCCTTCGTGAAAGCAAGGCTCTCTATGATAACCTGTACCCCAGCCGTATCATCGTCGGCTGTGATGAAGGCACAAGAGAAGCGGCGGAGTGCTTCGCGGGATTACTGGCCGAAGGTGCAGAGAAGGAAAACATTGAGACCCGCTTCATGGGCTTTACGGAGGCGGAAGCGGTAAAACTGTTCGCCAACACCTACCTTGCGCTCCGCGTGTCCTACTTTAACGAGCTGGACACCTACGCCGAGACGAAGGGCTTGAACACCAAGGAAATCATTGAAGGCGTATGTCTTGATCCGAGAATAGGATCTCATTACAACAATCCGTCTTTCGGTTATGGCGGATACTGCCTTCCCAAAGATACGAAGCAGCTTCTGGCAAACTATAACGATGTGCCGGAAGAACTGATCAGGGCGATTGTGGAGAGCAACAGGACGAGGAAAGACTTCATCGCAGATAGAGTTCTGGAGAAGGCAGGATATTACACTGCAAACAGCATCTGGAATGCAGAGAAAGAACGGCCTATTACAGTTGGCGTTTTCCGCCTTACCATGAAGAGTAACAGCGATAACTTCCGCCAGAGCTCTATCCAGGGAGTCATGAAGCGTGTGAAAGCCAAGGGCGCAACAGTTATCATATATGAGCCGACTCTTCCGAGTGGTACTACTTTCTTCGGCTCTCTTGTTGTCAACGACATCGAGCAGTTTAAGAAAGGCTCTGACGTTATCCTCGCAAATAGATACGACAGTGTGTTGAAAGATGTTGAGAATAAAGTATATACAAGGGATTTGTTCAGAAGAGATTAATAAAAAGAGGCATGCGGGTGGATTCTAAATTTATACATACACTTGATCGTTACAGGCTAAAACAGACATGAAAAAGGAGACAGGAAAAACAGTTGGTAGACATAATCCGGGATAAACGGCGCGGTTTAAGAGAAAATCGGCGCAAGAAATAGACGTTTCTATTTAATCTTCTATGTTATAATTTAGTACTAAACTAGAATGGGCGCAGGCAGAAAAACGCAGGAATGCCAGTGCCGGAAGAAACAGGCGGTGGCTTCATGAAAAGGCAAGAACGAACAGAGAACGAAGATCGGCAGGAGCTGCGGCATTTAAAGCGGCAGGAGATTCTGGAGCTGCTTCTTGAACAGACACGCCGGGCCGATACACTGGAGCATCGCGTAAAGGAGCTGGAGCAGCACGTAAAGGAACTGGAGGAGCAGTTGGAGAACCGGGACATTACCGTCCAGAAAGCCGGAACTCTGGCAGAAGCGGCGCTCCAGATTAATGAGGTGTTCGCAGCGGCGGACGCTGCTGCGCGTCAATACTACATGAACGTAATGCGGCTGACGGACCTGACGATAAAGCAAAATGAGAAAGAATAGAACGTACAGGCTGCCGACGGAGCAGGAGATCCAGACGGAGCTGGAACGGACGCGCTACAAAACCCGGTATCGGCGCACCCTGCTCAATACGATAGAAGTCTTGGTTACGGTGGCGGCTGTCTCCGTACTGGTTGCCATGCTGCTGCTGCCGGTCCTGCAGATCCACGGCTCTTCAATGACGCCGACACTGGAGGACGGACAAATCGTTTTGGCGCTTCAGCGCAGCGAGATGAAGCAGGGGGATCTGATCGCCTTTTATTATGGCGACAAGCTGCTGATCAAGCGCTGCATCGCAGCCCCGGGGCAGTGGGTAGACATTGACGAGGACGGAAATGTCTATGTTGACAGTATCCTGCTGGAGGAACCGTATCTCCAGGAAAAAGCACTGGGAGAGTGCGATATCAGCCTGCCCTATCAGGTGCCGGACAACCGCTGGTTCCTGATGGGTGATCACCGTGCGGTATCGCTGGACTCCCGCAGCACCCAGATCGGCTGCATTTCGCAGGAACAGATCCTGGGAACCGTGGTTATCCGGGTATGGCCATTGGCGCAGTTGTCTTCGCTTCGGTAGCAAGACAGCCTTTCGGGCTTAAAACAGCCCGTTGGATGAAGAAAGGACACCCAAATGGGAAATTGGGTCAATAGCATAGCTAAACAAATGAATAAAGCCAGGCAGCGGGAAAGGCGCCGTCAGATCGTGATCGGTTTTCTCGCAATCCTGGTGGTGTTCTGCACGGGCTATGCCCTGTCCCTGCCGGCCATTACGATGGAACGGAAGACGCTCTGCGGCCTGGATGAGCACATCCACACGGAGGCATGCTATACCGGGGTGCCGACTCTGGTCTGCGGCCTGGATGAGCAGCCGGGGCATGCACACAGTGAAGACTGCTTCACGCCTGAGGGAGAGCTCGTGTGCGGGCAGACTGAGAGCGAAGGACATACACATGATGAGTCCTGCTACAGTACCGACTTTGTACTGACCTGCCAGCTGCAGGAGCATGTACATACCGAGGACTGCTATGCCGAAAATGAGGAGGACGCCGGAGAGTTCGCAGCCTTCACTGCCGAGATGAACGAAGAAGAGCCCGCGGACCCGATCATCATGGATGTCGAACCGGAAGAAGAGTTTGAGGCCGAGAACGAGAAAGTATTCCTGGACGAGACCGCCGAGGACCTTGAACCGGAAGCAGAGGGTGAGGCTGAGGAAACGGAAGAGCCTGCGGGTGCCGAACCGGAAGAGGAATCCGAGACCGAGGAAGAGAAAGAAGAGCTCGTCAGCATGCCCGCACAGAGCTTCCACGTAGAGACGGCGGAAGTGGCCGTCTCGGTTGAGGCGGATGAGGGCACTTTCCCTGCCGACACCTATATGACGGTCGTCCCGGTGAAGGATGAAGCGATCCTGGACGCCGCCGCAGACACTGTGGATTCCGAGATCAATTCTATCTGCGCCGTGGATATCTGCTTCTTCAACAACCAGGGTGAAGAAATCCAGCCGCTGCTCCCCATCCGCGTCACCATGACCTCTTCCGTGGTCAGAGCGTCTGAGGATACCGTCGTGGTCCATGTGGACGACGAGGGCACCGCTTCCCAGGTCGAGAACGTCGAGACCGGTGAGGGAGATGTAAGCTTTGAGACGGACAGCTTCTCTGTCTATGTCCTTGTCGGCACCGTCGTTGAAAAGACGATCGAGGCCAGCGACGGCAGAACCTATAAAATCAGCGTTACCTTCCAAGCGGACGCAGATTTGCCGAAAGGCGCTGATATTGCGATCACGGAATTCGGTGGAGACGCCTATATGGATTATGTCGGACGCTCCTCGGCGGCGATGGGCGCTTCCGGCTTTGAATACGCACGCGTGTTTGACATTTCCATCATCGACGCCAACGGCGAGAAGGTACAGCCCAGCGCCCAGGTGGATGTGACGGTGACGCTGTTGGATGCGGAGGACACCGGCACCACTTTCTCTGTCGTACATTTTGCTGACGAGGGAGATGGGGAAGAGACCCAGTGCCTCGACTCAATCAGTGAGGGAAACACAGTCTCGTTTCAAACGGACAGCTTTTCGGCCTATGCTATTGTCCAGGGCCCGGCTGCAATCCCCAGTGGCTGGTATGAGGTATCCAGCATCGAAGAACTCATCAGCAGGGGAAGTGAAGGCCTGTATATCGGCCATAAAGACGGGTACTACTTTTGCAATGAGCTTGACGATGATGGCAGCAGAATTGGAATTAAGAAAACCAAGCCGGCCCAAAGTACCCCGCCGACTGACAGAGCAGCGAAATACTACTTTGAGCAGGTTGCCGGAACAGATAATCAGGTTTATGTGTATTGCTATGCCACCGACGGCGTAACGAAGCAATATGTTTATAACGGGAATAACAACAGTCTGTCATATACGACGGAGGAGAGCAGGACCGCCTTTACGGTGACGCAGAACAGCGACGGAACCTTTATGCTGAACAATGGCGAATGGTACTGGAATATGCAGCGAGGTGCAGCCGGTACACGCTTCTGCGCTTGGAATAGCGCCAACGACGTCAACAACAAACTCAAATTCTGGTATTATGACGAGATAGAGAGTGAGCCGTATGGGCTGGACGGCAAAGCCTACGGTCTGATGAACTGGAATGGCGGCGTTGCCGGAAAAGCCATGATGGCCAGTGAAGGCGGGGACGGTACACTCGACGCCAAGCCGCTGACCGTAATGAGCACGGCAGATGACAAGAAGCAGCTCTTTGTTCCCAATGACAGCGATATATCCATGTGGACTTTCAATTGGATAAGCGATGATCTGTATCATCTCTCTGCGGTTTCCGACGGGAGCACGAAATACCTGAAAATCGACGAAAGCGGGCTTCATCTTGTCAGCGATGCAAACGAGGCAAGTGAGATCCAGGTCATTCCGGGGACAGGCGTTCACGCCGGAGAAATCTGCCTGAAATCCGGCAGCAACACGCTGTCATACAGCGGCAATGTTGAAAACGGCTTTTCTGTCGGAGGCACCGTGGGCAATGAGTGGCTGAAGCTTGTGGAGCTCTCGGAGCTGACCACAGATTATTACCTTACCTATTCCGCCGCCAAGGTCGGCGTGTCTGACGAGAGCATCACAAACGGCTCCCGCATCATCGTATATACACGCAGCTGGAACGAGGAAAAGCTGAGATACGATTACTACGCAATCAGCTCGGACGGTACGGTCGTCCCGGTCTATGAAAACGGCGGCTCCATCGAATGGGTCAGCGGGCAGATCAATACGCTGCTCTGGAATTTTGTGGAATATTACTGGGAGGGAACGAACGACCCCAATTTCTACTATGAACTGTACAACCAGTATTCCGAAAAGTACATCGCCCCCCAGATCACCGGCGAACAGATCCTTTCGGACGATACCATCGGCATCAACTTAAACGGACGGCGGGACGGCCAGTACTATTCTACGATTCTGGCCTGGGATGAAGAGAGCTACTCGTATGCCGGCCTGAAAGTGGAAAACGGCAAGATCGTCACCTGCCCGGCAGCAGAAGCGATGGATTTTTACTTCGCCGTAATGCAGGATCTGAAGGTAGACGATGAATTGACAACCGTGCCGACTGTGGAACATACCCAATACGGCATCACCATGCGGCTTGTTAATTTTAACGGAGCGACAGGGAACTACGATGGCAGCCCTACGACAACAGAGCAGCACAATGTGATGGGGAACAGTACGTTTAATCAATGGAACGGCGTAAAGGGGCTTCTCAGCACAAATCTGGTTGACGGATATCCAATAGCAACGATTAAAAACACGTCTTTAAGCAGCCTTTTCGGCGGCGCTGTCCCGGTCGATCATCTGTTTATACAAAGTACTTACGATGAAACAGGCTATTTTGCCTTCGACAGCACTCAGAATTTTGCAAGCCTTCAGGGCAGTGATTTCGTCGTCTATAACGAACTGGGTACGATGGACAACGGCAACAAAGATACGCTGAAGCACGGTCAGTTCATGCCCTATAACGACCTGGAAGCCGGCGTCTTTGCGTCTGTCAACCCGAAAAATATCAGAGACATCTCGGCCAAGCTACTTCCGGATTCCGACCCGAGGAAGAATGAGCGGCTGTATCTGGTAAGAGACCCGGATTACTATTACGGGATGGAACTGGAGGCCAGTTTTACCCAAACACCCAGCGGTTTGGACGCCTGGGGGCATGACATCATCTTTGAATTTACCGGCGATGATGACTTCTGGCTGTATGTGGACGGTGAGCTGGTTCTTGATCTGGGCGGCATTCACAGTGCTTTGGGCGGTTCCGTCAACTACCGGACGGGAGTGGTTGTTGAAAACGGGAAGACGACAGACCTCAGAACCGTGTTCGAGAACAACTACCGTGAGCGCAACCCTGGCGCCACGCAGGAAGATGTCGACGCTTTCCTCCTTCAGTACTTCGACGAGGGCAGCACCGTTTTCCGGGACGAAACGACCCACCACATGAAAATGTTCTATATGGAGCGCGGCGCCGGCGCCTCCAACCTGAAGATGCGCTTCAATCTGGCCGCTGTCAAAAAGGGCACCGTGCAGCTTACCAAAGAGCTTACCAAAGAGCATACCGGCGTGGACGAGAGCAATATCCTGACGGAGTTCCCGTATCAGATTTTTTATAAAACGGAGGACGGGACGGAGCTCCGCCTGACGAACGCCCTGCCCGATGACCAACACCATAATATAAACCATGTACTTTATCATGACTCCATCAATCCGGTGAAATACAGCCAGAGCCTTACCATTGATGGAAAAACTTATGAGGATGTATTTTTCCTCAAACCCGGAGAGACCGCCGACATCAGCTTCCCGGAGGGTATTGTCTCTTACCGGATCGTAGAATGCGGCGTGAACACGGAGGTCTACAGCAGCGTCACCGCGAACGGGGATTTACTGGAGGGCATCCCCGTAGGAGAAGGCAGCACGCACAGCGATTACGGGATCGATTACGAAACAACCGACTTGCGGCCAAAGGTCAAGTATGTCAACGACGTCAACCCGGAAGCCCTGCGCACGCTGACCATAAAAAAGATGCTTTACCGCGAGGATGGTGAGACACCCATTCCCGCGACAGAGGACGGCACAGAGTTCAGTTTCCGCCTGTATCTGGCGTCGGAATTTGACGAACTGGACCTCGCCAATATGCACGCCTACCACGTGAAGGACCCGGACGGCTGTTATTGCCGCTGGGATAAGGCAACGCAGACCTTCGTAAAGATCGGCGACGGGGTTTCGGACTGGATACTGTTGAATCCCGACCAGAAGAAGGCGGCCACCTTTACCTCCTCGATTTACGGCGTCATCAGCAGGATCCGATCCGGCTACACGGTGGAGATCCGAAATGTGCTGGCCGGGACAAAATACCGTGTTGAGGAAAGACCGGCGGATATCCCGGACGGTTATTCTTTCCAGAAGTACGACGAATTTGAAAACAACGGCGCCGCGGAAATCAAAGAACGAGCCGGAGTTCGCGGCGTCAACGGCACCGTGGTCGCCAGCGCAGACCCGAAGGTCATTGTCCGTAACCTGAAGGGCTGGGGCCTTCGCGTCAACAAGGTCTGGCGGGATAAGGATTATATGGATGCCCGCGATCCGGTCTACTTCGCCCTCTTCACAGGTGAGCAGAATCCTGTGATGGTGCCGGACAGCCTGAGGCAGATCCCGTATGAGGCAAAGCCGCAGACCCTCTACTGGTATTATGATCGCCTGCCTGTCGATGGAACCACGAGTGTGCAGGACTATTTCATCCGCGAGGTTATAATCAGTTCCGCAAATCCCACGGTAGACAGTGACGGGGTTGTGAGCGACTTTGGAACCGTTACCCCGATTGCGGATGGAGGTTCGCTTTCATTGAGCGGTCGGCAGAAGGGCGAGGAAGATTCCTCCACATTCGCCTATACGGTTCTGTACGATGACGCACAGATCATTGCTGGATCGAACGTCCAGGTGGTCACCGTCACCAACGACCGCCCCGGCCTCATCCTGAAAAAGACTGACTGGAGCGGAACCCCCCTGGAGGGCGCGGTCTTTACCCTGGCAGACAGCAGCAGCGGCGCCGTGCTCGGAACCTTCAGCTCTGACGCTGACGGCCTGATCACGATTGCCTTTCTCAGCAACGACAAGAATTACGTTTTGACAGAGACGAGCGTTCAGCGGCCTTACCGCGGGCTGGAAAATCCCATCATCTTCAACGTAAGTGGGGGAGACGTCAACGTGGTAAGCGGCCCAACGGACTACTATGTGCTGACGCCAGCGGAGGGAAGCACCCTTGCCAGCCTGACCGTCAAGAACCGGCCCTATACCTTCCAGGCTGTCAAGCAGGATGCCGACACCAAGGCGCCTTTGGCCGGAGTCCATTTTGCGCTTCACCGGCAGGTGACCGTCGACAACGTCACCACGATCGACCTGAACCCGATGCCAGGCTATGAGAACCTGGTGACGGACGAGAACGGCATCCTCCCAATGCTCGACAACAGCCTGCCCGCCGGGACCTATGAGCTGCGCGAGAAGACACCGCTGGACGGCTATGATCCCCTGTCCGCCTATATCCGGTTTACCATCAGCCCCACCGGCGCGATCAGTCTTGGCACGCACCCGGATGGCGTGACGCTCAGCGAAGATGGGGAGTCTGATGCGCTGGCCTGTGTGCTCACGATCCTGAACTATCAGCGCAAGAGAGTGAGCTTTCAGAAGGTTGACATTGGCAACCCCAATATCAAGCTGGAGGGCGCCGTGTTCGATCTCTACGCCCTGGAAGAGGACGGAGAGACGGAGCAGATCCCAGCACTGTACACCAACCTGACCTCCGGTTCGGACGGCCTGCTGCGCGACAGCAGCGGAAACACCGTGTTTGAACTCCCTCTTGGCAACTATCATCTGAAAGAGACCAATCCCCCGGCCGGATATCAGCTCAAGGCAAAGGCTGTGGAGGTAAGGGTCACCGCACAGGGGATAAGCTACGACGAGGGCAGCAACCTGTCCCAGAACGGAACGGGCGTCAGTTACAATTCTGCGGCGGGAACGTATACATTGACCGTTACGAATACCACGGGTTATGCTCTGCCCAGCACCGGCGGCTCCGGCACCAACCTGCTGTATCTCCTTGGCGGTATGCTGATCCTGCTCGCAGGTGCAGCCCTTTTGATCGACCACAGGCGTATGAAAATGTAGTAAGCAAAAACAATAACATAAACCCACATCCCGAAAGGGACAGAAAAACAGGAGGAAATGCACATGAAAAACATGAAAAAGATCTTCGCTCTGCTGATTGCCATGGTATTGGTGCTCAGCCTGAGCACCGGCGCGTTTGCGGCAGGTACACCAAGCATTACAATCAACCCAAACAATGAAGATGCTGATACAAGTAGCTTGGAAATTGACTACACATATTACAAGATTCTGAGTGCTTCTATCGACACTGACCCGACTGTTCCCGCTGATGGTTCTACAACTACCGAAGGTGCAGTTGCTTACTATGTTGAAAATCAGGCGCAGGCAACTGCTATTGAGGAAACAGGTCTCTTCAATGTCACAAAAGTAGATGGCCAGGATAAGTGGTATGTTGAGCTGAAAGACTCTGAAACAACCGCTGAACAGATCATTGCAGCATTTGACAATGAGTCATTCCTTTCTAATTTCACTAAGCAGGAATACACAAAGCCAGCTGCAGAATCAAGTGCAGTTCTTCCTAATGTAACTGCTGGCTATTACTTCATCAAGTCCAGTCTTGGTACAAAAGCTGCTGTTCAGACTTTGAGCCCAGTAACAATCAACGAAAAGAACAGCTATCCATCGATTGATAAGCAGGAAAATGAAGCGACCGATAAGCTCGCTGGTATTGGCGATGAAATTAGCTATACCATCACAGTTGTGATCCCTGAGTCTGTAGCTGCTAAGCCGATAACTATCACTGATACCTTGACCAAGGGCCTTACAATGAATACAGCTGTTACAGTAGCGGGTGCTGCTGCAGATCCTGCTTATACAAGCGCGACATGGGTCAAGGATGATGCTCAGTCCACTGAAACTGCCAATGTTTATACCATTGTAATCCCCGCTGAAACAGTTCTTGCAAATAAGGGCATGACTCTTACCTTTACGTATAAAGCAACTGTAAACATTGATGCTGTTGTTCTTGCACCTGAATCGAACAAAGCGCATCTGGACTATGATAAGTACACAACAGTTGATACTGAGGTGGTTGAGACAAAGACTCTTGCAGTTGACATCCAGAAAGTTGATGGAAATGACCACAACACAATTCTGGCCGGAGCAGAATTCAAACTGTATGATGCTTCGACTGGTGGAAACGAAATCAAGGTTGTTCTTAAAACTCCGGCTTCTGATGAAAATGGAAATATCAATGTTTATCGTGTAGCCACTGCAGAAGAGACTGGTGTTGTAATTAAAGGCGGTACAGCTCGTATTGAAGGTCTGAACGATCAGAAGTACTACCTCGAAGAGACCGAGGCTCCTACGGGCTATAACAAGCTTGAAGGACGTCAGGAGATTACTGCTTCTGAGGCAACCTCTACAGCGGACATCGATCTCAAGATTCAAAACAACAAAGGCGCAACCCTTCCTTCCACCGGCGGCATCGGCACCACAATCTTTTATATCATCGGTGCGATCCTTGTGATCGGTGCCGGCGTTGTTATCGTAACCAAGCGGCGGATGAACAACGATTAATAAACCTCTGTATGCTCTGCTGCGCAGCGGGGTAACCCGTTGCGCAGCAGCAAGGAGAACTCTGTCATGAAGAAAAAAACCGCACAATCCTATATCCCCCTGCTTGTCTTTCTGATAGGGCTGTCCTTGCTGCTGTACCCGACCATCAGCGACCGATGGAATGCAATGCACCAATCACGCGCCATCGTCTCTTACGCGCATAAGGTCGACAACCTGGATACAGAGCAGAACCGGATCATGTGGCATAACGCTGAAAACTTCAACGCCGGAGTCGTGTCCCGTGACAACCAGTTTCGGATGAGCGATGAGGAGCTCGCCCGATATGAAACGCTCCTGAACATAGACGGCAATGGGATCATGGGTTACGTCGAGATCCCGTCGATCAACTGCAGACTGCCCGTTTATCACGGCACGGAGGAAAAAACGCTGCAGGTCGGCGTCGGACATATCGAGTGGTCCAGTCTGCCGGTCGGCGGAGAGAGCACACATGCGGTCCTCTCCGGCCACCGCGGCCTGCCCAGCGCCAGGCTGTTTACAGATCTGAATAAACTTGTAGAGGGGGATCATTTCCTCCTGTATGTGCTCAGTGAAACGCTGACCTATGAGGTGGATCAGATCCGCATCGTGGAGCCGGAGGACATCTCCGACCTTCTGATCCAGCAAGGGCTGGATCTCTGCACGCTGGTTACCTGTACGCCCTATGGAATCAACACACATCGCCTGCTGATTCGAGGTCATCGGATCGAAAACGAAGTCGTCTCTACCCCCAGGTTTGTGACATCGGACGCCGCCCGCATCAACCCAAAGCTGGTTGCGCTGGCCCTTGGCGTTCTGAATGTGTCGGTGATTCTGATCTTAATGACTGCAGCCAGTCCGTTCAGAAGGAAGCATCTGAGGAGAACCAAATGATAAAACATATCAAAGCGCTTGTTCCCTTTCTCCTGTGCCTGTCGCTTTTCGCAGTGCTTTTTGCACCGTGTGCAGGCGCGGCCGGAACAGCGCCGGACGAACATACGTCCAGACAGCCGGATTACAGCCGGAAAGGCTCTGTCACGCTGGATATCCTCCTGGCGGATGGAACGCCTGTTCGCGGAGGTACTCTGACGGCATACCTCGTAGGACGGGCCAGAGAAGATGACGGCAACAATGATTTTGTCTATGTGGCGCCCTTTGGGCCGGAAGGAACAGTTATTGATGCCGACACCATCAACAACGCCGAAGCCGGCGCGCCGGAGCTGGCCGCCACCCTTGCGGCGAAGGCCGGGAGCGCGAGTGGTAAAACGGTAACGGTAGGTAACAACGGCAGAGCGGTGTTTACCGATCTGACCCTTGGCCTCTATCTGATCATACAGGATACGCCTGCAGCCGGCTATGAACCGATCCGCAGCTTTTTGGTGACCGTACCGATGTGGGACACGGAAAAGCTGGACTATAACTATGACGTGTATGCCAACCCCAAGCCCTCCATCACGTATAAAGAGGCTGTGCTCGAACTGCCTGTGGAAAAGATCGTGATCAACCAGGGGGGTACGCCGAGTCCGAATGAGAAGTTCGGCTTCCGTCTGACACCCAGGGAGGAAGACGCTCCTATGCCCGTGAATGGGGCTGCGGTCGTGGATGAGGAAACCGGAGCCCAGATTGTTGTAAGGCGTGGAGCCGGTGCGGTTTCGTTTGGCAGCATCGTCTACGGCCTGGACGACGTTGGTAAGACATATACCTACATGGTGGAGGAACTTCCGGGAGATAACAGCCATTATAAATATGATACCCGAAAGTATTTCGTGATGGTCGCTGTTGCCATGGAGGACGACGTGATCACAGTCCATGTGCGTTACGTCTGCAGCGACAATACGACTGTCACGAACATGAGCTTTGTCAATCGGTATTACAACAGAACGCCGGGGACTCCCGCGCTTCCGCAGACCGGACAGCGCTGGTGGCCGGTGTCCGTCCTCGCGGGGCTTGGTCTCGTGTCGTTTTTGCTTGGCTGGTGGCTGCGCCGAAAGGGAGCGGGGAATCCTTGACATGAAAAAAGCCGGATCATTTTTCATTGCCTTGGGGCTGCTGCTTATGGCGGCAGCCTTCGGGCTTGTTTTGCATAATCGGATCGAGGCAGATGAGGCGGGCCAAAATGCGGAGCGCGTTCTTGCGGAACTCTCTGACGCCATGCGGGCACGGTCAGAGAGCGATATTCCGGCAGAAGACCACCTTCCTGCCGGTGTGGAAGCGGATAAAACAGTTCCTGTTATGGCAACAGAGGTGATCGACGGGAACCGCTACATCGGAGTCCTTGAGATCCCGGCTCTGGGAATCTCTCTTCCGGTGGGAGAAAACTGGACAGAAGAATTGCTGCAGCTGTCCCCCTGTCGTTACAGCGGATCATATTATACCGATGATCTTGTGATCTGCGGGCACAATTATGAGAGACACTTTTCGCCCATCAAGTACATAGAGCCCGAGGAACTGGTATATTTTGTCACGGTGGAGGGAACCCGGTACTCCTATTACGTCGTTCAGAGGGAAACGGTCCAGCCAAATGAGATCGACAAAATGCTTGGCAAAGAAGACGTGCCATGGAATTTGACGCTATTTACCTGCAATAACGGCGGCGAGAGCCGCTGTGCCGTCCGCTGCATTCGCCTTGTCACACAGTGAATACCGTAAAAACACATAAGATATGGCAAGAGCCGCGTCCCAAATGGGGCGCGGCCTTTCCATTGCTATAAAGAACCCCGGCTATGCCGGGGAGGCAGAAGAAATTCTACCTTATCAGTAGAAAAATAAAACCTCCGATCTGGGATGGCGATTATCTTATGCCTCGGCTCCGTCCATGTCAACGAAGCGGACAATAACCGCCCGTGTCTCACTGCTCTCCTGCTGCTTGGTGTCCGCCCGCAGCTTTGCGATCTGCGCTTCCTGCTCCTCAATGTCCAGTGCGTCCTTCTTGCGTTCAAACATGCCCAGGTGCTTGCCCAGCAGCTCCAGCGCCCGCAGCCTGTCTTTTACGCTCACGGCTCCCGGATCAGATGCAAAGGCAATGGACGCGATCCCCCGCAGAACCATGTCCTGGGTGATCTCCGTCCTGCCCTGCCTCGCCTGTTGCCGATCCTGGATGTAAGCCAACACCTCAGCATTCCTCAGCAAGCGGCTCCCGTTCGATTCGGCCGTGTGGAGGTGCTTGATTGCCGGGTATGCGGTCATGTATGCCCGAGTCGCGTTCGGGTCAATCAAATATTCTTCGGCGAACCGCCGCTGCTTATCAGTCAAACCTACACCTTCTCACACTTCGTATTTTCCCCACAACACCCGGAACCACGCACAGGCTTTATAATCCCCGGCGCAGCGCCGCATGATATGATTGCGCATGTCTTTTCCGTTCTGAAAGTGGCTGGTAATCGTGCTGCCTTGCGGAACCCCTTCACAAGTGAGCTTGCAGGTCTTGGGATCATCGCTGACATAGAACGGGCATTTTACATCTACCGAGCTATAAGAAGCCATATCCTTAATCCTTCCCTTGATAGAGTTGCATGAAGTCCTCCAGCGGGATCGTTGCAAGCCACGGCTGCCGAATGCAGCGACGAAACAGTGCAGGCGTACCGTCTCGGAATCGCAGTGAATCTTTTATGGCTTGCTGCATTGCTGCCGGCACGTTCAGCCGCGCCACACGCTTGCACTCGAAATGGACGCTGGGGAGGCCCACCAGATCGGAAACCTCCCCAAAAGACAGGGAGCCCCTGCATGCCATATCATAGCCGTATTCTCAAAGCACGGCGACAAGCTGCCACTCACCGTCCGCGCCCTTGCGCTGCGAAGATAACCCCATATTGTTCACCGCCTTGTAATCTTACGTGACTGCTTGTCTACACGATAGCCGAGAGCAAAGAGGCGGTTGCCAAGCTCACAAGCCCTGGAGTTATTTTTCTCGTCCAGTGCGGAAAGCCATTCATCGTATAATCGCTGGCCCTCCCCCTTGTATCCCTCTCCCGCTCCCGCTGCCGCTGAGGATGTAGGTGCGGATGGGGATGTAGGTGCGGATGGGGATGTAAGTGCGGATGGGGATGTAGATGCGGATGGGGATGTAGATATGGATGTAGATGCGGATGGAGATGTAGATGGATACGGCCCGACGCTCCCGCTATCGGGAGATATCGGCCCGATGTCAGAAGGTGTATACTTTGAAAGCCGCCATTCAGCAAACTTCATGTATGGCTCGCTCGCCTTCTGTTTCTCGCGGACATACACAGCATATTGCCGTTGCTCTCGGCTTTCCTCATATTTCTCCGCGTCGCGATCGAGTTTCGGTATAATCATATCAAATGCCATACCTGTCAAGGTGTCAAGCTCTGGTATTACTCCATACTCTGCATAGTCGATAACAGCACGGAGAAGCACACCGCATTGAGAATCGTCAAGCCGTTTCAAGGCAGGACGAATACAGTCGAAATAAAGCATCACGCCAGGGCGTGCCTTTTTTTTAATCATTGCTTTCTTCCTCCTAAACCTGCCATAATACACAACCGAGCTTCTGCGAGAAGGCAAGACTGCAAAGCTCCATAGCCTCTTCCCACAAGATGACTTTGAACGTCAGTGACGGGGAGATCAGACAAAATCGGTGCAATATGCTGTCGCTCGTCACAGATGGCCCGTGTCACCTCTCGAGTGTTAAAGCTGCTGATTATGAAATTCTTGCACATGGTGAAGGCATGCCCGCGGTCCTTTGACAAAACAGCTGCAACACTGTCTTGCTTTGGGTAAACGGCTGTGATACAATTGGAGCCGGACAAGTTGCCGAAGCCGCCAAGCCGTAACTGTTGTCCGTTGCCGTCCCCTCCAGTGCACGTAGAGGGGGCGGCTTTTTTCGTCGTGCTCATAATGCTGTCCTCCGAATCCCCGGCATCTCATCGACAGCTGTCGTCGTGCTACCGCGCAGATAGTCAGAAAGAATGTCCAGATCAATAAGGTATTTCTGCCCAATGCGGATGCTGGGGAGTTGTCCGGTGACAACTAAACGACGCAGCGCCGTTTTTGTCAAAGCCGTATCGGGGTCATTCTCGCGCAGCCATTCGGCAGCAGCGTCAATTGTGCGTATTTTGGGCAAGTTGCTTTTTTTCATGGTGTGATCATCGACAACATTGCTCATACTTGCCACCACTTTCCGCGTCCAGTTTACGCAACAAAGCCGGAACGTTGATAAGGTAAACAGCTCCACTCTTAACATGCGGGACTGTTCCCATCTTGCAGCCCTCTCGAAGATAGAATTGAGAAAGGCCCGTTTCGCGTGCCGCCTGCTTGATTTTCATGTACGTTGCCATATTTTTCCCTCCTCTATTGAAAAATGACGTTGAGACATTGACAATCCTCTTTGTGTGTGATAGCCTTGCAAATAGAGGGTTGCTGTCCTCAGAAATAGCTTATCACAAACTACAGGAAAGTCAATTATTTCCGAAAAATGTCCTCACAAACAGACAAAAATACTTTGGAGGGATATTAAATGCCAAGAAAAAAGGAACCATCATTTGAAACAGAGAAGGATATCTTCCCTCGACAGCTTCGCAAACTGATGGATCGCGAGCCGAAAACCACGCAACCGCAGCTTGCAAAAGTGCTAGGTGTTCAGCGGCAAACGATCAGTAACTATGCAATAGGCCAGAGCAGTCCTGATTGGAAAACGCTATCCCGCATAGCTGACTATTTCAATGTCAGCGCGGATTGGCTTCTTGGACGCACAGACATAGAATCCTCCGACACGCATGTTCAGACAGTCTGTCATTTCACTGGCCTATCTGAGAAGACAGTCGAACTTTTACGGCGCTCGTCAAATGTGAGTAGCGTTATAAACGAGCTTGCAAAGCCTGACAAACACATACTTGATTCGCAGCTTTATCGCTTTTGCAATGCGCTTTTGCGTGTTGAAAAGGCAGCTGCACTGGCAGCAATCTTCGTAGTATCAGAAGACGCAGCAAAAAAGGCTGTAGAAGCTTCAATGAAAAAAGATGCTCTTGAGCTGGCCGTTTTTCATTTTAGCGAGGTATGCCGTAGAATACCGGACATGTATAGGAGCAGCAGGATTATTGACTTGATTGATGACCAGTACAACGAGCTGTACCAGAAGGAGTTTCTGCAATTCAGCGCTGAAAGCAGAAAGGAAGAGATCAATCATGGCGAACATCAGGAGAATTGAAGGCAAGATCGGCCTTGCCTTCAAGATCACCGTCACCACCGGGCGCGGAACCGGCGGCAGGTATGACAGAGTGCCAGATCGAGCAGCTTGAAGCTTCGTCAAACAGAAAAAGTTGCAACGAAAACAAACGAGCTCATTTCAATTCTTTATTCATAAAGCAAAAAGGAGATGGAGAATGGCAAGTATCGTTAAACGCGGAGAGAGTTACCGAATCACTGTTTCTTGCGGGCGAGCAGAAGATGGTGCGCAGAAACGGCGTACTATAACATGGAAGCCTGCTCCGGGTATGACGGCAAAGCAGATTGAAAAGGCCGTACAAGACGCAGCTCGTGAGTTTGAAGCGCAGATAGAGAGGGGCTTTTCTCCTGACAACAAGCTGACCTTTGCTGAATATGCAGATCACGTTCTCGCACTCAAGGAGCGCAACGGAGCCAAGCATAAGACCATAGAGAGCTACCGATTCCTGCTGCGGCGTATTAACCCAATCATTGGACACATGAAGCTGCAGAAGATAATGCCCTATGACCTGAACGCAATGTATGACAAGTTGGGCCAGAGTGGTGTAAGGGCCGATAAGGGAAAGGCTGTTGCAAAAGGAAATTCTGTACAGACTCTTCTCAAGGCTCTCAAAATGAGTCATAAAGCTGCCGCTGAAATGGCGGGGTTATCTCCGGCAACCCTTGATACAATTTGTAGAAAAGACTCCGTTTCTATCGAATCAGCGGAGAAGTTCTGCGCTGCTTTTGGCCTTGAATTGAAGAAAACCTTTCTAACCGTTCAGGACACGCGGCCTCTCTCCGGCAAGAGCCTTTTGGAGTATCACCGTTGTGTGCATACCATTCTTGCCCAAGCGGAGAAAGAAATGATCGTCCCGTTTAATGCAGCGGATAGAGCGGATCCGCCAAAGGTTGAACAGAAAGAAGTAAACTATTTTCAACCCGATGAACTGGCCCTCATTCTGGCGGCTCTGGACCATGAGTCAATCAAGTGGCGCACAATCGTAAATCTGCTAATCGTTACCGGCTGCCGTCGCGGAGAAATTGCAGGGTTGAAATGGAAAAACGTCGATTTCAAGAACAGCAAAATCAAAATCGACAGCACCTTGCTCTATTCCGCTGATTGGGGCACTTATGAGAACGCCACGAAAACCAGGGATATTCGTTTCTTAAAGCTGCCTGCCGAGACGATGGCAATTTTGAAAGAGTATCAGAAATACTGGTTTGAGCTTCGGGCAATGAACGGGGATCGATGGAAGCCGTCCGATTATGTCTTTGTCCAAGATGATGGTACCGTCATCCACCCGGACAGCATTACCGCCTACCTCAGAACCTTCTCAGCAAAACATCCGGAGCTGCCGCATATCAACCCGCATGCGTTCAGGCACACAGTAGCTTCCGTGCTCATCAACAATGGGCAAGACATTGTGACAGTCTCCAGACGGCTGGGTCATTCCAGGACAAGCACGACCCTCGATGTTTACAGCCACCTAATAGCGGAGGCCGACGCTGACGCAAGCGAAGTCATAGCAGACGCTCTTTTGAGGCGAAAGGCATAGCAAACAGCGGTTACAATTCTCTTACAGAAAGAGAGCTGTAACCGCTGCTTTTTTTGAAACGTGCACCAAATGTGCACCAAAACCGATTTTTGACTGTCTGTGTTCAGAAAAGCAAAAACCCGGAAGCCGTTGATATACAACGGTTTCCGGGTGGCACGCGATAAGGGATTCGAACCCCTGACCTTCTGGTCCGTAGCCAGACGCTCTATCCAGCTGAGCTAATCGCGCATGTCATTCAATTGACAGCTTTAGAATAATAGCACAGTCCGGCGGGATTTGCAAGCCCCTTTTAAAAAATTCCCCAAAAAACTTTTCCGCTCAGTGGTGATCCACGTAGAAGTACTCAAAAGCGCCGGTGGCGCAGATGGTTTCATCGGCATTCAGGACGTCCACATACACAAGGCACATGGTCTTACCCGCGCGGATGACGTGCCCCTTGGCAAAAATCTCCGCGCCGCTGACCGGGAGAAAGTAGTGGATATCGGCACTTCTTGTGACAGCGGGCCGCTGCTCGGGGCCGGCAAAGCTCGCGGTGAGGCCGGCGGTGGCGTCCATGATGGTGCTGATGAGGCCGCCGTGTACCTTGCCGTAGAAGTTGCAGTGATGGGGCTGAATCCGGATGCGCATGGTTACGCCCTGCTGCCCGCATTCCAGCAGCTCTCCTCCGCAGTATTGAATAAAGCCCACCATGCGGTTTTGGGCGCTCTCGGGGACCTTGCAAGTCTCTTCCATGATGGCCGCTCCTTCGTCATTTTTTCCCAGTATAGCATAAGTGCGGGGCCTTGAAAAGCCCCGCGCTAATAATGAAATCTCCACACGGGATTTACACGGCAAAGTCTGCCAGCCGCTCATACACCTTGTCGGTAAAGCCAATCAGAAAGCCGACAGCCGACACGGAGAGATCGACGACGGAATCCTTCGTTACGAGCTGTAAAAGCTCCGCCGAAACGGTGTTGTCCGAGGTGTCGACATACAGCTTCATGCCGGTGGTTTGAGCGTTGATGCGGTTGACCGCCTCCAGGACCTCAGACAGTCTGCTTTCATCAAACTTGATTACCTGACCCATGTAGACCACGATATCCTCCTCATCCTCATTGAAAAGGATGGAAAAGTTGGAGGTGTAGTCGGACGCGTCCCCTTTATAGCTGAGCTTTACATGCTCATAATTTTCGCCGGCAAAGTCAATGACGCCGACCAGCGTAGAGCTCAGGTCCGTGTAGCCGTCTATTGCCTCGAGAAAGGCCTGGGTGTTTTGATAGGATGCGCCGTCAGCGAAGACAGGGATGCTGAGGGACAGAAGCAGCGTGAGAACGAGTGCGAAAGACAGAACGTTTTTTGCGGTTTTCATGGCTTTTCCTCCCTTATTTTAGGCTAATTTCATATTAACCTACTCAATAAGGGAAGTCAAGCTTTATTCCACCTTCAGTCCGCTCATGTAGCGGCGCATCATGTCGAAGGCGTGGTTGCCCGCCATGCGGCGGATGAAGCTGCGGGTGCGGAAGGCGCCCATGTGGGTCTCGCGGACATAGGTATGCCCCTCCACCGCAAGGCCGATAAAAACGGTGCCGACCTCGTGCACGCCGTCCCCGTCAGGCCCGGCAAGGCCCGTGACGCTGACGGCCATGTCGGTGTGCAGCCTTTCGCGCACGCCCTCGGCCATGGCGGCGGCCACCTCGCGGCAGACGGCGGTCTTTTCCTCCAGCAGCGCATGGTCTACGCCGAGCATCCCTTCCTTGACCTCGTTTACGTAGCTGACCACGCCGCCCTTAAAAAACGCGCTCGCGCCGGGCAGCTCCGTAAAGCGGCGGGCGATATCCCCGCCGGTGCAGCTCTCGGCCGCGGCAAAGGTCAGGTTTTGCTCCTTCAAAAGCGCCATCACTGCCTCCTCCACGCACTCGATGTCCACGCCGTAGACCACATCGCCCAGGCGTTCCTTCACATGCGCCATCACAGGGGCGATCATGGCCTCGGCCGCTTCCTCGCTTTCCGCCTTGGCGGTGATCTGCAGCAGGCAGTCGCACTCCTTGGCGTAGGGAGCCATCGTGGGATTAACCATGCGGTTCATCTCATCGGCAAAGAGATCGTCCACCGCGCTCTCGCCCATGCCGAAAATGCGCACGGAGTGGGACACAATGAGCTCATCCGAGAGCTTTCGGAGATAGGGCACACCGTAGTGCCGGAACATGGGCACGCACTCCTTGGGCGGGCCGGGGAACATGAGGACATACTTGCCCTCTGCCTCGAAGGCGCAGCCGGGCGCGGTGCCCCAGAGATTGTGGAAGACCGTGCAGCCTTCGGGCAAAAGCGCCTGCTGGTGCGTGTTGGGGGTAAGCCCCTTGCCGGTCTTGATGTACTCGTAAAGGCCCAGCTCTTCCCGCTCGTTCAAGACCAGGGGCAGGCCGAAGCAGTCCGCGAGCACCTGCTTGGTCAGATCGTCGCAGGTGGGACCGAGGCCGCCGGTGGTAATGAGGATATCCGCGCGGCCCTTGGCAATCTCCACGCACTGCCGCAGGCGTTCGGGGTTGTCGCCCACTACGGTGTGGTATTTGACGTTGATGCCGATTTCGGCAAGCAGCTCGGAGATATCCCGGGCGTCGGTGTTGGTGATGTGGCCCAGCAGGATCTCCGTGCCGACGCAGAGGATCTCGGTATCAAAGGCTCTCTTCATAGTCGATCGCGATCCTTTCCAATCCGGCGAGGGCTTCGTTGACCAGGGTCTCCACGTCGAGGGCGGACTCGGCCGCCTCGACCTCGGCTACCGTCGGATGGGTGCGCGGGTGGCGCGGGGTAAAGACGGTGCAGCAGTCCTCGTAAGGCAGGATGGAGGTATCAAAGGTGCCGATCTTTCTGGCCTGCGCGATGATCTCGCTCTTGTCCATGCCGATAAGCGGCTGCAGGACGGGCAGCTGCAGCACCGCCTGGGTGGAGGCCATGGCCTCCATGGTCTGGCTTGCCACCTGGCCGAGGTTCTCGCCCGTGACGATGGCCTTGGCCCCGTTGTCCAGCGCGATGCGTTCGGCAATGCGCATCATGAAGCGGCGCATGATGAGGGTGAAATATTCCTCGGGGCACTTGTCGCGGATCTCCTCCTGAATGTGGGTGAAGGGCACGACCTCCATACGCATCTTGCCGCACCAGGGGGTGAGAAGCCTTGCAAGCTCAATGACCTTTTCCTTGGCCTGCTCGGAGGTGTAGGGGAAGGAGAAGAAGTGCACCGGGATAGGGCGCACGCCGCGCCGGGCAATCATCCAGGTGGACACGGGGCTGTCGATGCCGCCGGAGAGAAGGCTGATCGCCACGCCGTTGGAGCCCACCGGCATGCCGCCCGCGCCGGGCACCGGGGCCGCGTGGACATAGGCCGCGAGATCACGCACCTCAATATGAACCACCAGTTCCGGGTCGTGGACATCGACTTCAATATCGGGGTAGGCGTCACTCAGCTCCCCGCCCACGTACTGGCTCAGCTCCACCGAGGTCATGGGGAAGGACTTGTCGGAGCGGCGCGACTCCACCTTGAAGCTCTTCGCGCGCAGCATGTCGTCGCGCAGGTACGCGATGGCGAGCTTCGCGATGGCGTCCTTGTCCTTTTCGCAGGCCGCGGCGCGGGAGATGGCCACCACACCGAAAACCTTCCGGAGTTCTTCAAAGGCCAGGTCCATGTCCGCGCTCTCGTCCCCCTCCACGTAGATGGTGGACTGGAGAATGTAGACACGGTACTTTCCGAGGCGGCTCAAGCGCCAGCGGATGTTGCCCAGCAGTTTCTGTTCAAAGCGGCGGCGGTTGAGACCCTTTAAGATGATCTCGCCCACCTTCAAGAGGATGATATCGTTCATGGTTTACTCCTGTCAAAAAGTTTTGACCAAGTATAACACAGCTTGTGGGAATATGCAAAAATAGTTTGGAGTGTGGAGTTAGGAGTTTGGAGTGAAAGAATGGCTTTGCCCCGATTATAGCAGTCCGCTTTGTTCAGGATGATTTTAAATTCGTCCGCGGAGCGGACACCATAACTCCACACGCCTAACTCATCTTGCGCGCGCGGGCAAAAGGTGCTATGATACACCCCAGACTGACACAAGGAGAACCGCTATGGATTACAAAGAGGCGCTGGCCTATCTGGATTCAATCGAATATTTCGGCTCCAAGCCGGGACTGGAACGCATTACCGCAATGCTCGAGAAGCTGGGCAATCCCCAGCAGGGCATGAGATTTGTCCACGTCGCGGGCACCAACGGCAAGGGAAGCTGCGCGGCGATGACCGCCTCCGTCCTCAAGGCCGCGGGCTATAAAACGGGGCTCTATACCTCCCCCTACCTTTACCGCTTCAACGAGCGCATGCAGATAAACGGCAAGGAGATCGACGACCAGGTGCTGGCCGATCTCGTGACACGGGTTAAACCCGTCGCCGAGGCGATGGAGGATCATCCGACGGTGTTTGAAATCATGACCGCCACGGCGCTTTTGTGGTATAAGGAAGCCGCCTGCGACATCGTGGTGCTGGAGGTCGGACTCGGCGGGCGCTTTGACGCCACCAACGTGATCGCGGCCCCGGAATGCGCGGTGATCATGAACATCGGCCTTGACCACACGGCGGTGCTGGGCGACACGATCGAACAGATCGCCTTCGAGAAGGCGGGCATTTTGAAGCCGGGCTGTGACGCGGTACTCTTCCAGCAGACGCAGAGCGTGACCGAGGTCGTGCGGGAGAGATGCGACGAACTGGGCATTTCGCTCCATGTTCCGGACTTTGACGAAATCAAAACCGAGTTTGATTCCTTGTACGGCCAGACCTTTACCTACAAAGGCGAGAGCTACGCCCTGCCGCTGCTCGGCGAACACCAGCTCAAAAACGCCGCCACGGTGCTGGAGGTAGTGGAGGTCCTGCGCGCAAAGGGCTGGAAGCTCGAGCAGAGCGATGTGGAGCACGGGCTTTATGCGGTGCACTGGCCGGGCAGATTTGAGCTTTTGAGCGAGGAACCGTTTTTCGTGGTCGACGGGGGACACAATCCCCAGTGCGCCCTGACCGTGCGCGACAATCTCCTGCACTATTTCCCGACGCAGCGGCGCATCCTGCTGCTGGGCATCCTGCGCGACAAGGACTACGCGGGTCTGACGGCGATCCTCAACGAGGCCGCCGACGAGTATATCTGCATCACGCCCCGGAGCCCCCGGGCGCTGCCCGCTCAGGAGCTGGCGGATTTTCTCAACCGCTACAACAAGCCTGTCGCCGTCTGCGACTCCATCCGCGACGGGGTGAGCCTCGCGCTCGACCGCTCGGATGGGGAAAGCGTCGTGTGCGCGGTGGGATCGCTATACTCCGTGGGCGAGATCCGGGCCTGCTTTGAGAGATATTGAGAAAAAAGGTACGGTGGAATCGGAAGGATCCCACCGTACCTTTTTTAATTGCGGCGCAGCCGCTCCTTAACTCCAAACTCCAAACTGAACCTACCAGCCCATAAGCTCCGACACGGAGTCCGCCACCTCACCCATGGTCTTGAGGGTCTTGCCTATCACGGTCCTGACGCCGTTTTTCTTCGGACGCATGGCAAACACCGCGGCGCTGCCCACTATCAGACCCATCCCCATGCCTACGTAAAAATTGCGCTTGTTCATGAAAAAGCCTCCTTATTTAAGCTTTGTGAGCCGATTGCGAAACCTGAGTTTCGCAATCGACTGTTTAAGCTGTGTTGTTATTGTGTGCGCAAAACCCTTGCTGTTGCAATGCAATATGTGGTAAAATATACGATACGAAAAAATGATTTCCCGCAGGGAGGCAAGACGATGGTTGTGAAAATACTGGCGGTGGGCGATGTGTGCGGCCAGCCGGGGCTGGACGCACTGGACAAAAAGCTGAAACCCTTTCAGAAGGAAAACGACATCGCATTCACGGTGGTAAACGGTGAAAACGCCAATGTGGTCGGCATCACCCCAAAGCAGGCGGACATGATCTTCCGCGCCGGGGCCGACGTCGTCACCCTCGGCAACCATACCTGGACGCGCACGGAGCTGCAGCCCTATCTCGACGAGCGCACCCGCATCCTGCGCCCGGCAAACTACGCGCCGCAGTGCCCGGGCCGCGGCATCAATGTCTACCACCGCGATTTCGGGGATGTGTGCGTATTGAACCTGATGGGAAAATTTACTCTCGATACCAACACGGATAACCCCTTCGTCATTGCCGACGGATACATGGCGGAGATCCGGGAAAAAATCATCCTGGTCGACTTCCATGCCGAAGGCACCAGCGAAAAGCGCGCCATGGGCTTTCTCCTGGACGGGAAAGCCAGCGCCGTCTGGGGCACGCACACCCATGTGCAGACCTCGGACTGGGAGGTGCTGCCCAAAGGCACGGGCTACATCACGGATCTCGGTATGACGGGCTCGGTAAACTCCGTGCTCGGCATCGACGCGGAGCAGAGCATCGGCAAGTTCATGGGAGATCCCCCGCGGCGCTATGAGTCCGGCAAGGGGCAGACCAAGCTGGAGGGCTGCGTGTTTGAGATCGACACCGAGACGGGCAGATGCCTGAAAGCAGAAGGGATAAGGCTGAAATGAGTGAACTGAAAATCCTCCACGCCGCCGACCTGCACCTCGACTCGGCCTTTGAGGCCCTGCCTGCGGGCAAGGCACAATTAAGGCGCACCGAGCAGCGGGGGCTGCTGTCGCGCCTTGCGCAGCTTGCCCAGGATGAGCAGGTGCAGCTTGTGCTTTTATCCGGCGACCTTCTGGACAGCGACGCGAGCTACTACGAGACCGGCGAGGAACTCTGCCGCTGCCTTGCGGGCATGAACGCGCCCGTGTTCATCGCCCCCGGCAATCACGATTTCTATTCCGCCCGTTCCCCCTGGGCGCGCATCAAGCTGCCCGGAAACGTGCATCTGTTCACCGATAACGCGATCCGGGGTCTGCAATTATCGACCCTCGGCGTGCGCGTTTACGGCGCGGCTTTTGTCGAAAAGCGCAGCGGACCCCTGCTGCGCGGCTTCACGGCCGAGCGCAGGCCCGGCGTCAGAAACATCCTCGTCCTCCACGGTGAGGTGGGCACACGTTCTGACTCCCCCTATGACCCCATCACCGAGGCCGAACTTGCCGACAGCGGCATGGACTATGTCGCCCTCGGCCATGTCCACAAGGCCAGCGGCCTTAAGAAGGCGGGCAATACCTGGTATTCCTGGCCCGGCTGCCCCGAGGGAAGGGGCTTTGACGAGACCGGGGAGAAGACCGTAAATCTCGTCACCCTCTCCGACGACGGGGGATGCACGCTCGAAACAAGGTGCATCGCCGCGCGCCGCTATGAGAATCTGACGGTGGATGTGACGGGAGCCGATCCCCTGCTTGCCATCCACACCCTCCTGCCGGACGAGAGCGTGCGGGACGTGTACCGCATCACCCTCACCGGCGATGTGGATGAGCGCCCGGACTTGAACCGCCTGCGGGCAAATCTCACGGAGCTCTTCTTCGAGCTGCAGCTTCGGGATGAGACTACGCCCCGCCGCTCCCTCTGGGAGAAGGCCGGGGACGATACGCTGCGCGGTCTGTTTTTAAAGAAGCTCAAGGAAAAATATGACGCGGCCCCGGACGACACCGCGCGCCGCGCCGTCGAGCAGGCGGCCCGCTGGGGGCTTGCCGCGCTTGACAACCGGGAGGAGGCGGTCAGACATGAAGATCCGTAAATGCACGGCATCCTTCGGAAAGCTGGAAAACGAGAGCCTCTCCTTCCGCGACGGTCTGAACGTCATCTATGCCCCCAACGAAAGCGGCAAATCCACCTGGTGCGCCTTCATCATGGCCATGCTCTACGGCATCGACAGCTCCGAGCGCGCCCGCAACGGCTACCTGCCGGATAAGCTGCGCTACGCGCCCTGGTCCGGGGCGCCCATGGAGGGCACCATGGAGCTGGAGGCGGACCGCTGCGACATCACCATCACCCGATCGACAAAAGGGAAAAACGCCCCCATGCAGGAGTTTTCCGCCGTCTATACCGGCTCCAACGTCCCGGTGAAGGGACTCACGGGCTCAAACGCCGGCGAGCTTCTGACCGGTGTGTCGAAGGACGTGTTCCGCCGCAGCGCCTTTATCGCCCAGGGAAACGTCGGCGTCACCGGCAGCCCCGAGCTTGAAAAGCGCATCAGCGCCATCGTCACCACCGGCGAGGAGGCCTGCTCCTACTCGGAGGCGGACGAACGGCTTCGCGCCTGGCTGCGGCGGCGGCGCTATAACCGCAAGGGGCTTCTGCCCGAGCTTGAGGGCAGAATGGACGAGACCCAGCGGCGGCTCGAGGAGATGAGCTCCTCCGTGCAGGACGCCGAAGAGCTCGACCAGCGCCTCCGGGAAAAGCAGGCCCAATGTGCCGAGCTTGAAAAGCAGATGGCCGAGAGCCGCAGGCGACAGCGCAAGGAGGCGCTCGAGCGGCTCAGCCGCAGCAAGGCACAGATGGAGGAGAGCTCCGCCCGCCACGACGAGGCGCTTGAAACCCTGACCGGCCTGCGCGAGGAACTGCGGCAGGACCGCTTCGGCCTCAGAGAACCCGACGGGCTGGAGCAGGACGCCGAAAACGACATGAAGAGCCTTGCCGAGCTGCGCGGGCAGACCGGCAAAGGCAGCAGCCCTCTGTGGGCGATCCTGCTGGTGGCGCTGTCGATGCTGGCGGCGGTACTGTATACGCGGTTTGAGCATGTCGCACTGATCGTGGTATCGGCGCTTCTGTGCACCGCGGCGCTGTACTTCCTTTTCCGCTACAGCCGCGAGCACCGCGCCCGCGAGGACGCACGAAACCAACAGAAAAAGATACTGGAGAAATATCATGCCCGCTCGACTGGGGAGATACGTGAGGCCCTGGCCGCCCACCGTGCCCTCTGGGAGGAGATGGAGCAGGCTGAGCAGGCCGAGCGTGCCTGCCGCGGCAGCTTTGAAAGCGCGCGCGGGATGCTCTCGGAGATCCAGGATACCGCGCTTCGCGCCCTCGACTTCACCGACGGCAACTCCGAGGCCGCGCGCCTCGGCCGTCAGCTTATGGCGGGCCGGACCGAGATCGAGACCCTGTCAAGGCAGCTTGCCCAGGCAAACGGGCGACTCGCCGCCATGGGCGATCCCCTGGTGCTCTCCAGCTCCCTGGGCTACATGCGCACCGAGTACGAGCAGCTCTGCGACGAATACGACGCCATCAGTCTTGCCCTCGAGACCCTCAAGGACGCGGATACCGAGATCCAGCGCCGCTTCTCCCCGGAGCTCGGGCGCGTGGCCTCCGGCTACATGTCGGCGGTGACGGGCGGCAGGTATGCGGACGTGCTCATCAACCGCGACTTCTCCGCCATGACGCGCGTCAGCGACGAGGCGGTATCCCGCCGTGCCGAGTATCTCAGCGCAGGGACGCTGGACATCATGTATCTGGCCGTGCGCCTTGCGGTGTGCGAGCTGGCCCTGCCCGACGGGGAGCCCTGCCCCCTGATCCTGGACGACGCGCTGGTAAACCTGGACGATGAGCGGCTGGAAGAGGCCATGAAGCTCCTCGGCGAGATTGCCAAGGAACGGCAGGTCATTCTGTTCTCCTGCCGCAAGCCGGAGACCGAAAATTAGTTTGGAGTGAGGAGTTTGGAGTTTGGGGTTAAAGAGCGCTCTCAACGTATTATGAAAGTCCTCAATGCGGACACTGCAGCTTCACACTCCACACGCCTAACGCCACACTCAATCCGCGCCCTTGTCGGTATTCTCGCGCCCCTGTTCGTCCTGCTCGCCTGCCGATGGCTTCTGCACGGCGGGGGACTTGTGTGCCTGTTTTATGAACTGACGGGCCTGTACTGTCCCGGCTGCGGCTCGGGAAGGGCGGCGATCGCGCTGCTGCACGGGCACGTTCTGGAGGCGTTTTCCCACAACGCACTGCTGTTCCTGTTGGGGATTCCCTGCGGGGCGGCGCTTGTTTACGAGTACCTGCGCTTTGTGTTCCCCGGCCTCGGGCTCAAGAAAATCGAGCTGCCCGTCTGGGCAGCCCGCCTCGCACTGGGGATGATTGCAGGATTCTGGATTCTGCGAAACCTGCCGGGATGGGAGATCCTGGCGCCGTAATAGAAACAATAAATAAGGAAAAGAGATGATCCGGATGAAACACTGCCCGAACTGCGGAACAGAGGTGGAGGAGGGCCAGCGCTTCTGCGGCGAATGCGGCGCGAAGCTGGATTTTGATCCTCTGCCGACAGAACCCGTCTACACCGATGACGAACGACTGAAAAACGATCCGAACCTGCAAAGCGTCGATCCTGTGCCCAAGGCAAAGCGTAGACAGGAGAAGGTGCCGGAGCTGACGCTGGAGCCCAATCTCTGGGGTACGGGCGCGGCCGCTGCCGCCGCCGCGGCACCTGCCGAGGCCGCCAAACCCGCCGAGCCCGCCGAGTCCGCTCAGGCAGCGCTGCCCGCCGAGGCGGCCCCGGCCAACCGGGCGGAGGACTTCGACTACGAGCGGCCCGACGCCGAGTACCACGGCCCTGCCCAGGGCAGCCAGGGGGATTACCAAGCCCCGCAGCAGGATGCCTACGACCTGCCGCACGACTACACCATGTCCGGCACGCCGGCCAGCCCTGCGCAGAAGATGCCGGATCAGAACCTGATGCTGGTCTGGAGCATCGTGCTCACCTGCCTTTGCAGCATCTGCGGCATCGTGGGCCTCGTGAAGACCGTCAAGGCCCAGAAGACCATGGACCCGGTCATGAAGTACAAGCTGCTCAATTCGGCAAAAATCTGGCTCATCATCGGCACGGTCCTCCATGTTCTGCCGTTTTTCGCCGAGCTTCTGTAAAAAAAAGAAATCCCCCACGGTTTTTCCGTGGGGGATCTTTTTCTGTCAGCAGAATTTATACACGGCTTTTGCAAAGCCCGCGTCGTCGCAGTTTTCCGTGACATAGTCCGCCGCCGCGAGAACCGACGGGGCAGCGTTACCCATTGCCACGCCGATGCCGGCTTTTTGGATCATGTCCAGATCGTTTGTGCCGTCGCCGAGGGCCATGGTGTCTCTGGGGTCAACACCCAGAAGCGTGCACAGCGTCAGCAGCGCGCAGCCCTTGGTGGCGTCGGGCGCATTGATCTCGATATTGAAGGGCATGGAGGAGGAAAAGGCCAGCTTCGGAAAGCGCTGCGGAAGCTCGTTCAGGAGCCTTGCGCGCAGATTGAGATCGGAAAAGTAGAGCTGCAGCTTCTGCACGCCCGTGCCCTTTTCGCGTAAGTACGCCTTGAGCTCCGGCACCGGGGTGCGCAGGGTCTCAATGAGCTTTTTGACACCCGCGTCCGTGATGGTTGCGAGCACAGCCTCCCGCATGTCCGCCGACATATAGCCCCAGTTATCCCGGTAGCAGTCGTAGAGAAGTCCCATGGTATCGGCCCAGGCGTAGAAGTCCAGGGCCTGATCCAGCGGGATGTCGGCCCGGGCGGCGGCGCGGTCCTCCACCGCGTCGTAGATGTAGGAGCCGTTTGCGGTCAGGTACCAGCGCATGAAGGGGAGCGTGCGCAGCTCCTCTGGGATGCCGATATAGATGCGCCCGGTGGCGGGCACGATGTACACGCCTTTTGAGGCGGCGTATCTGAGTGCCTCAATATTCTCCGGCGGGATGCGCTTTTTGCTGTCTATCAGGGTATAGTCAAGGTCAAAGGCGAGGATTTTAACAGGCATTGGGAAACTCCTTTGGATTGTATCTAAGCCCCCTTTCACAAAGGGGGCTGTCGCGAAGCGACTGGGGGATCCGCTGATGCTGAGGGATCGATCCCTCCGGCCTGTCGGCCACCTCCCTTTTTCGAAAGGGAGGTTAAAGGATGTCATGCTCTCAGTTCGTAAGTCCGGTATTGGATCGCCTCGGCGATGTGGTCGGCGCGGATGCTGTCAACGCCCTCCAAGTCCGCGATGGTGCGGGCAACGCGGAGGATGCGGTCATAGCTGCGGGCCGAGAGCTGCATCGTGTCGAAGGCGGCGCGCAGGAGCGCGTCTCCCTCTTCATCCGGGGCGCAGAAGGAGCGAAGCTCCCTGCCCTGCATGCGGGCGTTGCACATGGCGCGGTCGGAGAAGCGCTGCCGCTGTTTTTCCCGCGCGGCGTTGACCCGCTCGCGAATTTTGGCCGAACTCTCCGCCGGTGTGCGGCGCTTTAATTCTTCGTAATCCAGGGCCGGGACCTCGACGATGAGGTCGATGCGGTCCAGCAGCGGGCCGGAGATGCGGGAATGGTAGCGGTGCACCTCCGCCTCCGAGCACTTGCAGCGCCCGGACGGGTGTCCGTACCAGCCGCATTTGCAGGGGTTCATGGCGCACACCAGCATGAAGCGGCTCGGAAAGCTCACGGAGCCCGCCACGCGGGAGACGGTGACGATGCCGTCCTCCAGGGGCTGGCGCAGGACTTCAAGGACGTCGCTGCGAAACTCCGGCAGCTCGTCCAGAAACAGGACGCCGTCGTGGGCCAGGCTGATCTCACCGGGCTTCGGCACCGTGCCGCCGCCCGCAAGGCCCGCCGCCGACACCGTATGGTGGGGTGCGCGGAAGGGACGGGAGGTCACCAGCGGGTGGTCCTTGCCCGTGAGTCCCGCCACCGACCAGATCTCGGTGGCCTCAATGATCTCTTCCCGGCTCATGTCCGGCAGGATGCCGGGCAGGCGCTTGGCGAGCATCGACTTGCCCGCGCCGGGAGGGCCGACGATGAGAATATTGTGTCCGCCCGCAGCCGCAATCTCAAAAGCGCGCTTTACGTTCTCCTGCCCTTTCACGTCCGCAAAGTCCAGAAGTTCTTTTGCGTCCGGCGTGAGTGACGGGGCGGGTACGGGTGCAAGCTCCTTTTCGCCGCGCAGATGACGTACAAGCCGGGAGACGTCCTCCACCCCATAGACCGTGAGCCCGTCGGCGAAGGCGGCCTCGGCGGCGTTCTCGGCCGGGACAAAGAGCTTTTTGATCCCCGCGCGTTCGGCAGCCAGCGCCATGGGCAGCGTGCCCTGCACAGGCCGCAGCTCGCCGGAAAGACCGAGCTCCCCGATGAAAGCGGTATCGGCATCGGGCTGGGCGATGTCTCCGGAAGCGGCGAGGATCCCCACCAGGATGGGCAGATCGTAGACCGTGCCGGTTTTCTTTTTGTCCGCGGGGGCGAGGTTGACCGTCAGGCGGGATACCGGGAAGCGAAAGCCGCTTTTTTTCACCGCCGCGTGCACGCGCTCCCGTGCCTCCTTGACCGCCGCGTCCGGCAGGCCCACCACCTCAAAGTGGGGCAGGCCGTTGGTGATGTACACCTCTACGGACACGAGGTAGCCCCCGATGCCGCTGACGCCCAGACTGTTGATGGTTGAAAACATGGGCTTCCTCCTGAAAGTAATCCAGACCCTTTGGAAAAAGGGGGGCTGTCACGAAGTGACTGAGGGATCGATCCCTCCACCGCAAGCGGTCCCCCTCCCTTTTTCCAAAGGGAGGTTAGTGCGAGCTAAAAACCCGGAGACGTGGGGTCTCCGGGTTTTATGGTTTGTTATGAATTATTCTGCTTCGACTTCGCCGACGACAGCAATATGGAGCTCGTCGAGCTGCTTCTGGGTGACTTCGCTGGGAGCGCCCATGAGGATGTCCTGGGCGTTCTTGTTCATCGGGAAGGGGATGACCTCGCGGATGGAGTCCTCGCCGGCGAGCAGCATGACCATGCGGTCCACGCCCGGGGCGATGCCCGCGTGCGGGGGAGCGGCGTAGCAGAAGGCGTTGTACATGGCGGGGAACTTCTTCTTTACGTCCTCTTCGCCGAGACGCACCATCTCAAAGGCCTTGATCATGATTTCGGGGTCGTGGTTACGCACGGCGCCGGAGGAGAGCTCCACACCGTTGCACACGAGGTCGTACTGGTCGGCGGTGATGGTGAGGGGGTCGACCTCGCCGCGCTCGGCCTTGAGCAGAATGTCCAGGCCGCCCGCGGGCATGGAGAACGGGTTGTGGCAGAACTCCAGCTCGCCGGACTCCTCGCCGATCTCGTACATGGGGAAGTCCACGATC
>JBGUQD010000007.1:0-2644 GCA_045130755.1 Candidatus Limivicinus sp. | reverse complement strand
CCCGTACTCTGCTTTTGCGCTCCCGCCCTGTTCATATTCTACGATCTGCCGCCCGATTTCCCAGTATGTTGCCACGACGGCGGTATTTACCGCGGCAGCAGCCCGGCTTCTGCCTTGTTCCAGCGTGTCACCGACATGCTCAAGCAGTTCCTGATAGTTGGGGTTGACGGTCAAAGAATCAGAATTCATAATCGATACCTCGTCATAAACGGTTTATAAAACGGACAGTCACTGTTCTTCGGGCAAGTAATCCAGCGTGCTGTCGTTCAGCTTTTTCCGCACATCGCGCCAGTTAGGCATATACTCATCCAGTATGGCAATAAACGCGGGGCCGTGATCCTTCACGCGAAGATGCGCAAGCTCATGTAGCAGCACATAGTCCAGACATTCAAAGGGCTTTTTGGCAAGCTGCAAGTTGATCCAGATTTTCCCGGTTTTCGTATTGCAGGTTCCCCAATTCGTCGTCATATATTTTGTCTGCCAGCCGCTGCAATATAATCCTGTAAGGCTTTCCCATCTGGGGAGCCTTTTTTCAATTTCGGCTTTCAAGCGTTCCCGGTACCATGCATTTATATAGCTCTCGCGCTGCTTGGCGGTACTCTCTTTGCGAACGGTGAGAATCGCTCTGTCGCCGGAGAAATCCAGCGCGTTTTTGCGATTGCTGTATTCAACCTGGAGAAAGTACTGCTTCCCCCATACATAGAGCGTCTCGCCGGAGACATATTCCCGTTCCGTCTGCCGGGGCTGCTCCCGAAATATCTCCTGCTGCTTTTTGATCCAGCCGGTTCTGGTGCGGAGGAACAGGGTGATACTTTCGTCCGACATGTGCTGCGGCACGGAGACCTCCACATGGCCGTCCGGCGGCTTCACATACAGGTGAAGGTTCTTGATATCCTTTTTTATCACTTTTACGGGAATCCCCACAATCTCCAAATCCATCAGTATTCCTCTTGCTCCACAGCCAGCTTGAAGATCCGCTCTACCTCGTCATCGTCGCCGAGCACTTTGTAAAGCTCCTGCTTGATCCGGTTTCCCTTCACCGGATTGTTGCGGAAGCCATCCTGTTTTCTCGCGCGTATAGCCTTATCCAGACGCAGCGCCAGCTCCTCCTCCTCGCCGCAGTTATCATACAGGGCGCGCAGTGCGCCGCTGCCGCGGATTCGCTCGGGATAACGCGCGTTATCCTCGGGCGCGGTCACGTTTTTCGCAAGCTGCATATAGCGCTCCAGCAGCTCCTGATAAGAGAGGACCTTCTTCCGGCGCTCCAGGATCAGGCTTTCCAGTACCTCGGACATTTTGTTGTAATACGCGGGGTTGATGGTGATGCGCTCCACTACCTGACGGCGGATGTTGTTTTCAATCGTTTCCGCCGCGCTCTCCTTTGCACCTTCCGGCGTGTCCTGCGTGAACGCCTCGCCCTGCGCCAGAATGAAATCAAGCAGCGTAAAGTCGTCGAATCTGCCGATCTTGCGGGCTTCCTCGGCGGAAATGTAGTTGTCGATCAGATAGCGCATTCCCGGCTCATAAGCCTTGAGGTCGATGAAATCGCCGCTGGCCCTGCCGATCTCATCCTTAAGCCCCACATAGAAATTGACGCGAGCGTCCCGCTTTTCCTGCTGCTCGGTGGTATAGCCCGCCTCGCTCATGCGCGGGCGCAGCTCGGCATAGGCGCGGACCAGCCGGGAGGTTAGCTTGTACAGCTTTTCGCGGGCGCGGGCGTATGCCTCGTCCGCCTCCTGATCGACGCCGCTCTCTCCACAGAAATAATGAATGTAGTTCAGGCTTTCGCGCGGGGCCTCGACGCCCTCGCACAGCTCGTCCAGGGCGTCCAGCGTATCTTCAAAATACACCTTCGCCTCGTGGGTGCGGTCCTTGAGCAGGCCCGCCACATCCGCGGCATCAAAGCCCTCGAAGGCGCCGCTGGTATATTTGTTCAGCGCGTCGGCCAGATCGCCGAACAGTTCCTTGTAATCGACGATGAAGCCGAAGTCCTTGGATTCATCGTCCAGCCGGTTCACGCGGCAGATCGCCTGAAACAGGCCGTGATCGTGCATGGCTTTGTCGATATAGAGATAGGTGCAAGGCGGCGCGTCAAACCCGGTCAGCAGCTTGTCCACCACAATAAGCAGCTTCATGTTGGCCGGTTCGTTGACAAATTTACGCTTGGCCTCGGTTTCAAATTCCTCCACCTTGCTGGCAATGCGGGCCTTTTCGTCGCCCGGCTCGACGCCGATCATTTTCAGATAGGTGGCATATTTTTCAAAGGTCTCGGTGTCCTCGTCGTCGCTGACGGTATCCGTGCGCAGATCGCCGGGCTGCGGGATGTAGGAGGAGATGATCGCGCACTTGTGAAAGCCCTTGCTCTGGAAAATCTCATAGTACTTGCAGGCGGCATACACGGAGCCCGCCACAAGGATCGCGTTGCCCGCGCCGTCCATCAGACGCGCTTTTGTTTCAAAGTCGAAGATGATGTCGTTGGCGATCTTTTCAAGGCGGGAACGGGAGGAAAACACCTTTTGCAGATTGCCCCAGTGCGCCTTGAGCTTCGCCTTGGCCCGGGGCGTCAGGCCCACGGTCTTGGCGTCAAACCAGGCGTCGATCCGCTCCTGTGAGGTGATGTCCTGCGGAATGTCCCGCGCCTCAT
>JBGUQD010000006.1:0-3827 GCA_045130755.1 Candidatus Limivicinus sp. | reverse complement strand
CACGAGCGCGGCGGTCATCAAGAGCCACCACAACGTGGGGGGCCTTCCGAAGGAGCTGGGCTTCACGGAGCTGATCGAGCCGCTGCGCATGCTGTTCAAGGACGAGGTCCGCGCCCTGGGCGAGGCGCTGGGCCTGCCCCGCGAGCTGGTCTGGCGCCAGCCCTTCCCCGGCCCCGGCATCGCCATACGCATCATCGGCGAGGTCACGCCCGAGAAGGCCAGGATCGTCCGCGAGAGCGACGCCATCTTCCGCCAGGAGATCGCCAGCGCCGGCCTCGTCGGCCAGGTCAACCAGTACTTCACCGTGCTCACCGGCGTGCATTCCGTGGGCGTGATGGGCGACGAGCGCACCTATGACTACGCCGTCGCCCTGCGTGCCGTCACCACCGACGACTTCATGACCGCGGACTGGGCCCGCCTGCCCTACGATCTGATCGCCCGCGTGTCCGAGCGCATCGTAAACGAGGTCCCCCACGCCAGCCGCGTGGTGCTGGACGTCACCAGCAAGCCCCCAGCCAGCATCGAGTGGGAGTGAGATACAAAAGTCAGAAAACCCTGTAAAATCAAGGCTTTCCGGCTTCACAAAGAATCCTTTGATAACAATTTGATAACAGTTGCATGATCTCCCTTTATTCTTCGTACCAAGGGGTTTAGGGGTAAAAGAGTCATTCATGACGGTTTGCGACTGGAACGATCCATATTATGAAAGCCCTTCGCTGTGGGTATGCAGCGAAGGGCTTTTTGTCGTAGTTGGGGGGGTGATATCAGTCTTTATTGATCTTGCCTTTGAGCGCCTTTACCATAGCGTCGCTCAGTTCCTGGGAAGGTACTTTCGCAGTGATCTGCGTGTCATCGTACTGCGGATAGTAGTAGCGCCACTTGTCGTATTCGTCTCTGCTGATCTCTCCGGCACGGTACTTCTCGGCAACAGCAGCCCAGGCACAGACCAGCTCAGAAATATGGGCAGCATCCTTCCCCTTCCGGGGATCAATGCGGAATAAGACTTCTCCATCTCTGGTCTCGATGGTCAGACCGTAGCGATCCTCTAAAGCAAACAGAGTGTGCATGAGGCCGAAATAGCTGTCTATATCCGGGACGTTGAGAGCCAGCGGAGATACATCAAGCGCACCGGCCAGAGCCTTGGTCAGATCCTCTTTCGGAGTGCGTGTACCAGCCTCATATTGAGCCATGCGAATATCGGCGGTCTTCTCCGGGAAGCCGACCAGTGTGCCAAGATACTTCTGCGTCATGCCGCGCAGATTGCGGATGAAGCGTATCCTTTCTCCAATAGCCATAGGAAAAACCTCCTGTGTATGTACTGATCGAAGTATAGCAGATACGCTTAGCGATGTCAAGAATTTCTTAAACAAATGAGATAAATATTTTCTTCAAAACCTCTTGACCTTAACAGTTACGTTTAGTATAATGAGCTCGACTTAAACGATTAGTGTTAAGTTTTCAACTGAATAACCTCCCGCATCAGAGTCATGGTGCAAACCGCCCGGGCAAATCGGATGGCGGCCAGAAAGTACTTCCGACACTAAACAAGATAAGTCTATGCTTTGACACAGGTTATTCAACAAGAACTAAAAAACAAAGAAAGAAGGAGATTTTTATGGAAAACAAGTTTATGCGTGTAGAGGAAGTCGCCGCCGAGCTCGGTGTATCCGCCTCCTATGCCTATAAGGTCATACGGAGACTGAACGACGAGCTCAAGGCCAAAGGCTTCGTCACGATCGCAGGAAGGATCAACAGACAGTATTTCAACGAAAGGGTCTACGGCCCCGGAAAGGAGGGATGGAACAATGTCTGTTCATAAGAATGAAGACAACGGTACCTGGTATGTCATGGCCCGGTACACCAACTGGAAGGGCGAACACAAGCAGAAATGCAAGCGGGGTTTCTCCACTAAGCGGGAGGCGCAGGAGTGGGAGCGCACCTTCCAGCTCCAGAACGCCGCCGATATGGATATGTCCTTTGAAGCCTTTACAGAGCTTTATGAAAAGGACATCAGGCCCCGGCTCAAGGAAAACACCTGGCTCACGAAGGAGCACATCATCAAGACGAAGATCCTGCCGTATTTCGGAAAGCGGAATATCAGCGAGATTACCACAAAGGACGTGATCGCCTGGCAGAATGAGCTGCTGGCTTTTCGGGATGAAAAGAAGCAGCCGTATTCGCAGACGTATCTGAAAACCGTCCACAATCAGCTCAGCGCCATTTTCAACCATGCCGTGCGGCACTATGACCTCCGCTCCAATCCCGCCGCCAAAGCGGGCAGCATGGGCGATAAGGACGGCGGCAACATCAGCTTCTGGACGAAGGAAGAGTATCAGCGCTTCGCCGACGAAATGATGGACAAGCCCATTTCCTATTACGCCTTTGAAATGCTCTACTGGTGTGGCATCCGGGAGGGCGAGCTACTGGCACTGACGCCTGCGGATTTCGATTTCAAGGCCGGGACCGTGAAGATCAGCAAATCGTATCAGCGCCTGCACGGCGAGGACGTGATCACGACACCGAAAACGAAGAAAAGCAACCGTACGATCAAGATGCCGCCGTTTCTCTGTGAAGAGATGCAGGACTATCTGAAAATGCTCTATGGGCTGAAAAAGAAGGATCGGATCTTTACGATCTCCAAGAGCTATCTTCACCATGAAATGGACCGTGGGGCTAAGGCCGCAGGGGTCAAGCGGATTAGGATCCATGATCTCCGGCACAGTCACGTTTCCCTGCTGATCGACATGGGCTTTACACCTGTGGCGATTGCTGACCGGCTGGGTCATGAAAGCATTGAGGTCACGTTACGGTATGCACATCTGTTTCCGTCAAAGCAGACGGAAATGATTGAGAGACTGGAAAAGGAAAGGACGGTGGAAACCAATGTCAGCTAAAAACAGAGATGAACACAACCGCTGGAGAAATATCACAGTGGGATTCCGGGTATCACCCGAAGAAAACGATCAAATCAACGCCGCCGTGGCACTCTCTGGCTTGCCGAAGCAGGAGTATTGTTATCGGAAGTGCCTGAACCGGGATATCGTGGTCCAGGGCAATCCGAGAGTGTATAAGGCGCTTAGAAACCAGCTTGCCGCCGTTCTCGATGAACTCAAACGCATCGAGGCGGCCGGCGAACTTCGGGATGAGCTGCTGGACAACATTGAGCTCATCACACGGACGCTGTACGGAATGAAGGAGGGATCAGAATGACGGATACAACGAGAATGACCGCCCTGAACACATCTGTTGGCGCAGATGACGGGCGGTCACTCACAAAATGTACTGATGATAGTATAACCGATGAAGCTGCAGAAATCAAGGATTTTGAGGAATGGCAGCGTGAATTGCGCAGACTATCAGACCCTTCCTATCTCAAGACAGTATCCATGACCGAGCTCTTCGACAGTGTGTACCAGGGCAGGCCGCCAATCATAGACGGCCTGCTCTGCCGAGGAACATATCTGTTCGTCGGAGCCCCGAAGCTAGGCAAGAGTTTCCTTATGGCGCAGATCGCTTACCATGTCAGCACAGGGACGCCTCTCTGGGACTTCCCCGTGCGGCAGGGCACCGTTCTCTATCTTGCCCTGGAAGATGACTACGGACGCCTACAGGAGCGCCTGTACCGGATGTTCGGCACGGCTGAGAATGAAAACCTTTTCTTTTCCGTTTCGGCCAAGCAGCTTGGCAAGGGACTGGATGAACAGCTTACCCGTTTCCTGCGTGAGCACCCGGATACCTCCCTGATCATCATAGATACGCTCCAAAAGGTTCGTGAGCTCGGCGGGGACAATTACAGCTATGCCAACGATTATCAGATCATTACCCGG
>JBGUQD010000005.1:0-9429 GCA_045130755.1 Candidatus Limivicinus sp. | reverse complement strand
CCTTTCGATCTTCATGTTCGTGGGCTTTGTCAAATCCATTCCTCTTGAAATCGAGGAAGCCGCCGCAATCGACGGCTGCGGCCCGGTACGTACCTTCTTCACGGTGGTCTTCCCCATGCTCAAGCCGACTATGATTTCCGTCGGCATTCTGGAGATCATGTGGGTCTGGAACGACTATCTGCTCCCGTACCTCGTGCTGGACATCAACGAATACCGCACCATCCCCATCCACATTCAGTACCTTAAAGGCAGCTACGGCACAGTCGATCTGGGTGCCACCATGGCGCTGATCCTCCTGGGCATTATTCCCGTCATCGTTTTCTATCTGGTTTGCCAGAAGCACATCATCAAGGGTGTTGCCGCCGGCGCCGTCAAAGGCTGATCATATCCATTCAAGCAAACAGGCAGCGCAAAACTGCGCTGCCTGTTTGTTATATCTCTTTGTCTTCTTTCAATACGCCCTGGATCTTCACAAGCTCCCGCGCCGGAGGCGTGAGCTGCTCGATCTTCGGAATCTGGCCGTCAATGTTTTCCACCAGCCAGTCCATCATCAGGATCTGGTGCGGGGTGAGGATCTCCCCTTCCGCTATACGAAGCTCGCCCGCCTGGTCATAGATCGGCCCGTCGAAGGGGCGGAAGCTGCCGTCGGCAATGCTCCTGCGCAGCAGGTTTACAAGGTGCGCGGTCTCGACCGGCACCTTCTCGTTCATGCGCACGTCTACCACACCGGCTTTTAATCCCCACCAGTAATTGATGGTCTTTCCTGCATCGCTTTCACTGTTGAGCGAATCCCAGGAGCCGTCCAGCACAGACTCCATGATCTTTCGGTAGAAGGTACCCCAGTCCCAGAAGGAGCTGGCAAGATTGATCTGCTGCCCGTTCTGCCGGAGGAAAACACCTGTCCTGCGCCTCCGCTCGTCGCGCTGCAGACTCTCCTGCCCCGACACGGCGGTCACACCGTAATTGGAAAAAACGCTTTCGATATCGGCGCCGTCGACTGTCGACCACTCGAGCAGCACGCGGGCGCGGGGGTTGACCATGCGCACGCCAAGGGCGAAGGCATTGATGGACGCGGGCATGCTGTAGATCGGGTAGTCACAGATGTAGCCGATATTTCGCTGTTCGCTCAGGGCCCCGGCGATCACACCGGTCAAAAATTTTGCCTCGTACATCCGCGCATAGTAGCAGCGCAGGATCGGATGGCTTACATTGAGGGAGCAGTTAAGGAATTTGATCTCCGGATAATCTGCCGCAGCCTTCAATGTGGACGACAGCAGGCGCGGCGTGGTGCTGAACACCATATTGACTCCCTGCTCCTTCAACTCCTGCATAACAGCGTCGAAATCGGCATCCAGCATATTGAAGCGGCTGACAGTCTCAAGCCGCTCGCCCAGAGCCTCTTGAGCCGCCTGTCTCCCCTGTTCGTGTGCATCCGTCCAATAGGAACTGTCTGGGGCTTTGTCGTGCAGGAAAGCAACCTTGAGCTTTTTGACGCTTGGGTGCACGATTCGGCTGATGATATTGCGCGGCTGTGCATCGGACGGATCGGTGACAAGCACGGGCGCACTGTCGTTTTTGACGCTGGTAAGCTCAGGCTTGATGGCATCCAGATCAGCCTTGATCTCCATGGGTGGACGCTCGGCAAGAGCCGAAGCTCCAAAAATCTCCAGATAGCGCATGAGCGCCTCGTCCTGTGTCAAAGAATCTGCGAGGGGTGAAGCTGCAAACACTTTGCGAAAACGCACGATATCCGAGAAAAAGCTGCGGCGCCGCTCTTCATCCCAAACTGTCGGATCCTCCCCGCACAGGAGCTTGAGCATGGCGGGATAGGCACCGGGACGGCTGAAGCGGATGTAATTGACATGTGTCACCTTATAAAAGTCAAGAAACTCATAATAGACCGCGATCTCGGGATCGTCAGAGCGCGGCGGCAGCAGGCGTTTGACCTCGGCCCGCACGGTCGTCGCACCGAAAAAGCGAAGAACCGACACTCGCTTGTGCCCCTCAACCACGTAAAAACGGTTGAGGTATTCCACGGCCACGATGGAGTCGCGGATACCCTCCTTCACATGGGAGGCGGCGAGACTCGACCATTTGGCGGCAAACTCGCTTCCTTCTTCCAGAAGCGGATAGAAGGACGGAGAAAACGCCTCTCTTCGGGCAGTCGTAAGCGTTCCGACGATCTGCTCGATATCGATGCGTGTGCTGCCGAGATCGACCTCGTTGAGGGCGCTCATGTGCGGCAGTATCTCTTCCAGCGACGGGAGATACGGATCTTCGTGCCTGGCTGTACGTGTTTTTACTTCTTTCAGGCCCAGTCTGCGGGCCTCCTGATAGGTACTTGTATCCATAAAAAGTATCCTTTGCCTCTGTGATTGCGCGTGATTATACCACAGCCCATCCTCAAAGGCAAGCAGAAAAATAACAGATCAAATTTTTATCCTTTTGTCAAGAAAATGGGCTTGCCTTTCGAGTGAAAAAATGCTATTGTATGATACAGAAAAACCGTACTGTGTACACTATAAAAAACAGGAGGAACACTCATGGCCAACATCAGCTTCAGAAACGTTACCAAGATCTATGACGGCGCAGACAAGCCCGTCGTCCCCAACCTCAATCTTGAGATCAAGGACAAGGAATTCATCATTCTGGTCGGCCCCTCCGGCTGCGGCAAGTCGACCACCCTGCGTATGATCGCGGGTCTGGAGTCCATCTCCAGCGGCGAGCTGTACATCGGCGACAGACTGGTCAACCAGGTCCCCCCGAAAGACCGTGACATCGCCATGGTTTTCCAGAACTACGCACTGTACCCCCATATGACCGTTTACAAGAACATCGCTTTCGGTCTGACCCTGCGCAATGTCCCCAAGGACGAGATTGACAAGCGCGTCCACGAAGCCGCCAAGATCCTTGACCTGGAGCATCTGCTTGAGCGTAAGCCCAAGGCTCTGTCCGGCGGTCAGCGTCAGCGTGTCGCTCTGGGCCGCGCCATGGTCCGTAATCCTGCGGTCTTCCTCCTTGACGAGCCGCTGTCCAACCTGGACGCAAAGCTCCGTACCTCCATGCGCAGCGAGATCGCCCGCCTGCACCGCCGCCTTGACACCACCTTCGTCTACGTCACTCACGACCAGACCGAGGCTATGACCATGGGCGACCGCATCGTCGTCATGAAGGACGGCATCATCCAGCAGTTCGATACCCCGAAGGTGCTGTACGATTCCCCGTGCAATCTCTTCGTCGCCGGCTTCATCGGCTCCCCCCAGATGAACTTCCTCGATGTCAAGATCGCGGAAGAGGGCGGCAAGCTGATCGCCATTCTCAACAACGACAAGCTGGAGATCCCCGAAGCCAAGAAGGCTGCTCTCAAGCCCTATGTCGGCAAGACCGTCATCCTCGGCGTGCGTCCCGAGAACTTCCTCACCTTCGACCAGCTCACCCCGGGCAACGGCATCACCGCCAAGGTCGACTTCTGCGAGCTGCTCGGCGCTGAGACCAACCTCTACGTCTTCGTCGCCGACCAGAAGGTTATCGTCCGCATGTCCTCCGCGGTTGAGAATCCCAAGGAAGAAGTCATCAAGATCCCCGTCGACATGGCACGGGCACACTTCTTCGACAAGGAAACCGAGCTTGCGATCTGCCATTGATGCAGAGCGATTTTCAAAATCAAGTAATCACGCTGGAAGCTCCGGGAGATTTTCTCTCGGAGCTTTTGGGTGTTACCGAGGCAGCAGTCCTGGAGCTCAACGGCGGCGTACGCGAGCTTCCGGTGCGCAGCGGCTGGCATGTACTCACGCCGCTTGTCGGAAAGCTCCGTGTCGCGTACGGTGAAATGAGTCTCCCGCTTGAATCCGGCAATGCGCTTGTCGTCTGTGGGCCAGAGGACACCTCACTTCTTTCGTCTGATATATGCACTCTCGGACTTTTGACGCTTTGTGGAAACGCGGCAGATCGGGTGTTCACTGAAAGCAGCAATCATGGCGGTTTGTTCTTCGAGCGCGGTGGGGTCGCCGCAGCACGAATGCTGCGCCTGCTTTCCGGCGGTCACGGGCGCATATCTGCACGGGAAGCCTCGGAACTCGCCTATGGTCTTCTCATGTCACTCTATGGCAACGGCAGCATGGGTCCTGCCGGGCGCCGCACGATGCCGCCCGTTGTGGAAGCGGCGCTGGGCATCATACGGCGCGACTATGCTTTTCTTGAAGGGATTGCGGAGCTCGCCGAGCGCCTCGAAGTCAGTCAGGAATATCTGACACGCTGCTTTTGCAAGTATACGGGTGTAACACCCGGAAAATACCTCAATCAGGTACGCATTGAAAATGCCCGGCTCCTTCTGCGGCAGGGGCAGCATTCGATCCAGTTCATATCTGACGCCTGCGGCTTTGCCAACTCCAACTACTTTGCCCGTGTTTTCCGAAAAAGTGTCGGCGTCAATCCTCGGGAATATGCCCGCATTCGAAGAGATGAGCCGCTTTCCGGAACGCAGGAAGATCAGCTCTATGTTTTGTAACAGATTTTTTGGTATTTCGTTTCGTATTTGCGCTTACTATCTATTGCAATTTTTCCTGAAGTGACATATAATAACAATAGTAAGTAGTTTCTTTTTTTATGTAAACTCATAATTTACGGTTTTCTGTTCCGGAAAGGTGGTATTCTATGAAACGCATATTGCCCTTTCTCCTCGTACTGATCTTGGTCTTTTCTCTAAGCGCGCAGGCATTCGCGGCAGACGATGTTCTCTACTGCCGGATCTGCGGCCGAAAGATCCCGACTGACAGCCTTATCTGCCCCTACTGCGGAGAAAAAGTTGTCCATGTCGAAGAAGGAAACGCAGCAAAGCCGGTCGTTCCGGCGCCTGCCGCCGCTCCTGCTGGTTCCCCCGCTGTTGCGACGGATGTGAAAACCGCGCTGTCCCAGAGCTCCGCTCCCTCCCCCACGACGCAGAGCACCGCTGCAGTTCCCGGGCCGTTCAATGCGCCGCCCGCAACAAGCACTTCTCCGGACAGCGTCCATATGACCAAGAGCCCTACGAATGAATCAGTGCCTTTTGGTGGCTCCTGCTGTTTTATTGCCCATGCGGCGAATGCTGCTTCCGTGACCTGGTACATTGCAAACTATGACGCAAGCATCATCTGGGCCGCTTCTGATGTACCTTCCATTGTTCCGGGAGTTTATGTATCCGGTGCTGATTCCGACACGCTTTATCTCAGCGGCATTCCGTCCTGGTGGAACGGCTTCCAGGTACAGGCCTGCTTTACCGGTGAGGGCGGCCCCGTCTATTCCGAGACCGCCAGGATCTGGGTCTATCAGCCTGCCGTTCAGCCGACCAGATGCAACTGGGGTTATTGGGACTGGTTCAACTATTACTACTGGGATGATACTTGTGTATATGACTATCCCTGGTGGTACTGGGATTATCCTTACGTGTATGGATATCCCTGGGGGTACTGGAATGATACCTGTGAGTATGATTATCCCTGGTGGTATTATGATTATCCTTATCTGTATGGATATCCCTGGGGGTACTGGAATGATACCTGCGAGTATGATTACCCCTGGTGGTCCTGCAATGATCCCTCTGGGGATGGTTTTCCCTGGTGGATCGTGGAAGACTATGGGGATGACGAAGCTGCTGTTGTAAGCTATACACATGTCAGTGACACGGCTTCCAAAGACGTAATGAACTAAGCTTCTGATACAAGGCCTTAGGTCATTCCCAATAGCATTGATTATCTTTTGAATCTATTTGATCCCCGACCGTATGGCCGGGGATCTTTTTTCGTATTGGAGTTTGATTTCCCCGCCGAAAAAGGAGATCTCGACAGGTTCACCGGAGAGGAACGTTATGTTTTGTAACGAAATTCCTACATTATATCACAATCCGGAGTTTCTATTGCTTTTTCAGTTTGTTTAGCATATAATGGTATTATAAAGAGGAGTATTTCTTTTATGTAAACCAAAATGTGTGAAATTGATTACTTTTTCTGCTTTATTGAAAGGTGGGGTCTCTATGAGGCGTATTCTCTGCCTGCTTCTTGTTCTGGTGATGATGTGTTCACTCTGTGTGCAGGCTTTTGCGGATGATATCCTGTATTGTCGGATGTGTGGAAAAAAGATTCCGGCTGACAGCAAGGTATGTTCTTTTTGCGGCGAGAAGGTTGTCCGTGTCGATCAGGATGCAGAGCCCTCACCTGCTCCTGCCGAGAATAAGACGGGCAGTTCCTTGCTGGCAGACTTCGCCGCGTCAATCCCCCCGCTGCCTGCTCCTTCGGCGGCTCCGGAAGCACAGGAAGCCCCGGTACAGGAGGCTGCTCCGGCTCCCGCTGCGGCAGCTCCGTCGCCAGCCCCGGCTCAGGCGACCGATGTCAAGACCGCGCTGATGCAGAGCTCCGCCCCCTCTCCGATCACGCAGACCGCGCAGACTGCGGTCCCCGGGCCGTTCAATACGACGCTGGGTTCCACCGGGTCTTCTGTAAGCCGTGTCCGTGTGACCAAGAGCCCCACGAGCGAGTCTGTGCCTTACGGCGGCTCCTGCACGTTTATTGCGCACGCGGCCAATGCAACCTCTGTGACCTGGTACATCGCCAACAGTGACGCGAGCATCATCTGCGCTGCATCTGACGCGCCCTACAGCGTTTCGGGCCTCTATGTATCCGGCGCCAATTCCGACACCTTGCGTCTCAGCGGTATCCCCTCCTGGTGGAACGGCTGCCAGGTGCAGGCCTGCTTTACCGGTGAAGGCGGCCCCGTTTACACCGAGGCTGCCAGGATCTGGACTTATCAGCCCGCCGTGCAGCCGACCAGATGCAGCTGGGGCTTTTGGGACTGGTTCAACTATTATTACTGGGACGATCCCTATGCGTATGACTATCCCTGGTGGTACTGGCTTGATCCTTGGGATGACGAGCCCAATCCCCCCGATGTGGGACATGCGATCACCGTTCCCGGCGGCGGTCCCTCTATTGCACCGGAGATGCCGGGCCCCGGATTCATCTATGACTGGCAGGAAGCTGTTGTCGTCGGCCACACACATACGAAAAACGATCCCACACCTCCGCCTCCTCCGCCTCTGACTGGCGCAAGCAGCTCCGGCGGTCCCGGCCCCGCACCTGCTGGCTTTAACCCCACTGGCTCTGATTAACGCAGCAGCGTGAAAAGGCTCCCTGTTTTCATGCCAACGATATCTCATAAAATGTCCCCGGTCATATGGCCGGGGACATTTTCGTTTACAAAACTACTGGTTCATCTTAGGAGTAAAACGTGATCGGCTCACCTGAGAGCAGCTTGTATTCAGCACCCTCGCATGTCACACCGACCTGAATGCTGCAGCCGCGATAACTGACTCAGAAGCTTTATCCCTTCCACTGGGGCGGGCAAATCGGAGTAAAGCTCAATTCCCCGTTCCTGCATCGCATTCCGCTAAAGCCTCTTACAAGGCCCGTCATGGTGCCTGCCATGTTTGCCATGTGCAGACCGTCCTTAAAATCTCGCAGACTGCATGGGCGATATCGAGGTCGATATGGTACTGGGCAGTTCCCGCCGGGAAGCAGGCGCTGCATTCTTCGCCGTCGATTGTACATTTTTAAAGATGTTGGTTCATACATAGATCCGTGAGGTTCTGAACAGATTCATGAGACAGTCTGGCAGCCGGGAAACAGTTTAATTGTTTAAAAGGGAAAAGTTTTTCCTCAGTTCGATTCCCCTTTCGTTCAAAAGTTCCATTGACAAAGACGCTTTAAAATGCTAAACTCCAAGCATAAACCGCAGAGGAAGAGTGAGTAGGCCAGATCTCCTTTCCCGCAGCGAGCCGCCGACGGTGCAAGGGCGGCGGAAAGCATTTGGCTGAATGGACTTCCGAGGGCGATCGGAAAGGGCAAAAGCCCGAGTATGTGAGCCGGGGGCGGACTCCCCGTTAACAAAAGCCGGCGTATGACAGTACGCGTAAAGTGGGCGCGGATTTCGCGTCAAGCCGGGTGGCACCGCAGGTTCGTCTATTCGATCCTGTCCCAGCAAAGAAATTTGCAGGGACAGGTTTTTTGTTTGCCTGTCCCGGAAAGAAAGGAAGCGTTCCCCATGAAAAAAGCACTCTCTCTGATCCTTGTCGTCCTGTTGTTTGCAAGCCTCACCGTCCCGGCCTTTGCCGAAGAGAAAACCACCTACACCGTCGGCATCTGCAACTTTGTCGACGACGCCTCCCTCAACCAGATCATCGCCAACATCCGCTCCCGCCTCGGTGAGCTGGAAAGCGACAAGGTCGCTTTCAACATTCTCGAGGATAACTGCAACCTTGACGCGAATGTCATGAACCAGATCATCACGAACTTCCTGGCCCAGAAGGCCGATCTGCTTGTCGGCGTTGCCACGCCGGTTGCCATGGGCATGCAGGCCGCCACCGAAGATAACGGTGTGCCCGTGGTCTTCGCCGCCGTGTCCGATCCTCTCGGCGCGGGGCTGGTGGAGTCTCTCGAAGCTCCGGGCGCCAACATCACCGGCACCTCCGACTACCTTGACACCAATGCTGTCATGAACCTCATCTTCGCCGCCGATCCCGATGCCGACCTCATCGGCCTTCTCTACAACGTGAGCGAGGACGCCTCCGCCGCTCCCATCGCCGCCGCGAAGGAGTATCTGGACGCGAAGGGCGTCAAGTACATTGAACGCACCGGCACCACCGTGGACGAAGTCATGCTGGCAGTCGACGCGCTCGTGAGCGCGGGCGTTGACGCGGTCTTCACCCCGACCGACAACACCATCATGAATGCCGAACTTGCCATCTATGAAACGCTGGCCGAGGCGAAGATCCCCCACTATACCGGCGCCGACAGCTTCGCTCTCAACGGCGCGTTCCTCGGCTACGGCGTGGACTACGCAAACCTCGGCGTGGAGACGGCGAATATGATCGCGGAGATTCTGCTGGAGAGCAAGGATCCCGGCAGCGTTCCCGTCAAGACCTTTGATAACGGCACCGCCACGGTCAACACCGAGACCTGTGCAGCCCTTGGCCTTGATTATGACAAGATCGCCGAGACCTTCGGCCCCTTCTGCACCAAGGTCCAGCCAATCACCACCGCCGAGAGCTTCGCCGATCTCGCCGCCTGATTCATCCTGTTTTATTCTTTTTGTTTTTGAGGCAGGTTTGCGGCCAAAAAAACACCATAAGCTGAGCAGGGCGACGCGCGAGAAGCGCGAGTACTCGATTGTGAAACGAGGTTTCACAATCGAATTAAAGGAGTTGTTTTTCGTTGCTGTCCATTCTGCAAACCGCGCTTGAGCTGGGCCTGATCGGCTCGCTGACCGTATTGGCGCTGTTTCTGAGTTATTCGATGCTGGGCGTGTGCGACCTGTCCACCGACGGCTGTTTCACGCTCGGGGCCGCCGTCGGTGCGGCCGTTGCAATTTCCGGTCACCCCTGGCTGTCCCTGCCCGCCGCCA
>JBGUQD010000004.1:0-12695 GCA_045130755.1 Candidatus Limivicinus sp. | reverse complement strand
AGCGGCGGCTGCCTGTTCAACGAGATACTGATGACCGAGGGTAAAGGGATTTGCGTTCATCACAAGTGCACCAGACTTGCCGTCAGTGCGTGTTTTTTCCAAGCGTCGGAGATAACTCTTGAATCCGTCACGGCGGTTTTCCATGAAGACAAGTGTTCCGTCCACGCGTGCGATCTCATAAAAGCCCAGGTCACCGAAAAATTTTGCCGAAGTAGTTTTCGTGTACAGAAAGAGATGGAGATTCCCACGCTCATACTGGACTTCGATCAGGTGCGTGATGATCTGGTTTAACAGACCTTCACCCTGCTGGGCATGGCTGACCGCAAAGCAACGCAGCGTATTTAAGAAGCAGGAACCGGTTGCGATTATATTATAATCTTCGTCGTACATGGCGGCAATGTAGTCCAGATTGCCGTCACGCTCGATACCTTCCTCCTTCAGCAGCGCGTCAACCTTGGCGAGGGCACGCTGATCACCCGGATAAACCTGTGAAATTGTGTATGCCATTTTAGCTTTCCTCCTTCAAAAAGTGTAGCAGCCAGCACAGAGCCAGCAGATCCGCACTCCCGCCGGGAGAGAGGTTTTCGGCTGTATATTCTCGATCAAGTGCTGTAAGTGTTTCACGATTGGGATAGCGCTTGTTTCCCAAGAGAGCTGACAATTGACGACGCTTTTCGTTCTCAAGTCTAATGCCGCCGCGAGAGATCATGTTAGTGTCGGTCGTGCAGCTCAAAATTGCAAGCAGCGCCGCTGCACCCGCTTCATCTTTGGTTTTACCCTCTATGAGCCCATCCTCCAGTACTGGCAGCCCGAAGTGCAGTACTGTCGGAAATCCGGCGGCTGCCTGCCCGCGCACGCCGGTAATACCGCATTGGACATAAATTCGCTGTCCGGCGGTTTTGGCAGACTCTTCCGTCAATCCGGAAAGCTCCTTTTCCACATCACGCGTCATGTCAGCTGCCTGCTTCAGAATATCTGCGGGTGAGCGCCACTTCTCCTGCGGCAAACGACCAAGCGCACCGCAGATAACACCAAGCGTAAATATGGCACCCTTGTGGGTGTTGACACCGCCGGTTGCGTGCAGCATTTGACCTTCGGCAAGCTTGCCTGGCACGCGCAGATGGGAGAAGGTGAATGTGGCAGGATCGGCGGCTGTCTGCCGCCCAATCACAAAACAGTCCATAAAATAGGGGAAAAGTGAAGATGCACTTGAAAGAAAGCTATAGAAATCCATGTCGCGGTGACTGCCGTTGCCTTCCCGATCTACAAGACCGGGCTTCGGGGTGACAGCCACTTCATAGAGAAGTGCGCGGACTGCAAGCGCAGCCACTGTCTCTGCATCGTGCCTATCCAAAGCGGCACAGAGCAGCTCAGCGGTTTTTTTCTGCAGTTCGGATACAGAATGGGTACGGCTTCGGGCACATTCCTGCGCGGGCTTTCCGCAGATCAGGCACCGGCGCGCTGCGCCGCGTTCGAGCTTTTCGCCATTTGGATCAAGTACGTCCATGTCAAACAAACGGCCCAGATCTGTGTTATCTTCGATTTCAAGCGTGATTTCCTTCAATGCGGGAGCGGGAAGATCTACTACATAAATGCCTTCACATCCGGTGATTTCGTCGATCTCTTCCCGATATACAAGCCGCGCTTTGACACGCATTAACTGCCCGAGCAGCAGATCACGGCCCAAAGCAAAGACACGGCGAATAGAAGGACTGTTTTTCACCGGTCCCGCAACATTCATGGTAAAAGAAACCAAGGGCAGATGATAACGTTCCAGCAGTGTATGCTGACGCAGCGCACGACGCTCCCGTGCCTCCAGCATCTGGTTTAATTCAACAGTTTGGTCCATAGATGCGCTGCTCCTGTCCATGAAATGTGAAATCGTATAATCTGAATCTAAGGATACTGTATGTTTTCAATGGTGTCAATAGCTGTTCCTACAGCCTGGCTGAGTTCTTGTCGAGAATTCGCGTGACGATCTGAATGAAACCCACAGCGTATTGCGGCAGCTTTTCATCTTTGCGCCAGCACGCGTAAAGATGTCTTTTGTTTTCATAGTCCATGAGGGGAAAGAAAACACCGCCGCGCCGGGCATTTTCATCCATAAATATATCCGAGCAAAGCATGCAGGCTCCGGCCTGGATCGCTACGCGTTTTGCCACCTCCAGTGAATCTGTCTCCAAAAGAATCTGCGGCTTGATTCCTCCTGCATGAAAGAGTGTGTCTTGCACTACCCGGACGCTGTGACCGGGTTTGAGTGAAACAAAAGCATCTTCCCGGATCATGTTGAGATTGATTGGCGTGCCGGGCGGCAGCTGGTTTGCGATGGCGGATTTTTTCCCGGCCAGGACACCGATGACTTCTTCTTCAATGAGGGTGAAGGAAAGCGCCGGACTGACCGATTCGACTGCCGCCAGGGCAAGATCAATTTCACCTGCTTCCAACAGTTCCTCCAGTCTTGCGCTGCCCTCTTCCCGCAGGTCGACGGAGACCTTAGGATACTGCATTGTAAACCAGGGCAGAGCGACCGGGAGAATCTGAATAGCGCGCTGCACACTGATGCCGAGACGCAGCAGACCGCTGTTTTCCTGACGGATTTCCCGCATTTCGTTTTCCAGTCTTGCGTTTGCAGTGAGCATGATATTGGCAGCTTCCAGATACTTTTCTCCGGCATAAGTAAGGCGCAGAGGAGAGACAGTGCGGTCAAAGAGCGTGACACCGTATTCGCTCTCTACCTGGCGGATCATCTGGCTCAAAGAGGGTTGACTGACATAGAGTTTTTTTGCTGCAGCGGTGACGCTGCCCTCCTGTGCGACGGTGCGGATATAAAGTGCCTGCTTGAGGTTCATAAGCTTTTCCTCCTGTCCGGGCTGTTTTTGACTGTTCTTTGACCAATACATGAATAATCATAAATTATATATTATGATTATATAGTACGAAACCTATGCATGTCAACGATTATAATCTTTATATTATAAGGTACCGGCAAAAAAGACATTTGCGAGAAATGCGTTGGAATGGTAAAGTGTTAAATGAGCAAAATCCTGTTCTATTAATCGAATGTAAGGAGGAATGTAACATGGAGATTCTGAAACCCGCCATGGCGGGGACCCTCGAATCCAGTGACGCGCAGGTCATGGTTGAGCCTGGCGATGGCGGGATCGAGCTTTCTCTCGAGAGCAGCGTCATGAATCAGTACGGCCGCCAGATCAAGGCTACGGTTCTCGAAACGCTGGAGCGTCTCGGTGTTGAGAACGCACGCGTCGCGGTGGTCGATAAGGGCGCGCTCGACTGCACGATCAAGGCCCGCGTGGAATGCGCGGTATTCCGCAGCTGCGGTCAGTCTGCCGCAAATATTCCCTGGGGAGGTGCGATCAGATGATTCCTCGTCCCAGACCCGAACGTTTCCGCCTGCGTCGTACCATGATGTTCATGAACGCGCAGAAGCCCGGCCTCATCAAGGACGCCTATATTTATGGCTGCGACAGCATCATGCTGGACCTGGAGGACGCGGTGGCCGAGAACCAGAAGGACGCTGCCCGCTTCTCCCTGTATCACGCGCTCAAGACCATCGATTACGGCGATACCGAGGTCATCGTCCGTATCAACGGCCTTGACACCCCCCACTGGCAGGAAGACATCCGCGTCTGCGTGGCGGGCGGGGCCGACGGCATCCGCATCGCCAAGTGCGAGAGCGCCCAGGACGTGCTGACGGTCGAGAAGGCCGTCGAAGCTGCCGAGGAGGAATTCGGCGTCGAGAAGGGCCGCACCCTTCTGATGGCCGCGCTTGAAAGCCCCAAGGGCATCCTCAACGCCTATGAGATTTGCGCCGCTTCCGAGCGTATGCTGGGCGTCGCCATCTCTGGCGGCGACTTCCGCAAGTGCATGCAGACCAAGCCCACCCGTGACGGCATCGACATGGTCACCGCCCGCGGCATGATGCTCATTGCCGCCCGCGCCGCCGGTGTGCAGTGCTTCGACACCGTGTTCACCAACCTGGACGATCAGGAGGGCTTTGAGGCCGAGGTCCTGCAGAACAAGGCCATGGGCTTTGACGGTAAGAGCCTTATCAACCCCAAGCAGATCCGCTATGTCCATCAGGTCTTCGCCCCCACCGAGAAGGAAATCATCCAGGCAGAGAAGATCGTCCGTGCCTACCGCGAGCAGAGCGCAGCGGGCGTCGGCGTGTTCACCGTCGATGGCAAGATGATCGACATTGCCTTTATCCCCGGAGCTGAGAGGACCCTTAAACTCGCCCGCGCCTGCGGACTTTGGGAGGGAGATCTGGTATGAAAAACGCAGTAGGCAGAGAGATTCCTGATTTCCTGCTGGAAAACGGCAAGGAAGTTTATCAGGGAAAGAATTACATGGACGGCAAGTATCTCCAGAAGGCCGCCCCCAAAACCCGCCGCTATGAAAAGCCCCAGGAGAGCAAGATTGTCGAGAGTCTCGCCGACGCCCTCCGCCAGTGCGGCGCCAAGAGCGGCATGACCTTCAGCTTCCACCACCATCTGCGCGACGGCGACTTCGTTGTCAACATGGTCATGAAGGCTGCCATCGAAGAACTGGGTCTCGAGGATCTGACCATTGCGGCCTCCTCCCTCGGCTCCGCCCATGACCCCATCGCCGATTACATTGAGCAGGGCAAGGTCATCGGCATCCAGACCAGCGGTATCCGCGGCAGAATGGGCGAGGTCGTGTCCAAAGGCAAGCTCAAGACCCGTGCTATCATCCGCAGCCATGGTGGTCGTCCCCGCGCCATCGAGGCTGGTGAGGTCCACATCGACATTGCCTTCATCGCCGCTCCCACCAGTGACTGCGTGGGCAACTGCCGCGGCATCGGCGGCAAATCCAACTGCGGCTCCATGGGCTATGCCATGACCGATGCCAAGTACGCCGATCATGTGGTTGTCGTAACCGACTGCCTCGTGGACTTCCCGAACATGCCCGCCTCTGTCGAGGCCATCGACGTGGACGCCGTTGTAGTCGTTGACTCCATCGGCAACCCGAAGAAGATCGCCTCCGCCGCGGCCCGCATCTCCCAGAACCCCCGCGACCTGATGATGGCGGAGAACGTGGCGAAGGTCATCGCCTCCACGCCTTATTTCAAGGACGGCTTCTCCTTCCAGACTGGAGTCGGCGGCCCATCCCTTGCTGCAAACCTCTTCCTCGAGAAGTATATGGACGAGCGCGGCATCAAGATGGGCTGGGCCATAGGCGGCATTTGCGGCCCCATGGTCGAGATGCTCAAGAAAGGCAAGGTCGGCAAGGTCATCGATGTGCAGGACTTCGACCTGGACGCTGTCAACTCCATCAACCAGACCCCGAACCACTTTGAGATGAGCGCCTCCCAGTACGCGAACCCCGCCAACAAGGGCGCATTCGTCAACAAGCTGGACTTCGTGGTGCTTGCGGCCCTTGAGATCGATACCGGTTTCAACGTCAACGTCCTCACCGGCTCCGACGGTATCCTCCGCGGCGCTCCCGGCGGACACCCCGATACCGCTGCCGGCTCCAAGGTCTGCGTTATCGTCACCCCGCTCATCCGCGGCCGTATGGCCACCGTGTGCGAGCATGTCGTCACCGTCACCACTCCCGGCGACTGCGTCGATGTTCTTGTCACCGACTACGGCATCGCGGTCAACCCCCTGCGTCCCGACCTCATTGAGTGCCTTGACGCCGCCGGCATCAAGCACGTCGCCATCGAGGAACTCAAGGAGAAGGCTTACAGCATGGTCGGCAGACCCGACGACCTCCAGTGGGAGGACGAAGTGGTTGCCGTGCTCGAAGCCCGCGACGGCACCATCCTCGACGTCATCCGTAAGATCAAGCCATACACGCTCGAGGAATGAAAACAGCGATAAATGCATAGGAGCATTCGGTTTAAAGAAATTATTATTCGTTTTTGACGGAGCTTTGCCCCGGAAAAAACACGTCAAGCCGAACTAAGCGAGGCCTCGCGCCGATCAAACGCGGCATGTAACGCTCCGCCGCATGCGATACTCGCGAGTCCTCAATTACAAGCCTCGCTCGCAATTGATTGAAAGAAAAAAGGGGTTTTATTAAATGAGTAATACTCTCGTCGGCATTCTCGGTCTGCTGACCATCGTGGCCATCGTCGTCACACTGTTCAAGAGCAAGACCCAGCCCGCCATTGCGTTTATCGTATGGCCCACCGTTCTGGCCCTGATCCTGGTCATCGGCGGCCGCCACAGCTTTGACGACATCGCTGCCATGATCAAGGCCGGCTTTACCAGCACCGGCCCGACTGCAGCCCTGTTCGTATTCTCCGTTTTGTACTTCGGCATCATGACCGACGCCGGCATGTTTGACGTCATCATCGGCAAGCTCATGAAGTTCGTCGGCGACAATGTTATCGGCGTTGCGCTCGTTTCCTGCATCATTGCCCTTGTCGGCCATCTCGACGGCGGCGGCGCCTCCACTTTCTGCATCATTGTCCCCGCCATGCTTCCGGTCTACAAGCGCATGCATATGCGTCCCACTTCGCTGCTCCGCATCGCGGTCCTCGCGATGGGCGTTCTGAACCTCATGCCGTGGGCTGGCCCCACCATGCGCGCGGCTTCCGTTCTCGGCATCGAGGCAGGTGCCCTGTGGAAGACCATTTTGCCCGTGCAGATCTTCGGTATCTTCCTTGCTCTGGCCCACGCCGTGTTCACCGGCTGGCAGGAGAAAAGGCGCGGCGCCGGTCTCAACGGAAAACTTGCCCAGACCGAAGGCATTGTCGAGCTTGACGAGACCGCCGGTGCCGCCTCCGCAGGCGACAGCGAGCTTGCCCGTCCGAAGCTCTTCATCTTCAACATCCTGCTTACAATCGCCGTGATCGCCATGCTCATCTGGGACGTGTTCCCCAGCTACTATCCGTTCATGATCGGCTGCGCCGTGGCTCTGTTCGTAAACTACGGCTTCACCGCCAAGATGCACAAGAAGATCATCAATCTCCATGCCGGTCCTGCCCTGATGATGTGCTCCACCTTGATGGGCGCTGCCGTCCTTATGGGTATCCTCACCTCCAGCATGGGTGCCGACGGCAAGGTCATCTCCGCCAAGGTCATGGAGCTGCCTGAGGACGCGCTGCCCTCCGTGGTCCGCTGCCTTGCGAACATGGTCGCCGGCTTCATGCCTCACGCCCTCGGCAAGCAGCTGCCTCTGGTCATCGGTATCCTGTCCGTGCCTCTCGCTCTGGCTTTCGATACCGACTCCTACTTCTACGGCATGCTGCCTGTGGTCATTGGCATCGGTCAGGCCTTCGGCGTCGCGGCTCAGCCCATCGCCATCGCCATGGTCATCTGCCGCAACTGCGCTACCTTCATCAGCCCCATGGTTCCCGCCACCCTGCTCGGCATCGGTCTTGCCGAAGTCGACATCAAGGACCATATCAAAGCCAGCTTCCTGTACGTCTGGGCCTTTTCCATTCTGTGCATGATCGTTGGCATGGTCATTGGCATTATCTGATCCAAACGATTGTAACCTCCTCCGGTCAAACCGGAGGAGGTTTTCTTTTGCTGTTTTTATCTTGCAATCACGTCTGGAATACAGACAGCGCTTGTGAAAAACGGCTTATTATATTATAATTGTTTTAGCAGGTGGAATAGCAGTGTTTCTGTATCTCAGCACGACAGGAAACACGAAATATGTGGCGGAGACGCTTGCAAAAGGATTGGGCGATACTGCCGAAGACCTGCTGGAAAGATTCGACAGAAGGATCACAGCCCGATCCATTCAGAGCGTCCGTTCGTGATCTGCTTTCCAATCATTGTCCGTGAGATGCCCCGATTCCTCAACGCCTGGCTAAAAACAGCTTTTACAGGCAGCCGTAAGCTTTACTTCGTATTCACAAGCGACGCCTATGCCGGAATCAGCGGCTTTCAGGGAAAGCTGCTTGCCCGCAGAAGGAGAATGAAGCATGTGGGCCGGGCCGAATTAAAAACCGCGCAACTATAATGCAAACGATGCCTATCCCAAACTTTCACAGAGCGAAATTGAAGAGCGTATCAAGGATGCCTCTGCACGCATGCACACTCTCACAGATATGATCCGCTTGGGCTGGAAGCTGTTTTCACTGCATGGCCTGAATAAAGAATTGTTCCGTAGGTGCCATTGAATATGGGCAAATCACGCAGGGAATGAAGCGTTACCGCTTTGAAATATATAAATACGCTGCAAAGGAAAACTAACAAGAGATCAAAAGCCTCGCTCCTGAGGAACGTTAATGAAAGAAAATACTGATTAAATGGGTAGATGTAAGAATAACAGGGAAAAACTGCTGACTCGTCAGCAAATTATCAAAAAATACGGCATCACGAAAAAGCTGATCCAACAATTCTTTCCAAAGCCGGAGATCATTCGTGTCCGAGGGAGAGGCGGGTCCTGGTGGACACTGGAGGGCTGGACTGCGGAAGATGTGGAAAAGGCTGTTCGGCACCCGGAGATCCAGAAATTCCTCAGGGAAAGAATGGAAGAAGAGGCACGGGAACGTCAACTCCGGGAAATTACAAAACTCTATGAATCTTTTTCGCCGGAATCCTATGTGGAAAGAGCACAAACGCTGAATAGAATTTTCATTCTTCATGTAGGTCCGACAAACAGCGGCAAAACCTACGATGCTATCGAAGATCTTAAAACCCATACGCCGGGTGTTTATTTGGGACCGCTGCGCTTACTGGCCCTTGAGATGTTCGATAAGCTTAATGATGCTGGCGTACCATGCAGCATGCTGACAGGAGAGGAGTCCATTCCTGTCGAAGGGGCCCAGGTGGTCTCGTCTACGATCGAGCTGTGCAACTTCAACGCTCATTACAAAACAGCGGTCATTGATGAGGCACAGATGATCGCTGATAGAGATCGAGGAGCGGCGTGGCTGAAGGCTATCTGCCTTGTGGATGCTGAAGTTGTTCATGTCTGCATGGCACCCGAGGCATTGCCGTTTATAAAACAGCTGATCACAAGTTTTGAGGATCCGTACAATGTCGTGCAGCACGAACGGCTTGCGCCGTTGCAGTACGCCGGACAGTGCAGGGGTTACCATGACTTCAAGCCGGACGACGCAATTATCTGCTTTTCACGAAAAAATGTTCTCTCTACGGCTGCAATCCTGGAAAAAGAGGGCTTTCACGCCAGCGTCATTTACGGAGCGCTGCCGCCGGAAGCCAGGCGCAATGAGGTGCGCAAATACCTCTCCGGTGAGAACAATATTGTTGTTGCGACTGATGCCATTGGCCTTGGAATATCACTTCCTATCAGGCGCGTCATCTTTGCGGAGACCCAAAAGTTTGACGGAAAGGAATTCAGACCGCTCACAACAGCAGAGATTAACCAGATCGGCGGGCGGGCCGGGCGCTATGGCCTGCACGAGTATGGTGAAGTCCTTACTGTTGGCACCGATCGGCTTGTTGCGGAGAGACTGGGGCAACGGGTTAAGCCCATCAGGCAGGCATGTATTGGCTTCCCACGTGAGGTGCTGGCGTCGGATTACCCCATGGATCTTCTGCTGACGGCCTGGGACAAAATGCCGAAGGCACCAGAATTCGTGCGCGAGAACATGCAGGATGCGCGTATTTTGCTCAAGCACTTACAAAAGCGCATCACATCGGAAAACAGGGAACTGGTATACGATCTGATCACCTGTCCGGTAGATACCCGTTCAGACGAACTGATCATCTATTGGGCAAAGTGCGCCGCGGCGATCTTGAAAAACAAACACGTTCCTGCACCGTATTTCGGCGATGAAACCCTCCAGGATTGTGAGCTTCAATACAAAGCTTATGATATTCATCATCAGCTTCTCAGAAGGATTGGTGTGGAGGATGACTGCACTGCGCAGCGAAAGGCCATCTGCGATAGAATTGCTGAGCTGATGAAGGCCAGCAAAGTTCAGTATATCCGGCGCTGCCGTTCTTGCGGGAAAGAGCTTCCAATCGGCGCTGTATATAACTACTGTGATCGTTGCCGTGCAGAGCGCATTTTTCATGACTACGGCTACTGATACGGAATGCATAAGCACATTGTTGGAAAGAGGAAATCCATGTGACAGTAATGTGACAAAAGAAATGGTATGATAAGCACACAAACAGGGAAACAAATAAAGTATTAGAAAAGGAGATCACAAAAATGGCAAACAATGAAATGAAAATCCTCAATGAGCAGGAAGTGGAAAATGTGACCGGCGGCGGTGCTAATGGCAACTTCTGGCAGGAAGGCAACGTAATCTACTATCGCATTGCACACCGCGATACTCTCTCCGAGATTGCGCTTCGTGCACAGGTTCCCATGAACCAGATCCTGGCGCTCAACCCCAGCATCAAGAATCCCGACCTTATCCGCGAAGGCGCGGTCATCCGCATCCGCTAAAAAGACAACGAGAGCCCTTAGAGGCTCTCGTTGTTTATTTACATACTCCGGTTAGCTGCCGGGGTAAAACTATATGATCATATACCCTGTGATTGTATGACAGCCGGGAACAATTATCGGTTTTGCGTCAGGAATATGCCGTAGACCAGTTCAAAGAATCCTTATAAGTTAAGAATTTCTTCTTTAGCCTTCTCTGTGAGCGAGAACAGGCCGTGTGCAGGTATCGGATCTGTCTCATAATTCACTTCTCCTGCACGTCGCTTTTCAACCGGATTTCTCTTTTCCCACTCGACAAAATCGGCTACCGTCTTTTTCAAGTGTTCTATACTCGTCCATTGAGAAAAGAACTCTCCTGTTTTCTCTAATATCTCCTCTTTTGTTGTTACGGGAATATTAATGAAAAAATGACCATACACCCAGGGTTCTGCTTGAATATCGTTAATTATAATACCGGGACGGACATAATAATCATCTTTATCATACACACTGCCCTGAATATAGAACATATATATAAAATGTTCGGTTATCTTCGTCCATCGTTTTGCTCTTTTCCGAAATCCTTGTGCTTTCAAGATAGGCTTGATGAATTCTATCAATTCCTCTTCACTTACGTTCACTGATCTTATCTCCACTCTAATTCAAGCATTACTCTTCAAAACCACATCTAAGATGTGGCCTCGACCCTGGCTCGAGTGATCAATACAACTGATTCCACATGCTTTGTCCTGGGGAAAAGGTCATAGACCGTTGCTGCCTGAAGGGTATAGCCATATCCGTTGAAGCGCAGAATATCACGCGCAAGCGTGGAGGGATCACATGACACATAGACGATGCGACCGGGCTCCATGGAGGCAACAGCGCCGATTGCTTCTTCCTGCATGCCTTTGCGCGGCGGATCAACCACGACAACATCCGGCCGCAGCCCGCGCCCAGCGAGCGTCTGTGCTGCTTCTCCCGCATCGGCGCAGATAAATTCAGCATTCCCGATCCCGTTGAGCGCCGCATTCGCTTTTGCATTTTCAATAGCCTCCGGGACAATCTCAGCTCCGATCACCTTGCCAGCCTTTTGTGCGAGGCATAGGCTGATGGTTCCGGCGCCGCAATAAAGATCAAAGGCAAGATCATCACCGTCAAGGGCGGCATATTCCAGCGCCTTGCCGTAAAGCTTTTCCGCTTGCGGAGGATTGACCTGGAAGAACGCCTGTGGAGCAATATCGAAGGACAGGCCGCATAGGGTATCGCGAATACAGTCTTTGCCCCAAAGTGTGTAGAAATCCCCGGCAAGTACTGTGTTGCCTGTGCTCTTGTTGATGTTCAGCACAATCCCTGTCAGTTCAGGACAAGTACTGCGAAGTGCAGTGACAAGTGTCTGCGTTTTCGAGCCAAACCCCTTTCGAGCCACAATACAAAGCAGTCGATCATCTGTATGAACGGCGCGGCGGCAGTAAACATGGCGCACGATCCCGCGCCCGCTCTGTTCATCGTAGGGCGCCACGGCGTTATCGTTCATGAAGTTCACAAGTGCGCTTGCCGCGCGATGTGTGAGCTCATCTTGAATAGAGCAGCTTTCAACGGGGATGATCTGGTGGCTGCGTTCCCGATAGAAACCGGCAGCTGCCTTGCCATCAAGACTCCCGACAGCAAGAATACCCTTGTTGCGGTAGGCTTTGATGCATTCACTTCCGACGATTTCGGAGGCGGAGACCTCCTGCTTTCCGATGCGCTTGAGCGCGTCATTCACTTTCGTAAGTTTGAAGCGCAGTTCTTCCTCGTAGGACATATGCTGCAAATCACAGCCGCCGCACTTGCCATAATAGGCACACGCGGGATCAACTCGGGCGGGGGAAGGGAGAAGAAGCTTTTCCGCACGTGCGTAAGCACAGTTTTTTAAGACTTTGAGAATACGGATCTCCCATTCTTCTCCAACAATCGTCCCGGGGACAAAGACCGTGAAGCCTGCGGCATGGCAGATCCCGGAGGCATCGGCACTGTATGCGTCTATTTTTACGCATATTATTTGATTTTTTCTTAAAGTTTCCATATGAAAAGAATATCACATCTGCAGCCGAATAGCAATCAAAATACGATTATATGTATAAATCCCGGCGGTTGTGGAGATAATAGCTGTGCAATTACCGATAGGAGGATGGAAATGAAAAGATCTTTTGTATATCTTGTACTTGCCCTGCTGCTGTGCCTTTTGCTGTGTGCCTGCGGAGATACGACCGGGCACGGAAATGTAACCGCGTCTCCCTGGCCGGATGTGACGGCACCCGTTATGCCGACGCCCACTGCTGATTTCAGCGTCTCTCCAATTCCCAATTCCG
>JBGUQD010000003.1:0-11874 GCA_045130755.1 Candidatus Limivicinus sp. | reverse complement strand
GTAGCCCTGGGCCCCAACCATGGCGCCGTTGTCGCCGCAGAGCCTGAGCGGCGGGATATAGAGCTTCTTGCCCGCTTTCTCGGCCTCGCGCTGGAAATCCGCGCGGATGCGGCTGTTGGCCGCCACGCCGCCGGCAACGACGATCTTGTCATAACCCAGTTCCTGGGCCGCCTGCATGGTGCGCGGCACCAGGCTGTCGCTGACGGCTTTGGTGAAGGAGGCCGCGAGGGAGGCGCGGTCGATCTCCTCGCCCTTCTGCTCGGCGTTGTGCACGAGGTTTATGACCGCGGTCTTGAGGCCGGAAAAACTCATATCGTAGGGGCTGCCGTCCACATGGGCGGTGGGAAAAACGTATTTGGTGTCGTCCCCGCCCCTGGAAAGTTCCTCGATGGGCCGCCCGCCGGGATAGGGCAGGCCGAGAACGCGGGCCGTCTTGTCAAAGCACTCCCCCGCCGCGTCGTCGCGGGTGCAGCCGATGATCTTCATGTCCGTGTAGTCCCGCACGTCCACCAGAAGGGAGTTGCCGCCGGAGATGGCAAGGCAGAGAAACGGCGGCTCCAGCTCCGGGTATGCCAGATAATTTGCCGCGATGTGCCCGCGGATATGGTGCACCGGGATGAGCGGCACGTTCAGCGCCGAGGCGCAGGCCTTGGCGAAGTTCACGCCTACCAGCACCGCCCCGATGAGGCCTGGGGCATAGGAGACGGCGACTGCGTCAATGTCCTTTTTCTCGATGCCGGCAGCCTCGATAGCCCGCTGGGAGAGGATGGAGATGGCCTCCACATGGCAGCGGGAGGCGATCTCCGGCACGACGCCGCCGTAGACCGCGTGCAGCGACGCCTGGGAGAGGATCTGATCGGTGAGGATCTTTCTGCCGTCCTCGACGACGGCGACGGCGGTTTCGTCACAGGTGGATTCAAATGCAAGTATTTTCAAAGCGTTTGCCTCGATTCAAATAAATATTCTGGTGTAACAGTATAAGTTTTTTCTCTTATTTTACTGCTTGGATGATGTGACCTGCGCGATGCGCCCCACCATCTTTCTTTTCTTTCTTGTAAGAAAAGAAAGACGGTGCCGCGCCCGGTACCAGAAAGAAAAGATCGCCGGACGCGGGCAAGGCTTTCAATGCCTGAACTTTTCTCTCGCGGATATCGGACAACTCTTTTGTCCGGTCAGAACAACGATGCCCATGTCATACATCCGTCCGCGCTCAGCGCTGTATGGGTCAAAATACTGTAATTCTGTCATCCTGAGCGGCGCGAAGGATCTCTCGCTTCTCACGCAACGTACACGTAAGATCGTTCGCTTGCACTTAGAATAATAAGCAATAAGTTAAATTACCGGGCAGCGGCGCGAGCGTTAGCGAAGCCTTCCGCGGACAGCTGCGCGACCAAGCTATTCTACTTTTGACCTGATATGTACTATGTGCGTTATCCGCGAGAGAAAAGCTCAGAAATGTGAAATGATATCCGCGTCTGAGCGGCCCTTTTCTCTTTGGAGTCCAAGAACCGTTTCTCTTTTCGGGCAAGAGCCGAAAAGAGAAATGGGTCTTGATCTGCGCAGGTAATGTCCTTTGAGCAGCAATACAGTAAGAAAAATCTACGGTTTTGCCGTCAGCTCAAAGAATTTCGTCATGATGAGCGCGTCTTCCTTCGGGCGCTCGTAGTAGTTCCTGCGCAGACCGACGCGCTGAAAGCCGTGCTTTTCATACAGCGCGATGGCGGGTGCGTTCCCGGCGCGGACTTCAAGGGTTACAAAGCTCAATTCCAGCCCTGTGCAGATTTCGCACAGGCGGGTGATCAGCGCGTCCGCGATCCCCTGCCGCCGATAATCCGGCGAGACCGCCACGTTGGAGATGTATCCCTCGTCCAGCACATACATCATCCCCACATAGCCGAGGACCGTGCCATCCGGCGCGAGGGCTGCGATAAACTCGTGCTGTGCGTCCTTCATCTGGCTCTGCAGCAGCTCCGTCGTCCAGGGCAGAGAAAAGCACTGCTTCTCCAGTTGTTCGATCTGCGGGATGTGGGCAGCGGTGACGTCGCAGATGCTGTATTCCATCAGTGCGCCTCCGCCCAGCTGTGGCCGATATGCGCCTCGGCAATAAGCGGCACGGAGTAGTGCACGGCATTCTCCATCTCTTCCTCAAGCAGCGCCTGCACCCGCTCGGCCTCAGCCTCGGGGCACTCGACGATCAGCTCGTCGTGCACCTGCAGAATAAGCCGGGCATTCAGCTTTTCCTCTTTCAGACGGCGGTGGACGTTCACCATGGCAAGCTTGATCACGTCGGCGGCGGTCCCCTGCACGGGCATGTTCAGCGCCACACGTTCCCCAAAGGAGCGGACATTGAAATTGGAGCTCTTGAGTTCGGGCAGCCAGCGGCGGCGGTGGAACAGGGTTTCCACATACCCGTCGGCCTTCGCCCGGGCCTTGATCTTTTCCATGTAGTCGCGCACACCGTGATATTTATCGAGGTAGGCGTCCATATAGGCCTTGGCCTCGCTGGGGAACACGCCGATATCCTGCGCCAGCGAGAACGCGGAGATGCCGTAGACGATGCCGAAGTTGACGGCCTTGGCCCGGCTGCGGATGACAGGCGTGACCTCTTCGATGGGCACGTTGAAAACCTTAGACGCGGTGACGGTGTGGAAATCCTCCCCGCTCAGGAAGGCGTCACGCATAGCCTCGTCGCCGGAGATGTGGGCCAGCAGCCTGAGCTCGATCTGGCTGTAGTCGGCGTCAACCAGCACCATGCCCGGACCCGCGACGAACATCTTGCGGATCTCGGCACCGAGTTTCTTGCGCACCGGGATGTTCTGCAGGTTCGGCTCGGTGGAGGAAAGGCGCCCTGTGGCGGTGACGGTCATCTGGAAGCTCGAGCGGATGCGCCCGTCCTCGCCGATGACCTTCAGCAGCCCCTCGGCGTAGGTGGACTTGAGCTTGGTAAGCGTGCGGTATTCCAGCACCTCGTCCACGATGGGGTGCTTGCCGCGCAGCTTCTCCATCACGTCCGCATTGGTGCTCCACCCGGTCTTGGTCTTCTTGCCGGAGGGGAGCATCAGTTCCTCAAACAGAACCTCTCCCAATTGTTTTGGGGAATTAATGTTGAATTCATGGCCCGCGTGCTGCCAGATGCTCTCCTGCAGGCGCTCAATGTCTCCGTTCAGACTTTCGCCGAAATCGTAGAGGGCCTTGCGGTCAACATAGAAGCCGGCCTGCTCCATGTCGGACAGGACCAGGCACAGCGGCAGCTCGATCTCGTTATAGAGTTTCTCCATCTCAAGCTCTTTGAGCTTTTCGCTCAGGACGGGATAGAGATTGAAAATGGCCTGGACGCCGCTCTGTTCCTCGCCGAGGTAGCGGGCGGTGACGCGGCTCAGGGGGTACTCGCTCTCGTTTGCGTCCAGCAGATAGGCGGCCAGCGCCGTGTCGAACACGAAGCCCTCCCGGCTCAGATTTTCCCGGGCCAGGACATTCATCAGCTCCTTGACATGGTGGCCGAGCTTCGGCCTGTCGGGGCTGAACGCGGCCTGCAGGAGCCCGTTGTACCCGTCCCCGCAGGTGCTCCAGGCGGCGGAATAGACCGTCTTCCCGTCGCAGAGCTCGAGCCGGTCAAGATTCTCCGCAAAGTCAACCGCGAGCACCTGTGCGGCTTTTACAGCTTCAAGCAGGGCAGGCAGCTCCGCATCCGTCACATCGACATGCGGAAGGGCAGCGCCTTGGGTCGTCTCAACAGCGGTCTGACTTTCCTGCACGCCCCATTTGTCGATGAACTTCTGGAAACCGAGGCGTTTGAACAGTGGGTACAGGGCGTCGGTATAGTTGTGATCCCAGCGGTTTTCCGCGGGGTCAAAGTCCATGGGGACTTCCTTCAGGATCGTCGCCAACCAGTAGGACATGCGGGCGCTCTCTTCCCCGGCGGCGAGCTTCTTGCGCGTGCCCTCCTTGACGTCGAGGGCAGAGAGATCGGCATAGATATTTTCCACCGTGCCATAGCGGCGCACAAGCTCGAGGGCAGTCTTCTCACCCACGCCGGGGACGCCCGGGATGTTGTCGGAGCTGTCGCCCATGAGGGCTTTGAGATCCACCATCTGCGGCGGGTCAAAGCCGTATTCCTGCCGGAAGACCTCCGGGGTATAGTTGATGGTCTCCGGGCTTCCCATGCGGGTCTTGACGTTGCAGACCGTGGTGGTGTCGGTGATGAGCTGCAGGCTGTCCTTGTCGCCGGTGACGACCACGCAGTCCCAGCCCTTCTCCGCGCATATGCGGGAGACGGTGCCCAGGATATCGTCCGCCTCGTAGCCCGCCATCTCATAGCGGCGGATGCCCATGGCGTCCAGCGTCTCCTTCAACACCGGCATCTGGGCCGCCAGCTCCTCGGGCATGCCCTTGCGCTGGGCCTTATAGCCGTCGTAGGCCCGGTGGCGAAAGGTGGGCTCGCGCCGGTCAAAGCTCACGCAGACGGCGTCGGGCTTCTGCTCGTCCAGCATGCGCTGGAGGATGTTCAGGAAACCGAAGATGGCGTTGGTGGGTGTGCCGTCGGGCGCGTTGAGGGGACGGACGCCGAAGAAAGCGCGGTTGACGATGCTGTTGCCGTCCAGGATCATTAATTTCATGATATACCTCCGTCAGGGTGTGCCGCGAAGTCTGATGATTTCGTCGCGCAGCTGGGCCGCGATCTCGTATTCGAGCATCTTGGCCGCCTTCTTCATCTGGGCCTCGAGAGCGGCGATCGCCTCCCTGCGTTCACGCTCGGTCATCTTCATGCCATTTGCCTTGAGCTTGGGGGCAGCGTCGCTGGAAATCTCCAAAAGCTCACGCACGCTCTTGACAATGGTCTTCGGCACGATGCCGTTTGCCTCGTTGTAGGCGATCTGCTTGGCGCGGCGGCGCTCGGTCTCGGTGATGCAGGCGCGCATGGAGGGGGTGATGGTGTCGGCATACATGATGACAAAGCTCTCGGCGTTGCGTGCAGCACGACCGACCGTCTGGATCAGGCTTGTCTCGCTGCGGAGGAAGCCCTCCTTGTCCGCATCCAGGATGGCAACAAGTCCCACTTCGGGGATATCCAGACCCTCACGGAGAAGGTTTATCCCCACCAGGACGTCAAATTCACCCAATCGCAGGTCGCGGATGATCTCCATGCGCTCAATGGTGCTGATGTCGTGGTGCATGTAGCGGCAGCGGATACCGTCGCCGGTGAGGTAGGCGGACAGATCCTCCGCCATTTTCTTTGTCAGCGTCGTGACCAGGGTGCGCTGGCCCTTGGCGATCTTGTTGTTGATCTCGCCGATCAGATCGTCGATCTGTCCCTCCACGGGCCGTACGAAGATCTCAGGGTCCAAAAGTCCGGTCGGGCGGATGATCTGCTCGGCGATCTGCCCGGCGCGCTCCTTCTCATAGTCGCCGGGCGTGGCCGAGACATAGACCCGCTGATGGATGCGCTGGGTAAACTCGTCAAACTTGAGGGGGCGGTTGTCGAAGGCCGAGGGCAGGCGGAAACCGAAGTCCACCAGTGATTCCTTTCTTGCCCGGTCGCCCCGGTACATGGCGCGCACCTGGGGAAGCGTCACATGGCTTTCATCCACAAAGAGCAGGAAGTCCTTTGGGAAGTAGTCCAAAAGTGTCATGGGCGGGCTGCCCGGAGCGCGGTTGGAGATGACGCGCGAGTAGTTCTCGATGCCGGTGCAGTACCCCAGCTCCTGCATCATCTCGATATCGTAGTCGGTGCGCTGGCGGATGCGCTGGGCCTCCAGGAGCTTGCCGCTGTCGGTAAAGTATTTGACGCGCTCGTCGCATTCTTCCCGGATGCGCTCGATAGCGCCGGCCATTTTCTCCTTGGTCGTGACATAGTGGCTGGCGGGATAAATGGCAACGTGGTTAACATAACGCGTTGCAGCGCCGGTGACAACGTTGATCTCGCTGATGCGGTCGATCTCATCGCCGAAAAACTCCACCCGGATGGCCCTGTCGTTGGAATAGGCCGGGAAGATTTCCAGCGTATCGCCGCGCACGCGGAACTTGTTGCGCTCAAAGGCGATGTCGTTGCGCTCATAGCGGATCTCCACCAGCTTTTTGAGAAGCTCGTCAAAGTCCCTCGTCTGTCCCGGGCGCAGGGAGATGACCATATTGGCATAGTCGATGGGGTCGCCCAGGCCGTAGATGCAGGACACGGAGGACACCACGATCACGTCCCGCCGCTCAAAGAGGCTGGAGGTGGCGCTGTGGCGCAGGCGCTCGATCTCATCGTTGATGGAGCAGTCCTTTTCGATGAAGGTGTCGGTATGGGGGATGTAGGCCTCGGGCTGATAATAGTCGTAGTAAGAGACGAAATATTCCACGGCGTTTTCGGGAAAGAACTCCTTGAACTCGCTGCAAAGCTGGGCGGCGAGGGTCTTGTTGTGGGCCAGCACCAGCGTCGGGCGGTTTAAGCGCGCGATGACGTTTGCCATCGTGAAGGTCTTGCCCGAGCCGGTGACGCCCAGCAGCACCTGTTCATCGATGCCGTTTTCGATGCCGCTGACCAGCGTGTCGATGGCCTCGGGCTGATCGCCGGTGGGTTTATAGTCCGAAACAAGCTTGAAATGATCCATAACTGCTCCTGTGAAAAAACATATTATAGTATTATAGCACAGTTTCACCCGTTTCACAAGACAGCCGGCGCATGAAACGCACGAAACCCGGCAGCAAAAGCTGCCGGGTTTAATGTTTATATCTCATTCTTCCTCCAAGTGAGCGACAGGACCGGGCGGCCCTGCCGCTCTGGGGGGAGATATAGGGGAATTGGCTGGGCTAATTACTTGTGCACCAGGTTGAGAGTGATGGTGTACGGGCCTTCATTGGTGATCTCGAAGCTTCTGGCGCCGGTGTTACCGGAACCGGAGACGGAGACATCAGTGCTGCCGACTTTGACTGCCATGGCACCGGTGGCCCACTCATAACCATCAGCCGGTGTGACCTTGATGGTCTGACCGTAGTCAGTCGAGACAGTAGTCGTACCGCTCTCATTGATACCGTTGCCGGTACTCACATTCGCCACGACTCCGGCAACTCCGCCGGTGACAGTCGGGGTGAAGTCCAGGGCCACGGTCTTGGGCTCGAACTCGGCGGTGATGGTGATGCCGACGTCCGCAACAGAGGTGACCTTTTCATAGCCATTCGTGGTGGTCGTAGTTGTCAAGGCAGTAGCATCATCGTTCTTCTTGACCTCGAGCTTCTTGAGCTTGTAGCCGTAAGCGGGCAGCGTCTCGATGTAGACGTCGTCGCCGACCTTGAAGTTGGCGGGAACATCCGTAGCAGCGGTGGGATCGTCAGTCTTTCTGAGGTTCACAGCGCCGTTGGAGACAGGATTGACCGTGACTGCCGGGTTGGTGCTGGTCAGCGTGATTTCGACGGTATCAATGACGTCGGGAACCACATAGTTCTGGCTTGCAACGTTCTCAACTTTACCGTACTTGTTAGAATTGACAGTCACGGCGTTGAAAGCAGGATTGGCGGAGCTGATGGTGATGACCGTGCCGGGCTCCAGATCGTAGGTCTTGCCGGTTGTGTCGGTGACGAACTGATCAACCGCATTGAGCGTGAGCTTGGCGCCGGGATCCTTGTCAGCGCTGAGCTTGAAGGTAATCTTGACCTTGCTGATCGGGAAGACCGCGCTCACGGAGATGCCGCCCTTGGGCAGATTCTTGCCCTTGATGGTGATCGTGGTACCGGACATGGTGAAGGGCACATCGTTGCCGTTGACATCCTTGATCACGATGTTGTCTTTCGTGAGGTCACCGTAACCGGTCTCCTTGGCTGCGTCGATGGTGAGGTCGGTGCCGGTGGTGTAGGTGGAGACCACGCTGCCGCCCTGCTTGAAGGTCAGCGTACCGCCAACGATATCAGACGCAGGCGCGTAGATCACGTTCTCTGCACCCGGTGCTTCAGCGGGATCGCCCCAGACTGCGGTGAAGACCATCAGGCCTGCGGGAACCTTGACCTTCCAGATGTTGGTGCCGTCGGCCGCCTCAGCGTGCCAGTTGGCAACCGTGTAGACGATGCCGTTGTTGGTGATGCCCAGATCGCCCTTGCCCAGGTGGGCCTTGCCGGCTGCGGGAACTTCAAAGACATAGATCTCGTCGCCGACGTTGAACTCCGTGACATTCATGGTGACCGTGTTCGTGCCGGAAATCGTGAGCAGCACGGGATCGCTCAGAGCCGGGCCGGAGCGGATCACAAGAGAGCCGCCGTCGAGCATGTGCTGGAGGTTGATGACGTTGAGGTTGTTTGCGAGGATGTCGTCGACCGTGATGTAGACGATGACGTTGCTCGCGGGCATGTAGAAGACGGGGCCGCTGCCTGCCATGCTGTTGTCATAGTAGTAGACAGCCTTGTCTTCGGGATCGGTCTTGACGTCGACGCTGTAGACGCCGATACCCTCAGCGCGGGCGCGGGTGGAAGGCATGATGGTGACGAGCTGGTTGAAGCTGACACTGCCGAAGGTGCTGTCGGCCGCCACATCGGTGAAGGCGGAGGTCTCGACGAACATGTCGATCATACCGCCGACGGGATTGCCGTCTCTGTCGACCACCTTGATGGTCATGCCGTACTTGTTGCCGGTAAAGTTGACGGAGATGTTCAGGTCGTCATCGGGCATTCTGAAGATGTACAGGTCGTAGCCCTTGCCGCCGTTGGTATCGCCGTTGATGGAGTTCACATGCCACTCGGTCGGGACGATGCGGTCGGCTTCGCCGAAGACCGGCACGATGGAGATGTTCTCCAGGCTCGCGTGATACTGGTCGTCGTTGGAGTTGGCGACGAGCGCAACGTAGTCACCCGCAAAGGCGTAGCTGGTGTATCTGGCATTGGTAATCTTCTTGCCGCTACCAACCTTGGCGTAGTAATCGACGCCGTCAATGTTGGAGGCGTAGTTGGTGCCGCTGGGCTCGCCGGTCATGGGGTTCATATTGAAGAGGAAGAACTCCACATCGCCGAGGGTGGGCAGGTAATTTGCGATGAGTCTGTGGACGCTGGGCGTGTTGGTCACTCTGGGTCTCATGACCGCCACGATCTCAAGATCCTTGGCCCACTGATCGATCATGGAGAACTCGTAGAAGTAGTTCAGCACGTCAGCGGTGTACTCCATGCCGTCGATGCGGAAGGAGACCATGTCGTAGTTGGACCAGCCGGCCTCGGTCATGGCGACCTTGATGAAGTCCTCATATGCGACTTCGACCTTGGTGCCGCCGGGGATGTTGTCGACCGCGCTGATGATGCCGTTGACAGCGATCTGCCACAGGCTCTCGCCGGTGAAGACGTTGCCGACCTCGTCGACGCACTTCATGGTAATCACGAAGGGCTTGGGATCGAAGACAGCCCAGACATCCACGCCCTCAGCGGGCATCGTGAACTGGTAACCCTTGCCGCCGGTCAGGGTGACCTGGGTCAGGGGCAGCGGAGCGCCGTTGTCCTTGCGGGTAACGGACAGCTTGTCCGCCCAGTTGGCGTCGTCGAACTTGTAGCCGTTGCCAGCCTTGGGGACGATGGTGACCTTTTTGCCCGGCTCGCAGGTTGCGGAGGAGACAGTGCCGGTAACACCCTCAATCTGGTAGCCGACAGAGCCGACACCGGTGATGATGGCATTGCCGATGGCAGTCTTGCCGGTCTCGAAGTAGGCTCTGACAACGACGTGCTTGTTGGGCATATCGAAGTAGCCGTGCAGCGTAGCCTGGTTGCTCAACTCTTCATCGAGGTTCCAGGTAAGATCGCTGCCCTTGGGATCGCCGCTGGAGGGCTTATCGGCAGTGAAAACCTCATAGCGCAGGAAGCTGTAGCCTTCATTGCTGTCGTAGCGCAGGTCAACAAACTGGCCGTATGGGACAGCGTTGAGCTTCATCTTGCTGATCGTTGTGTCGAGGGCCGGGGACTCGAGGAACTCGGTCTTGGTGCCGTTGATGGTGGCAGAGAAGCTGCACTCGGAGTACTTGTAGACGGGATCGCCGTTCAGATAGATCTGCGGCCAGATCGCGTAGCTGGCCTTACCCACGAAGTGAGGCGTAACGGTGACGCCGCCCTTGGGCATCTTGAAGAACCAGTAGTCTTTGCCGTCATCGGCTGTAGCCTTGTACACCTTGACCTTCAGACCGTCGCTGTTGCGGACGACGTCGTAGGGATTGTTCGGGTCAAGCTTGTAGCCGGATTCGGCCTTTGCTTTCAGGGCAACCCATTCGCCGGCGCCGCGCTCGGTGATCGTCTCGCCTGTATCGACACTCGGCGTGCCGATGATTGTATCAGACAGGAAGCCGATGGTTACGCCGGAGGCCTCGTAGGCTACCGCGTCGCCGCCGACAGCGGGCATGATCAGGATGTTGTCGCCGTTTGCGATAAAGTTCACATGCACGTCCACATCATAGGCGGGCATGATGAAGGTATTGTTGAAGAAGTTGACAAACTTGCTGGGTTCACCGTGCTTGGAAACGGTGATGTAGCCGGCCACGTAGCCGGGATCAGGCTCGGCAACCAGGGTGACCTGGGCGCCCTTGGCAGCGCGGATGACGGGGCTGCCGTCCACCTTGAGGTAGAAGCTGCCGTTGTCGGGGCTGTTCACATAGAAGGCATAAGTCGTAACTGGCTTCAGAACGACCTCGACAGTGACAGGCATGTCGGGCATCACGAAGGCGTTGGACGAGCTGTGCTTGACCTCGGTCTTGTTGGCAGAGGAGACCAGCTTGCGATAGTACACGAAGATCGAAGAGATCTCGTAGTTGGGGTCAACGCTCTTGACAACGACCGTTGCGCCCTTGACAGCAGCCTGGACGGACACGCCGCCAACGGAGGCGCTGGCCTTGCCGCTGTAGTTAGCCTCGATGTTGATGTCATAGCCAGACTTGACGGCGGCGTCAACGCGCACGTCGCAGGCGGGCATGACGAAGGTGTCGGAAGACAGCAGGAAGTCGGCCTTGCCGTCGGACTGCTTGACCGTCAGGCTCTGAATGGCCTTGCCGTCGAAGGTGTCGGTCACGACGGTGACCTTCGCGCCGGCGGGAGCCGCGGTAACGGGCTTGTTGTCGACGTAGAAGAGCATCGTGCCGTCAGAGGTGGCCATACCGCTGGAGAGCTTGTAGAGCTTGGCAGTGGTGGTCGTGCTCGTGGTGGTCGTGCCGGTGCCGTCGGTGACGGTGGTGGTCGTCGTCGTGGTGGTGGTGGAACCGGGGTTGCCGGTGCCGGGCACAGACATCGTCAGAGGCACGGGATAGAAGAACTTGTCGCCGGCCTTGATCGCCGCGAGGTTCTCGGTCTGGTTGAGGACCTTCAGCAGACGCTCGTTGGCACTGTAGTTGATGCCCTTGGAAGCGGCGATGCCGTAGGCCGTGTCATGGGAGGCGACGATGTGCTGCATGACGCCGTAGCAGGTGGTGCCGACGGCCGGGGCAACCGGGGTCGGGATGATGAGGGTGTCCCCTGCTCTGACCTTGGTCCAGTTGGTGACGTTGTTCACCTGCTTGATGAACGGAGAAAAGATTGCAAAGTTGACGCCCAGCGCATTGCACACGCCGGAGACGGTCTCGCCGTAGGACATGGTGTAGGGCACCAGGTAGTAGGCAAGCGTGTCTGCGGAGGCGGCAGCAGCGGCGGCGGACGTGGTGACCGCAGTCGCAGTGCCGGTGGTGGCAGTGCCGGTCACGTTGCTGGTGGTGGCGGTCGTCGCGGCAGCACCGGAGTTATACACGGTGGTGCCGGCGCCGTTGGAGATCAGCAGCGCGTCATAATCGCTGGCAGGCAGAGTCAGTGTTCTGCCGACGGTCAGCTTGTTCCACTGGCCGTCCTGAATGTTGTTGAGAATCATAATCGCGTTCTTGCAGGTATAATAATTCAACCCCAGACGCTGGCAGA
>JBGUQD010000002.1:0-7054 GCA_045130755.1 Candidatus Limivicinus sp. | reverse complement strand
AACCACGGCATCATCCCCATGCTCTTTGAAGACCCCGCCGCCTATGACAGCATCGACCAGGGCGACGAGCTGCGCATTGAAAATCTCCTCGACCAGATCCCGACCCGCCGTGTCGTGGTCAAGGACGTGACCAAGCACTTTGAGTTCACCGTGAAGCTGGACCTCACCGACAACGAGATCGAAGTTGTCCTCGCGGGCGGTCAGCTCCGCTTCCTTAAAAAGCAACTGGATAATCAATAAAGGGTAAAGGGAGGAAAACAAAATGTACGTTTATGTCGGTTGCCGCACCACAAAGCAGCGCAATGCAAGAGGCGAAGGCCTCAAGACCTATGAGATCCTGCCGGACGGAAGCTGGAAAGAGCTGCAGTGCCTGTTCGTGGAGGATAACCCCTCCTACCAGACGCTGGATCGGGAAGGAAAATACCTCTATTCCGTCCACGGGGATCTGACCAAGGTCTCCAGCTACAAGATTCTGCCCGATCACACGCTGGAGCATCTGAACACCATCGACATCGGCGGGAAGAACCCTGTGGATGTGACGGTGGATAAGGAAAACCGCCATGTGATCGTGGCAACATTGCAGGGCGGCACGCTCTACACCATCGCCCGCAATCCTGACGGCTCCCTCGGCGAGGTCGTGGCAAAGTATACCTACGAGGGCAAGGAATCCGGCAAGGTCTCCACCATTCACCAGTGTCTGTGGGATCACTCGAGAAACTATCTCTTCGCCGCCGCCCAGGGCCGCGTCAACGGCTTCGGCCAGTTCCGCTGCCTGAAGTACAACCATGAGACCGGCGAATTTACCCAGACCGCGAAGTTCCTCTCCCGCACCTGGGACGAGCCGCGACATGCCGCCGTCCACCCCAACAACCGCTGGGTCTACATGTGTGAGGAGAAGGGCAACAAGGTGCTCTACTTCCAGTTCGACGAGAAGACCGGCAGCATGGAGGCCATGCAGGAGCTGACCACCGTGCCCGAGACTGTCACCGGCTACTCCGACGCAAGCGAGGTCATGGTCGATCCCAGCGGGCGCTATGTTCTGGTCTCCAACCGCTATACCGACTCCATGGCGGTTTACCGCATCGACCTCGTCACCGGCTATCTTAAGAACACCGGCTTCTTCCCCTGCCTCGGCAAGACGCCGCGCTTCTTCTGCTTTGCCCCAAACGGCAAATGCTATGTTGCCAACGAAGACAGCGACACCGTCATTGAATTTGATTTCGACTCCATTACCGGCCAGCTCACCCCGACGCTGAACATTGTCCGCACCGGCAGCCCTGTCTGCCTTGTGTTTGCGGAATAAGATAATTCAACTGAATTATAGAAAGGAAGCTGTACCATGAATCTCGGTCTTATCTCCCTGATCCTGCTGCTTGCGGCGATCATCCTCGGCTTTACCCGCAATGCCAATGTCGGCATCCTCTGCATCGGCTTTGCCATGGTGCTGACCCTCATTTTCCCCGGCTCCGTCAAAGCAAAAGATGTGCTCGCGGGCTTTTCCACGTCTCTCTTTATCCAGATGGCGGGTGTCATGTATCTCTTCGCCATCATCAACGCAAACGGCACCCTGGAACTCATGGCAAAAAAATGCGTGAGTGTGGTCCCGGCAAAGCTCATCCCGGCCGTGATGTTCGTGATCGGCATGGCGCTGTCTGCCTCCGGCCCGGGCTCCATTCCCTGCCTCGCCATTATCCCTGTGATCGCAATTCCGATCTCTGTCTCCGCCGGCATTAATCCCATCATGGTCGCCATCATCGGCGACATGGGCGCCATGGCCGGACGTATGAGCCCTCTCACCCCAGAGGCCGCCGTCGTACGCAGCCTCATGGAGGAACAGGGCATGGTCGGCGACACGGTTCCCATCATGCTCTGCACTGCCGTCACCTGTGTCATCACCGCAATCATCTTCTTCCTCTACTACAAGGGCTGGAAGGTCAATAAGCCCGACAACGGCGGCGTGAAGGAAGAACTCCCCGCCTTCAACTGGAAGCAGTGGCTCAGCCTTGCCTGCCTGCTGGTGCTTGCCATCGGCGTTCTCTTCCTCAAATGGAATGTAGGCCTGACCGGTTTCCTGCTCGGCTCGCTTCTGATCGTGGTCGGTTGCGGCACCGAGAAAAAGGCTGTGGGCGGTGTGCCCTGGGGCGTTATCATCATGGTCCTCGGCGTCGGCATGCTCATGAACATTATCAAGCTCTCCGGCGGCATCGATATGCTGGTCTCTGCGCTGGAGTCTGTCATGGGCCCGAAGAGTGCGGCTCCTGTCATGGCCATTACCGCGGGCGTCATGTCCTTCTTCTCCTCCGGCCTCGGCGTGGTGTTCCCGACGCTGGTCCCCATCTGCGGCAGCCTTGCGACCTCCATCGGTGCAGACGGCGTGCTGCTGGTCGCCATGGTCGTCATCGGCGGCACCATCGCGGGCTATACTCCCATCTCCACCACCGGCGCACTCATTATGGCGGGTGTCGCCCAGCAGGAGAACGCGGAGGAACGCTTCCCCCAGAACAAGCTTTTCGTGGAACTCTTTGCTGTATCCTTCCTGAACATCGCGGTCCTCGCGCTCATGTCCATTCTCGGCATCTATTCTCTGTTTGTCTGATCTCACAAGAAACGCGGAGGGGCTTTGTGCCCCTCCGCGTGTTAGAAAGGAGAGAAACGCATGGCGATCCATATTGTCACCGAGGCAAACCGCTGCCTCAACTGCAAAAAACCCATGTGTCAGCAGGGCTGTCCGGTCCATACTTCGATCCCCGTTGTGATCCAGCTTTTTAAGCAGAACAGGCTCATGGAGGCCGGGGAGATGCTCTTCGAGAATAACCCTCTCTCCGCTGTCTGTGCCATTGTCTGCAACCATGAAAAACAGTGTGCCGGAAACTGCATCCGCGGCAGAAAAGACACCCCCGTGCATTTTTCCAGTATTGAAGCCTATATCTCCGACATGTATCTCGACCGCATGATCGTGAACAGGCTTGAGATGAAAAAAGACAAAAAGGTCGCCGTGATCGGCTGCGGCCCCGCCGGCATGACCGTCGCCATCAAGCTTGCCCAGCGGGGCTATCCTGTCACCGTCTTCGAGTGGAAGGGCAAGATCGGCGGCATGCTCCAGTACGGCATTCCGGAATACCGCCTGCCCAAGAGCTTCCTGGACCGCTATCAGGCCCGTATGGAAGAGCTGGGCATCACCATCCGCACCAACACCACCATCGGCGCGGTGCTGATGATCGACAATCTCTTCCGTGACGGGTACAAGGCTGTCTTCATCGGCACCGGCGCCGAGAAACCCCGCTCTCTGGACATGGAGGGCGAGAGTCTTGGCAATGTCCACTATGGTCTCAACTACCTCGCCAATCCCCAGGGGCACAAGCTGGGTGATTCGGTAGCCGTCATCGGCATGGGCAACGCCGCCATGGACGTGGCGCGCACAGCCCTGCGCAACGGCTCCAGACATGTGACGCTCTACGCGCGCAGCAAGAACGTCACCGCCAGCTCCAGCGAGGTCGCCTATGCCGAGCTTGACGGCGCGGAGTTTGCCTTTGGCATGCAGATCGAAAAGATCACCGATGAGGGTCCGGTTTTCAAGAAGGCGATCTTTGATGAAAACGATCAGATCATCGGTTACGAGGAAGAACCCGTCCAGGTCCATGCTGACTCCACCATCATCTCCATCAGCCAGACGCCGCGCCGCAAACTGGTGCGCACGACAGACGGCCTGGAAGCGGGGGAGCGCGGCACGATCACCGTGGACGAAAACTACATGACCACCCGCCCCGGCGTCTTTGCGGCGGGGGATGTGGTCACCGGCGCCAAGACTGTCGTCCACGCTGTGGACGGCGCAAAGAAGGCCGCCGAGGCCATGATCCGGTATATGGAACAGGGGCAGTAAAACCACACAGCCCGCCCCGATTCCGGGGCGGGCTGTGTGTTAAAAATCTTCATACAGACGGTGGGCCAGACGGATCAGGCCCTTGAAGGATTTGTTCAGGCTTTCCTTCTTGCGGAAGATCAGATAGACCTCCTGCTCCTCCGGCGGCAGATCCGTCAGGATCATATAGTTGACAAGCTTGTCCGTGTGCGGGATGGCTGTCAGCAGGCAGTTGCCCAGTCCCTGCTCCACGGCGGCCAGGGCACTGCGCGTATCGCCCACATAGATGCGGGTGGCGGGACGGTGCCCAATCTGGCGGAAATAGCGCTCCGCCGCTTTTCCGGAGCGGGTATGCTGGGCAATTTGAATATAGGGCTGCTGCAGCCAGAGCGGATCATGCAATACCGGGTATGGCTGCCCTTCTTCACGGACTCCCAGCTTCACAAGGGGGGAGTCGTTGGGCACGGCCAGCACCATGCGCGACACGGCCAGCGGATCATATTCCAGCGCGCTGCTCTTTTCGGAAGCGTAGGCAAGACACAGATCCAGCTTTCCCTCGTCCAGTGCCTGGATGACAGCCTTTGAGCTGTCCTCTTCAAGGCGGATGCTGCCCTCCGGAAACTCGGCAAAAAAGGCCGGCAGCAGAAACTCCATCACAAAGGCGTGCATGCCCATGGGATAGCCGAAGCGGATCGCCGCGTCCTGAGAGGAGTTGAGCCGCGCGATCTCCTCGGTCAGTTCGTGGTCCAGATCGATGATCTGCCGCGCCTTGGCCAGATACAGCGCGCCGGTCTTTGTCGGGACAAGGCGGTTGCCGTTCCTGAGAAACAGGGAAGCCGAAAGCTCGTGTTCCACACGCTGCAGATATTTGGTCAGCGCCCCCTGGGTGATGCAGAGCTTTTCCGCTGCCTTGGAGATGCTGCCCCACCGGGAAATTTCAAGGATGTATTCGTAATCCTTCACATTCATACCGAACCCCCCCTTTGCAAATCCTATTATATTACAAAAAGGAATAAAGACAAGAGAAAGTTCAATTTGAAAAATACCTGTATATACGTTATAGTGGGATCAGAAGATCGAATACAAACTAATATTCAGGAGGAATTTTTCATGCAGCCTTATCTTGAAAGCGTCAGCTCCCAGGCCCTGCGCATCCGCTGGATCTCGGTCCAGTGCTATGAGATGGTTCTCCCCGGCGGGAAGGTGCTCGTGACCGATCCCTTCTATCTGGATGCCGCGACCTTTGACGGAATTCCCGAGGAGGAACTCACCAAAAACCAGAAGCTGGAAAAGCAAGTCTATGCCCAGCGCGGCTTCTCGGTGGACGAGTTCACCGGAGCGGATTACATCCTGCTCAACCATGTCCACGGAGACCATTCCAATCTGGTCGGCCAGCTCTGGCACCGCTTCTATGGCCGCGTGCTGGTCCCGGCCTACTGCGCCGAGGAAGTGGCAAAGACCTTTGACATTCCTTATGCCGCGATCTATCCCCTGTACCCCGGCAACACCTATTACTTTGACGACTTCACCCTCAAGGTCTACCCCGGCGCTCACGACAACCGCGCCTTCCGCGAGGGCAGGTTCCAGCGTCCCAGCGATCCCCGCTGCCTCTACGACGGATCTGAGGGCTTCGGCATTCCGTGCCCCAGCCGCTTCGGCCCCCTCGGCTCCATGTTCAATCTCAACTACCTCATTGAGACGCACAACAATTTCAAAATCGACTTCCAGGCCGGGCGCGACTATGACGAGCATGTGCAGCATGTCCGCGAGGAAAAGCCCAACCTCATGCTCTGCCACCGCATCCGTTCCTACAGCGCCGAGCAGTTTGCCGGCATGATCGAACGTATGGGCGCGCAGCTCTGCCTGCCCCTTCACCACAACAACGCCCGCGCCAAGAACGAGGACCTCAACGAATACTTCGCCCAGGTCAACGAGGTTCTGAAATCCCACGGCAGCGCGGCCCGCGGCTTCAATCCCGAGCCCTATCACTGGTATCAGATCCAGACAAGCATCATCGCGGAATAAAAGGGCATTGCCATGGATAAACGGATCACGCTGATCGACCAGAGCGCACTCGGCGGCAGGGCCTGCTTCTATGTCGGCGGCGAATATGCAGAGGCAGACGGAAAGCGCTTTCTCACCGGTCAGATGTTCGTGGAGGTCTATGAACCCCGTGTCAGAAAGCACGACTAGCCTGTCGTGATGTTTCACGGTGCCGGCCAGACAAACATGAACTGGCTCCAGACTCCCGACGGGCGTATGGGCTGGGCGGATTATTTCGTGTCACAGGGCTTTTGCGTGGTGCTGGCGGAGCAGCCGTCCCGCGGCAGATCAGCCTATCATCCCGCGGCGGAGGGTCCGCGCATCTTTCATCCCCTGCAAGTTGTCCGACAGCGCTTTACCACCGATGAGGGGCCCTGGCCCCAGGCAAAGAAGCACACCCAGTGGCCGGATAACGGCGGTGACTGGGAGGATTACGCGTTTCGTCAGTTTGCGGCGGCGCAGGTGGAGTATCTGCCCTCCAACAAGCGCTCTCAGGAGCTTGTGCTTGCGGCAGGGAAGGAACTGCTGGAACTGCTCGGCCCCTGCATCCTGCTGACGCACTCTCAGGCCGGTCCTTTCGGCTGGCTGCTGGCGGATGCCTGCCCGGAGAAGGTGAAAGCGATCATGGCACTGGAGCCGACCGCACCGCCGTTCTCTGTGGATTTGAGCAGCCCGAAGGCCAAGAATTACGGCCTTGCCGATCTGCCGCTGCATTTCGAGCCGCCGGTGCAGACTCCGGAGGATTTTAAACTGCGTCTTCTCCCGTCTCAGGGAGAGGGGTTCCATTCCGGCTGGGTGCTCGACGAACAGCGCAGCCTTCCACGCTTGAGCATGCCGATCCTGCTTATTACCAGCGAGGCTTCCTATCATGCCCAGTTCGATCATCTGCTGTCTTATGTCATGGATCAGCTCAGCGTCCGGCACGATTTTGTGCGCCTGGAAGACGTCGGCATACACGGCAACAGCCACATGATGATGCTGGAAAAGAACAACCTGGAGATTGCGGATTATATTATTCACTGGATTTCAGATAACGGATTATAGAATATTTAGGAGGAACTATCATCATGGTCAAGCTCTATGACGGCGGTGTTTATCTTGTAAACGGCGCCGAGATCGTCCCCGAAAGCGAATCCGAAAAGGTCAAAGCCC
>JBGUQD010000001.1:0-7860 GCA_045130755.1 Candidatus Limivicinus sp. | reverse complement strand
TTGCGCGGATTTGAATACTTGCACACCTCTTCGCAATACTGTCTTCCCACCATTGTCGCAAGAGCGTCGACTTCGTCAATGTCGTTGCCGTATTTCGGCACGTTCCTGATATCGTTTTCCAGTTCGGCAAAGCCTGCGAAATTCGCCCGCATTGCGTCGCGGATCTCCCCGAGCGAATACTTGCCCTCGTCGAAAACGAGCTGCTTGAGCACCATCAACGAGTCGGCCACATCTGCGACACCGACGCCCTGAGGACCTGAAAAATTGTACTTCGCGCCGCCGCGCGTAACGTCCAGCCCTTTGACAACGCACTCGTCGAAAAGCGCCGAAAGGAACGGCAACGGCAGGAGCTTCTGGTGCGCGATGTCAATGGCGTTTGCACAGATCACCATATGGCGTACAAAGAAGCCAACCTGGGCCTTGTACGCTTCAACGATTTGCTCAAAGGTCTCAAATTCTTCCAGCTTTCCCGTCTTTGGACCGATCTGCTCTCCGGTAAGCGCGTCCACGCCATCGTTCAACGCGAGCTCGAGACATTTCACCAGGTTGAACATGCTGATGTTGGCCCACGCGTTCATCTTGCCGCCAATGCCGCTTTCCACGCAACCGATCAGCGTATAATGGCGGGCGTCCTCAATGGACACGCCGTCGCTCATCAACGACGGTATGATCACTTCGTCGTTGAAAAGATGCGGCTTGCCCGTACCCTTTGAAATATGCCTGCATACCTTATACAGAAAATCATCCGGCGTATTTCGGTTGATTCGTACCGCGAGGTTTGGCTGCGCGAGATTGATGTTCGCCTCCGCGTCCATGCACATGTAGGTGATATCGTTGGTGTCGTCGCGGCCCTGATAATCAACGCCTCCGATCGTCAGGATCTGACCCAGAGAATAACCGCTGAAGTAAGTGGCGTTTTCAAGGTCGTAGATATTCATCGTTTCCCAAAACTTGATCCACAGGCACTCGATCAGTTCCTGCGCGAATTCACGGTCAATCGTCCCATCCTCTAGCTGCTTTTTGTAATATGGATAGACGATTTCGTCATAGCGCTCGGATGAAACGCCCGTCCCGTCCGTTTCAAGCTGTATCAGCATCTGAACGAACCAGAAGGTCTGGGTCGCCTCCCAGAATGTCTCCGCAGGCTCCGCCGGAACCTTATAGCACACCTGCTCTATCTGTCTGAGTTCTTCCCTGCGCACAGGGTCCCGCTCCGATTCCGCCATCGTGCCGGCCAGCCTGGAATAGCGCCTTGCAAAGGCGATCACCGCTTCCAGCGTTCGGATCACGGATTCAAAGAACACCTTCTTTTCAATCGAATCCGGCCTGGACATGTCCAGCGCATCCAGCGCCTGCTGATACTGCGCGATAATGCCATTGAAGCCGATTTGCACAGGCGTATGATAATTGGCAATCATATGACCCACACCATTGCGCAGGTAAAGCATGGGGTTGAACACCCGGTGATTGATCAGCCAGACCTTGCGCGATTCCTCCGGCACATAGCCCATCGCCAAATCTTCAATGGTCTTGCCCTGCCAGTACGGGAAAACCTCATCCATCAATATCCTGTATGTTTCATCCGGAACGAAGAACTTGTCGACCGGGCGCTCCCACAGCGTGTGAAGCTCCTTGGGAAGCCAGGTCGCGGTTGTCTCCGGAAAGACCGGGGCGCTTCTGGGCTTGCTGGCCATATTGCCCACGATCAACTCGCCTTCGTGAATCCATATGGTCATGTTCTCCAGTATGTGCTCCATGGCCTTTGCCCGCCTCGTGGGCATCGGTTCTCCCTCGCTGGCTTTAAAGGATTCGGTTATCAGGACCGCACGCTCATGGCAAACGTGAGGAACGACATCGCGAATCCACGCACGCAGCTTACGGGTTCTTTCAGACTGCTTCATGGGTATTCCCTCCTCGATCTCATTTGATGATCTGTTCTTTGTTCGAATGATCCGCCGTCGAATAGGAAGCAATAATGATGACCGCGCCATAAACGATCTTCTGCCAGAAGCTGTCGACGCCAACCACGGTCATACCGTTGCGAGCGACAATGGCGATCATAACGCCTACAAGCGTCTTCATCACCGATCCCTTTCCGCCCGCCATCGATGTTCCGCCAAGCGCCACCGCCGCAATGGACAGCAATGTATACGCATCCCCTACGTTTGGGCCTCCGCTGACCAGCTTCGCCACAAAGAGTATCCCGCCGAGCGCATAGCAAACCCCGCCCATCGCAAAGGAATACACCTTTACCGCGGCAACCGGCACGCCAATGACCCTCGCGCCGCGTTCATTGGCGCCTATCGCGAAAACATACTTGCCAAGGGGCGTATATTCCTGAATGAAGAAATACGCCAGCAGAATCATCAATGACAGCAGGAACATCAGCGGGATCGAACCGATCCTGTACGTCAACCAATCGATCGTATACCAGGCTTTCGGCGACAATTGGACCGTCCCGCTGTTGGAAAAAACAAGCGCGAAGCTCTCCCATATCGACATCAGCCCAAGGCTGGCAATGAAAGAGGGGACCTTCAGACGCGCCTGCAGCGTACCGACGACCAGGCCGGACAAAAAGCCGAATCCCAGCACGACGATGTAAGCGCCCATGCCAAGATTTGGCGCTGTGCGCACAAACAGCACCGAAGCCAGAGAACACGTCGCGCCAATGGACAAATCCGTAGAGCCCATCACGATGATGAACGTAACGCCGACCGCCATCACCAGCAACGGACTCATATCCGCCAGCAGATTGCGTATGTTGAATTCGTTCAGAAAGCTGTTGTTCAGGAAATAGAACACGGCAATCAGGCCAACGACTGCGAGGACGCCAATCAGCATGGATATATCCCTGGTTACTTGTCGTTTTTTCACTTGGACAGCCTCCTCACATCATGCTCTGGATTATCTCGAACTGACTCGGCTTCTTGTCCTTCGGCGCATCCACCTCTTTGGTCAACACACCGTCTTTCATAACAATAATGCGGCTCGACAGCGCGATGCACTCATCCAGCGTATCACCGAGAACAATAACTGCAGTTCCCCTGGCTGTGATGTCCCGGATTATCGAATAGATTTCTTCCTTCGCACCAACATCCACGCCCCGCGTGGGATGGTCCAGAATGATAATGCGCGTTTCACTTTCAAGCGCCCTTGCAAAAACCACCTTTTGCGCGTTTCCGCCGCTCAGCGATTGAACCGGTTCATCCACGCTTCTGCACTTGATCGACAGGCGCTCGATCCATTTGTTTCCATCCTCGGCGATCCTCTTTTTCGAAAGAACAATCCCCTTTTTCAACCGGTTCAGGCTCGCGATGGTAATGTTTTCCCCGACGGAACGTATTCCGATGATGCCTTCTATTCGGCGCTCTTTGGGAATCGCGACAATACCGTTTTTCAGCGCGCTGTGCGGCGAGGAAAACTTCTTTGTTTTTCCGTCCATAATGATCGTACCGCGCGTCGCTTTTTGATCTCCTAGCAAAACCGAGCACAGCTCTTCCTTGCCGGAGCCCACCACTCCGCAGATGCCGAGCGCTTCACCCTTATGCAGCGCAAACGATATGTCCTTGAAATAACCCTCCAGGCCAAGTCCGTTTACGCTCATGACGACTTCATCCCCGGGCTCCGCCTGGCGCTCCACCTTGTAGTATTCCCCCGCGGTCGACCTGCCCACCATCATTTCATACAGTCCGGCTTCATCCGCCTTGGCCGTTTCGATCTCGCCGACACAGCGGCCATCCTTGAACACATAGATGCGGTCGGTCAACTCAAGCACTTCATCCAAGCGATGGGATACGAAAATAATGGAATGCCCTTCCTCCTTGAGTCTGCGCACCTGCGCAAACAGGTTTTGAATCTCGGCGTCGTTCAACAGCGACGTCGGCTCATCCAGCATGATCAGGTATTGTTTTGCTTTTGACATGCGGACAGAATTGAACACCTTTGCGATTTCCACCATCTGTCGGGTAGCAAAATTCAGATCAATCACTCTTTTTTCCGGCGCGATATGCCCCGAGCCGGATTCCTTCAGGATTTCCCCGGCCTGCCGATTCATTTCCTTCCAGTCGATAAAACCGTGCTTCCTGAACCGGGATTCAAAACCGAAGAAGATATTCTGGGCAACGCTGAGATTGGTAATCAGCGATTGTTCCTGGTATACCATTCCGATGCCGGCCTGATTGGCCTCCCGGGTGGAATTCGGCGCAAAGATCTGGCCGTTAACGGTCATTTCTCCGGAGGTTTGTGGCTGGAAACCCATGATGATCTTCAGAAGCGTCGACTTTCCCGCGCCGTTTTCACCAATCAGGCCCACGATTTCACCGCCGCGAATTGAAATGCTCACATTGTCAAGCGCACGCATGCCGGAGAAATCCTTGACGATATCCTTGCATGAAAAGACTTCCCTTTCATCCATGCTGTTTCCACCTCACTTTACGACAAGGCGCGCCGAACGGCTGCTCGTCAGAATAACCATCAGAATGATGATCAGGCCCTGGACACATTGCTGCCAAACACTCGGGACATTGATCATCACCATCCCGTTTTCCAGAATCGTTACAATCAAAACGCCTATGAGCGTGTTGAGAACACCGCCCTTGCCGCCGCTCATGGCGGTTCCGCCGACAACAACCGCCGTCAGCGTCGGAAACAGGTATCCTTCACCGATATAGATCTGCGCGGTACCGAGCTTCGCCGCGCCCATCACACCAGCCAATCCCATGCAGAATCCGGCAAAAGCAAAGGCCGTGATCTTGACCCTTGGCACATTGACGCCAGACATGACAGGAATCTTCTCGTTATCGCCGATCGCGAACACATATCTGCCGAAAGCCGTCTTCTTCTCGATAAGCACGCCAACCAGCAGAACGGCAAACGCGATCCAGGTGATATAAGGAAGCCCGAGAAACCGGGCGAAATACAGGTTGCGAACGCCCTGATCCGTGATGCTCGCCGGGATTCCGCGATATGTCAATACACCGATGCCATGCGCAATATATCCGGCACTGAAAGTCACGATAAACGATGGGAGCCTGAGTTTTACATGGATCATGCCGATTAGCATGCTGATGAGCGTCGTTACCGCGATCGCGATGATAATGCCCAGAACGCCGAGATTGGCACTGTTGGCGCTGTTTTCAACCAAGAGTCCCAGAAAGCAGCCGGAGAAGCCTACCACGCCCTCAATCGAAAGGTCAATGCCTCCCATCAGTATAATAAAGGTCGCGCCGACCGCGATCACCAGCTTGACGGATATTTGCGTCAGAATATTCGTATAGAGATTTCCGATCGTGAGAAACTCCGGCGTGATGATCCCAAATAGAACAATTAACGCCATCAACAGACAAATGGGCAGAAAGCGCATCAGCGTGTTGATCCTGCTGCGTCGTTTAATGGCATTTGCAAACTCGTCGGCAATCGTCACTCTGCTGTTTTCCTGCATACCATACCATTCCCCCTGACAGTTTTATTCGCGGGAGTTGGCGTCTCAAACGATCCGCCAACTCCCGCGCACGCCTGTTGATCAGGTGTAGTTGCGCAAGTCAATTTCTTCGACAATCATCGACAGATAATTCTCGAAATCCAATTCAGGCGTGGATTCGATATACTCGTTGATGTTGTCAGGATTGACAAGCTGCGGCTGCGTCAGGAAAGATCGTTGGCCATCAGTCAGCTCGGAAACCTTTATATCGCCCTTCCAGCATGCGTACAGATACGCAACGCCCAATCCGCCTTCGACATAGGGATTCGCGCCGACCGTGCCGTACATATCGCCCGCAGCGATAGCCGCCGCGGCATCGGGAATACCGTCGAAGCCGGTGACCTTGATCTTTCCGTTCAGCCCCTCCGCCTTCAGCGTTTCGACAACCGCAAGCGCCATCTCGTCATTGCCGCATACGATCGCATCGATATTCTCCGCGCCGTACTTATTCAGCCAGGTGGTCGTCAGGTCCTGCGCAAGCTGCGGTTGCCAATCGCCGTTCTGCACATCCAGAACCTCAATGCCCGGGCTCTGTTCGATTGCCTTGCAGAAGCCTTCATAGCGATGGTTGGAAGCCGTATTCCCCTCAAGGCCCTTGATGAAACAAACCTTACCCTCATTGGGCGTGTCAAAATGCGAGAACATATCCAGCATCAGATCGCACTCGACATTGACCTCGCCCGGAGACTGATAGAAGGCGTAGTAATTGTAATCATAGGGATAGACGCCGTCCGCATATGACCATACAGAGCACCAATACGCCTGGTTCTCCTCGCATATGCGGGCCACAGAAGCACATACAGAGGCATTGTTCGGATCGATGTAGATCAACGTGTTCGAACCGCCGCGCGCGATGATTGCCTGGACGTCCGATATTTGCTGCTCATCGCTGGAATCGCATGCAATGAACTGAATATCGAAATCCACATTGTCCCCGCGTTCCTTGATGTAATCGCAGAACATCTGCACTCCGTCTCTGACCTGTACATAATAGGGGTTCTCGATGTTGCGAACAGAAATGCCAATGGTTACGGTGGTCGGTTGTTCGGCAATGGCCGCGCCCGCAAAGGTCAACAGCATCGCGCAAACAATAAGCAGACTGACCAGTTTCTTCATGTTGGTCTCCTCCTTCTTGGCGGCAGTTTTCTTCGTTGATCGCCGCCTCTATATTGTATGATACAATACGAACAATATATTGTCAAGCGTTTCGTTCCATTTTCTCCTATTGATCTTATAAATTTGTATTTATCTTTATATTTAGAAGTGTTATTAATATTCATATTGCACATATATTGATGTGATTATTTAATTAATCATAACATTCTGAATTCCCCGTTGATTCTCCGTGCCTTTGTTTTAACACGCGGAATCGTTGACAATTTATGATATTGTCTGTAAAATGAAATGCATCTCATGGATGGCAGGATGTGAAACATATGGCAACAACGCCGCTGATTTCCGTTGACAATTTGGATTTCTATTCAACCACCCCTCTCTATTCCCAGCTGGCCAATGTATTGATTCAGAAGATAGAAAATCAGGAACTGAAAATCAATGACAAGCTGCCGACCGAGCTTTCCCTCTGCAAATCCCTGGGGCTGAGCAGATCGACGGTTCGGCGCGCGTTCAGCATTCTGGAGAACCGCGGGTTGGTAATGCGCAAGCAGCGTCTGGGAACGATCGTGTGCAAGCCAAAGGTTAAGCTCAGCCTGAACACCATGTACAACTTCACCAATGAAATGCTGAGCATGGGCATGATCCCGTCTTCAAAGGTGCTTCGATTTGAAATCGGAAAGCCCAATTCATACGTCGCCGAGCAGTTGAATATCAACGAAAACACGCCCGTATATAAAGTCACGAGATTGCGCATTGCCAACGGCAAACCCATCCTGCTTGAAACCGCCTACATCCCCACGCGGTTTTGCGGCAACCTTACAGCCGAGAATCTGAACGATTCGCTCTACAGCATGATCAGTGAGCATACCAATTCGCTTCCCATGGAGGCGGTTGAAGTGTACGAAGCCATCACTCTGAAGGAAAAAGAGGCAAAACTGTTTGGTTGTAAGTCCGGAACACCGGCTTTCAGAATCATCCGCACATCCAAAAACACAAATGGTGACACTTTTGAATGCTGTATTCGCATCGCACCCGGCGACAGGAACAGATACGAGTTGTCACTGTATCGAAACGATGTGTCCTATACGAAGATAATATAATCCTGATTGCAAATCCAGAAGCGTGGAGGATATCCTATGTCAGCACCAAACCCCCCTCTCGGCTGGAACAGCTGGGACTGCTACGGCGCGGCGGTCACCGAGGCCCAGGTGCGCCAGAACGCCGAATACATGGCCGAGCACCTGAAGGACTACGGCTGGGAATAC